>NZ_VFUX01000048.1:0-38714 GCF_006441275.1 Mesorhizobium sp. B2-4-17 | reverse complement strand
CGCTTCACCGCCGAGCAATGCACAAACTACTTCAGCGCCGCAGGTTACGAGCCAGAGTGATCAGATTCTGCTCTAGTTCCTTCCCCAGCAAATGCCCAGGGAACCGAAGCGCCCCTGCCGGTCCTGCGGAACCCGCAGTTCCAGCTTGCCGACACGGGTGAGAAGCGTGCGGCCAAATCGGTCTGGAAGATTGATGCGCGAAGGGGCTCGTTCAATTCCTGCGGTCGTCGTGTGATCGACAGACGGAAGGATCACCATACGGGCTTAGCGCTGCGGCCAGAACAGTGTGCCGAACAGGAGGAACCCCGTTGCAACCAACCGGAACAGGATAATGGCGGCGAGGTTGTTCGCGATACTCGCCAAGGTGGCATACGCATCTCCGTCTCCGCCAGTCTCCTTTGCGAACCGCGTGCAAGACTTCTGGGCGAACGTGTCGCATCCATCATCGTTCCGACGCAGGAACTCTTCGCACTGTCGGGTCGTTCTTTGGACTTAGCGGGCCGGCGAATTGCCTGAAGGGTTACCGCTCCGTTTTTTTCGATCCGAAAAACAGGGAGACTGGGCGACGTGGCCGTGAACGTCGAGGACGGGTCGGCAGGGCAGGCGCTGACAGGCATTTCGCGCTCGGCGGCCTCCATAGCCAGCCGTACTGAGGACCGGGTCATGCTCGACATTGCCGATTTCACCCGCGCCCGGCGGCACATGGTGGAAAACCCAACCCAAATGGCGCGGCGTGCGTGATCCAGCGGTCTTGATGGCGACGCACCGCCACTGTTCGAACGGTTGCCAGGAAGGAGCAATGCAATGCCAGACAAAAAGACCATCGAGAAGGCGCGAAAGGACAAGCGCCAAGGCAAGTCGCCGAGCACCCAGGCTGGTGAGTTCGTTCATGAGGAGATCGAAAAGGTCCGGCGCGGCGAGCATGGCGCGCGCTCGACCAAGCAGGCGATCGCCATCGGCCTATCGGAAGCACGTCGCGCTGGTGTTGATCTGCCGCCGCCCAAGAAAGGCAAGGTCAAGGAGAGCACGCGCAAGAGCGCCGAATACGCCTATGAAGTCGGCCAGGGCGAGCGCACGCCGAAGCGCCGCCCGAAGGTCTCGAAGGCTGTGTCCGAGGTCCTCGAACACGAACCGAAGAACACGACATCGCATGAGGCTCTCTCACGGCAGACCAAGCGCGCGGCATCACACCGGACGGCAGAAGAACGCTCGGCTGCGGCGAAGAAGGCAGGCGAGACGAAGGGCCCGTCCGGTCGTTCGGCCGCGGCACGGAAGGCCGCCGAAACGCGTGCGCGGAAGACCTGACCGGAGCGAATGGGACACGTCACGGACAACCCTCTGCTTCCCCGGAGCCTGGCGGGCAGTTCTACCGAGATATCGCGAGGCCAGATCCAATCCTCGATTTCCTCAATATGGTCTCCGTGCGCATCCCAGTCGTTAAATGCTTCCCATGAGTTGAATGCGCCACAGGGATCACTCCACAGACGCAAATCCATGGAACCCCCAAGCGTTCTTCCCGTTTCAGTTCGTACTTCCAGAAATCGTCACGCCAATTGAGCGGCTAATCCTGAACGCCGAGGGCTCCGTGACTGAAGCGAAGGTTCGTAATTTCACCATCAACTTTGGGCCGCAACACCCGGCAGCGCATGGCGTCCTGCGGCTTGTGCTCGAACTCGACGGCGAAGTGGTCGAGCGAGTCGATCCGCATATCGGACTGCTGCACCGCGGCACGGAAAAACTGATCGAGCACAAGAACTATCTTCAGGCACTCCCCTACTTTGATCGGCTCGACTATGTCGCCCCGATGAATCAGGAGCACGCCTTCTGCCTTGCGGCTGAGAAATTGCTCCAGATATCGGTCCCGCGACGCGGGCAGCTCATTCGCGTCCTTTTCTGCGAAATCGGGCGGCTGCTGTCGCACCTCCTCAACGTCACGACGCAAGCAATGGACATCGGCGCTCTGACGCCGCCGCTGTGGGGCTTCGCCGAGCGTGAGAAGCTGATGGTCTTCTACGAGCGTGCTTCCGGCGCCCGGATGCACGCCAACTATTTCAGGGTTGGCGGCGTGCATCAGGATCTGCCACCGGGACTTCTCGACGACATTTGGAATTTTTGTGACCCTTTCCTCAAGGTCTGCGACAATCTCGATGAACTGCTGACTGGCAACCGGATTTTCAAGCAGCGAAACGTTGACATCGGAACGATCGGTCTTGACGACGCCTGGGCATGGGGCTTTTCAGGCGTGATGGTGCGCGGTTCCGGAGCCGCCTGGGATTTGCGCAAGGCCCAGCCCTACGAATGCTATCCCGAGATGGATTTCGACATTCCCGTCGGCAAGAACGGGGATTGCTACGACCGCTATCTGGTTCGAATGGAGGAAATGCGCCAATCCGTCCGGATCATCAAGCAGTGTTTGGAAAAGTTACGGCTGCCGGCGGGCCAAGGACCAGTCGCGATACCCAATCAAAAGATCACGCCGCCAAACCGTTCCGAAATGAAGCGCTCCATGGAAGCGACTATCCACCATTTCAAACTCTACACCGAAGGCATCCGTGTCCCCACTGGAGAGGTATATGCGGCTGTCGAAGCACCAAAGGGCGAGTTCGGCGTCTATCTGATTTCAGATGGCGGCAATGTCCCGTATCGATGCAAAATTCGGGCCCCATCCTTTGCCCACCTGCAGGCGATGGATTTCCTGTCCAGAGGCCACATGATCGCCGACGTGTCGGCAATCATCGGCTCGCTCGACATCGTGTTTGGAGAAATCGATCGTTAGCGCGGAATGTCAGGTAGCAAGCTGGCCGCGATCGGAGGTCGACGATGAGAGCAATGGTCCTTATCTCGCTTTGGGTGGGAGCCATCCTGCTCATCCCGAGCGGCGCGCATCTTTTAGAGATGCCGCACAAGCTCGCGATGGATCGGGCAGCCTATTTCGGCGCACAGCAAATGTAGCTCGGCTGGGCGCTGTTCGGCCCGCCCATCACCGCAAAGATCATCCTTGACGCAATACTCGCTGTCCTGTTGCTGCGAACGAAACGCCGGGCGGCCTTAGGCGCACTGGTCTCCGCGGCGCTGATCGGGTGCGGACTGATCGTGTTCCTCTTGTGGGTCCAGCCGACCAATGTCGCGATCTCAAACTGGACAACCCAGCCAGGGCAATGGGAAAGGCTCCGGCAACGCTGGGAATACGCTCATCTCGCAATTGCGCGCCATCCTGCATCTCTTTGTATTCTCTCGGTTATTGGGCGCAAACCTCGAAGCAACAGGAAAGCATTGTCCTTTCCGCCTCGTCCATGATCGCGAGATCTGGCAGGAAAGCCTGCGCTCGACGCCCTCGATAGTTGAAGAAAGTAGCTGAGCTGCTTTTACCTGCTGTAAGCGGATAATATCGCTAAGGCCCATCTTAATTCAACCTTAATACGTTTGGCGCTATATTACGAAAAGCGGTCTAAACTTCCCGCGTAATCATCGTATGGCGCGGGATTGGTCTAATTACACCAATGTTTTACCTGAAGCCATTGAAGGATGTTAGCGTCAGGACCAAGCTCTCGCTGGGCTTTGGTCTGGCGTTGTTGTGCGTCATGGCAGTAGGGCTATTTGGGGTGGGTCAGCTGCGATCTCTCAATGAAATCACAGGTGAGATCACAGGCGTTTGGTTGCCGCAGGTCCAGGTCGTGGAGGAGATGAAGCGCAATCTCGCGGAACATCAGCTCTATGCGACGCTGCGCATGCGCACCGACGATACCCGACAGCTGCTGCGCATCGATGACGAGATGGCGAGGGAGAGCGACGAGATTCTGAGGGGTCGGCGTGCCTACCGTAGAAGCGCCGGATCGCGCGCCGAGCAGGAACTGTTCGATCAGTTCGTTTATCTGTGGACGGCCTATCAAGACTCCCTGACATCCATTTTCCCGCTCCTGGAAACAGAGGGGCGAACAAAGGCCCTTAAAGAGTTCGAGACGGTATCGCTGCCAACCGTCGCCGAGGCGGCGCAGCGGCTGGACGGCTTGCTGGCCCTCACCAATCAGCGCAGCACCGCTGTCGCAGCCATGGCGGATCGCACCTACACCATCGCGCAGCGGCTGACCTGGGCCGCGATTGCCTTTGCTGCCGTGTGCCTCGGCGGGCTTGTCGCCTGGATTCGACACAATGTCAGCAAGCCGATCCTCACGGTGAGCGAGGCGATGCATCGCCTAACACTGGGTGACCGTCGCTCAACCCTCGTTGCACCCAAAAGGGATCGCCGGGACGAGATTGGGGTGTTGTTCTCGGCCTTTGCCGGCTACCGTGCCAGCCTGGAGCGCAGTGATGCCTTGGCCCGCGAGGCGGAGCTGGAACGGCAGCATCTGGCCGCAGCGGCAGCAAACATGCCGGTGGGTCTGTGCATGTTCGATGCCGAGCGGCGGCTGGTTTTTTGCAACCAGACCTACGCTGACCTCTATCACTTGCCGGAGACCCTGACCCGTCCAGGCTCGCATTGGGCCGATTTGAAGCAGTTCCGGATCGCCGCGGGGCTCTATGTCGGCCTGGAGCCGGAAAAATATCTGGAAGAACTCTCGGCGACGATCGACCGTGCCGAGCGCGTCGTGAGCCTCGTCGAACTCCGGGACGGGCGCACAATCGACCTCATCCACCAGCCGCTGCCAGGCGGCGGATGGCTTGCCACGCACCACGACGTGACCGACTTGCGGCGTAGCGAGGCCCGCATCTCGCACATGGCCCGCCACGACGGGCTTACCGATCTTCCGAACCGTACATTGTTCCACGAACGCGCCGAGGAAGCTCTGATCGAGATGAGCCGGCAGAACGGCAAGGTCGCCGTCCTTTGCCTTGATCTCGATCATTTCAAAACGGTCAACGACACGCTGGGGCATCCGATTGGTGACGCCCTGCTGAAGGAGGTCGCCGCCAGGCTGAGGCGCGTCCTCCGTGAAGGCGACACGGTAGCCAGGCTCGGTGGCGACGAGTTCGTGATCATTCAAAAGGGGACCGATCAGCCGGTCGAGGCCACTGCCCTTGCTCAAAGGGTCATAGACGCGCTGAGCGCGCCTTACATCGTCGATGGACACGGGGTTATGATCAGCGCCAGCGTCGGCATTTCGATTGCGCCGGACGATGGCGAGAACGCCGACGAGCTGCTCAAGAACGGCGACATGGCGCTCTACCGGGCAAAGGCGGACGGACGCAGAACATATAGGTTCTTCGAGCCGGAAATGGATGCCCGCATGCAGGCGCGGCGGTTTCTCGAACTCGATCTGCGCGAGGCGGTGGGACGGGAGCAGTTCGAGATCTATTACCAACCGCTCCTCAATATCGGCCGCGGCGAGGTCAGCTGCTTCGAAGCGCTGCTGCGCTGGCATCACCCGAAGCGTGGCATCGTCTCTCCGGCAGAGTTCATTCCCCTGGCCGAGGAGATCGGCCTCATCGTCCCGATCGGCGACTGGGTGATCAAGCAAGCGTGTCTCGACGCAGCAGGCTGGCCCAAAGGCATCAAGGTTGCCGTCAACCTGTCGCCGACGCAGTTTCGCAGCACGCGCTTGCTTTCGACGATCGTCGAGGCACTGGATGCCTCGGGGCTGCCCGCGAGTCAGCTTGAGCTTGAGATCACCGAGACGGTGCTGCTGGCCAACAGCCCGGCGACTCTCGCGCTGCTGCAGCAGATCCACATACTTGGGGTGCATATTGCGATGGACGACTTCGGAACGGGATACTCGAGCTTGAGCTACCTGCGCTCTTTCCCGTTCGACAAGATCAAGATCGACCAGTCCTTCGTCAGGGATGCCGATGACGTCGACAGCTCGGTTGCCATCATCCGGGCCGTCACGAGCCTTGGCAACAGCCTCGGGATACAGACCACCGCCGAAGGGGTCGAGACAGCGGAACAGCTCGAGCGGGTACGAAGAGAAGGCTGCACCGAGGCACAGGGTTTCCTGCTCAGTCGGCCGCTCCCTGCTCGGGAAATCCCCGCAATGCTGCAGCGCACGCGCGCCGTCGTGGCTGGCGACATCATCGAGCCTGCACCCGAAATGACGGCCGAGCGGAAGGGTCGGCGTCGCAAGAGCGCGCTGTAGGTAGCGCCCCATGGTTGCAGCTGCGCGAGAAGCTCGGCCTAATCAGCTAGAAGACAAATCTCGCCGGCGCTCGTTCATCGTCAGATCAGCTGAGATGCGAGACACCTTTCCGTTGATTTCGGCGTGGTGCGCTGATTGAAGCGGAAAGGCGAAGAACCGCCTTCTGGCCGAGTTGAACCTGGTCGATGTCGGGCGGGGCGATCCGATCAAGCCGCCTTGATATCCAGTTATCGGGCCGGAACAAGAATTATCCCTCAGACACGCTAAGGCCGAACGAAACGCGAAGACCATCCACACGAGGAAGTGATAAAGGAGCAATTTGACGATCGATCCGATCGGACCGAGAAATCCCGAAAGACAACAGCCGGGACGATGCGCATGAGCGACGAATCCGACGACACCGATATCGTGAATCAGCTCGCCTATGTCAGAGCCGATCCAACCCAGCACGACACGCTTACGCTTCTCACCATGATCGATGCCGCGATTGCCGAGATCATGAGCTTGAGGATGAAGCTGCGGCTGAGCGAGGAAAGGAATGGCGGGAGCAACCAGTTCCAATAGCTGGCCGGAACGGGAATGAACGGCGACGCGAACCCTACTCCGCGTCCGCCATCATCTGCCGACCGCCGGCCCAGGCGCGCCATTGACGCTCGTCGCCATGGAAAACGTTGAGGTCGATGCGGCCGGTGACGCCATGCGACAGGCCGGAGCCGGAATATTGCCAGAACAGCCACTTGCGGTCGCGATAGACCTTTGACGGATGTCTCGCCACCGCGCGCAGCCAGAACGGATAGTCGAGAAAGGCGCCCTGCAGATTGTCGCGATAGAAATCCGGCGCGGTGTAGATGATCGGACGCTGGCCATAGTGACGCTCCAGCTTGTCCATGAACACCTGCATCTTCTCCAGGACCTTTTCGCGCGACGGCCGCCGCTGGCAGCTGGAGTCGCCGTTCCACTCGACATCGATCACCGGCGGCAAGGCGCCTTCGACCTTCGGCACGTTGCGGATAAACCAGTCGGCCTGCTCGCCGGCGGTTCGGCACCAGTAGAAGAAGTGGTAGGCGCCGCGCTTCAGCCCGGCCGCGTCGGCGCCGCGCCAGTTCCTGGTGAACATCGGATCAAGATGGTCGCCGCCATCGGTCGCCTTGATGTAGGCGAAGTTGGCGCCCTGGGCGCGCAGCTTTTCCCAGTTCACATTCCCTTGCCAGCGCGACACGTCGACCCCGTGCACGGCAAGATGCCGGGGCGAGGAGCGGCCGAAATTGATCGGTTTGGCATCGCGAAAGCCATAGCGCGTGATCGGCCCGGCAAGCATGGGCGGGGCTGCCCGCGACAAAAGTTTCGGAGGCGAGACCAGGGCTGCCGGCTCGACCGGCGGATCGACGCTGTCGGGCAATTCGGGCGCCGGAAACGCCACCGTTTCCTCCTCCGCAAGGCCAAAGGGGCGAACAGTGTCGTCCACGGGCGCGGGCTCAGTGCGCTTGCGCGCATTGTTGACCTTGGTGACGGGGACGGATGCGATCGGCGCGCTTGGCCGCACCACCGAACTGGTGGTCTCGTTCGACGGCTTCTGCACGTCGAGCGCATCCATGCCCGATGTCGACGAGCAGCCGGCAAGGCACAGTGATGCGATCACGAAACTGATGACGCCTGGTAACCGCATCTGGACCTGTACTCGAAACGCAACAGACCGAAGGCGACGGCCGACGGACAACCAGGCTCAGTTATGAACGAGAAATTACCAATAAAGTTTGAATCAAGTTTTTTACCAAACCTGTGACCCGTTTCAGACATCCGCCGTCAATGGCGGCCCAAGCCTTGACAGCGCCATGATGTGGCTGTTGAGAGCAGTATGCGGCGTCTCCGGCGACGTTCCCCGAGAGCCCAAAAAAGGCGCCCGATGATTGCGTTGCAGCGATTTCTCCTGGTCCTCCTGCTCGCGGCCCTCTCCTGGAGTGGCGCGCTCATGGTGGAGACGGCGCATGCCGGCGGGCTGGTCGTCGTTCCATCCGGCAATCGCTCCGAAACGCAACCGCCAATCCCGGATGCATCCGCGACGCGAACGCGCGCCTTCAAGACCACCTACCCGGAAAATACGAGAAGATCGTCGCGCTGCTGAAGCACGAGAAGAAACTGGTGGCGCACATCAAGCAGGTGGCGGCCGCCTACGATATCGATCCTATCCATATCGTCGGCGCGCTTGTCGGCGAACATACCTACAACGTCACCGCCGTCGGCTCGGTACAGACCTACTATGTGAAGGCACTGTCCTATTCCGGCCTCGACTTTGCCTTCCGCTACAAGGGCGTGCCGGTGCAGACCTTTGTCCAGCGGCCGGAGTTCGCGGCCTGCGCCGAGGCCAAAGACAGTGCCGCCCTGTGGAGTTGCCGCGACAGGGTCTGGGTAGAACATTTCCGTGGCAAGAGCGTCGATGGCGTCACCTACGAGGCCATGACCTTCCAGCAGGCGTTCTTCCAGCTCTTCTTCGCCGGCCAGACATTCGGCCTTGGCCAGATCAGCCCGTTGACCGCGCTGGAAGTGACCGACCTGGTCAACAGGGTGAGCGGCTATGACAGACTGACGCCAGATCGTCCGCAGGCGATCTATCGTGATGTCATGGATCCGGATCGCAGCATCGTCTACATCGCGGCGATCGTGCGCGACGCCATCGACGCTTACAAACAAGAGGGCTTCGACATATCGGGCAATCCGGGCGTCACGGCCATGCTCTACAATGTCGGCCAACCCCGGCAGCGGGCAGCCGACCTGCGCGTGGCAGTCGCCAGTGGCAAGGGCCGCAAGCTGCCGGTGGAAAATTATTACGGCTGGCTCGTCAACGACAAGCTCGACGAACTCAGGAGCCTGCTCGACAGCGGCAGCTGAGAGATGCTTTTTATCAGGGAGCTTGCGTGCAGTCGTTCATCGACCAGAGCGTTTGTTTCATTGAAAACCATCAGGCCTGGGCCGGCGTCGTGGTCGGGCTGCTGGCGTTCGGCGAGTCGCTGGTGCTGGTCGGCATCCTCCTGCCCGGCACCACGGTCCTGGTCATCGTCGGCGGCCTGGTGGGCGCAGGCATCGTCCAGCCTTTGCCCGTTCTTCTCGCAGCGATGGTCGGTGCGGCGCTCGGCGACACCGTCTCCTATTTCCTTGGCAAATGGCTCGGACGCGGTGTCGTCCATAAATGGCCGCTCAATCGCTACCGGCGCGAGATCGCCCGGGCGCGGCTGTTCTTCCATCGTTATGGCTTCGCGGCGGTTTTCGTCGGCCGCTTCTTCGGCCCGGTCCGCGCTACCGTGCCGCTGGTCGCGGGCATGATGGGCATGAACCGGCGCCGCTTCCAGATCGCCAACATCCTGTCGGCGATCATCTGGGCTCCAGCCGTGCTGTCGCCGGGATGGCTGGTCGCCAAGGGCGCCGGCAGTCTCCCCGAACTCGATGCGACCAGCCTGTTCGGCATGGCGGTGATCGCAGCCATCGCCTTGGTCATCATAGCGGTGATCGCCGGCAAGCTCCGGGGCAAACGCCAGCCTAGCCGCGCTTCCTGAACACGCCGATCATCGGTCCCAGATTCCAGTAATCGTCGTTGCGGCCGATTGCCGGGGCAAGCAGGCTTGAAATCGAGCCGTCGAGGAACAGCGCATTGTCGCAGCCGAGCGCATCGCGAAAGAGCCGGGCGAATGCATGGAACGTCACCGCACCATTCGAAATGACAAAGACCGCGACACCGTCCTTTCGCACGCCGACACCGTCGCGGGTCTTGCGCGAGGTGCTGTCGGACTGGAATTTCGGATGAAGCTGGCCGTCGATCACCAGCATCGGCCCGGATTGCGTCGCATAGTCGGTGGGCGGCCGCTTCCTGACGAAGTCCCTTGTCGCCCGGACCGCGGCCTTGCCGCCGCTGATGTAGAAGATGCCATTCGGCTGCAGTGAAAAATTGCCAGTTCCCGATCCCGTCTTCACATCAGCCATTTCCTGGCCTCGCTCGATATAGAGGCCGACCGGCCTGAGGTCGGGGTGATACATGCCGGCATTGATGGCAAACAGCATGGTGCGGCCGGCCGCGTGCTGGGCATTATCGAGATTGTGCAGCGACTGAAAAGGTTTACCAGCTGGATCCTTCCAGAACAGCTCGATCGAATAGCGTTTCGGGTCTACCTCGCAGACGAGATAGCTGGCCGCCTCAAAGGCAAAATCGCGGCACGGTGGTACCGTTGCGAACCATTGGCCGAACGCCATCATCGTGGCGATCGCCTGGGGCAGCGCGGTCTTGGCGAAGGCCGCCAACAGCGGGACGGTGTTGAGAAGTGTCGGAAAATCCATGCGCCTACCGGATTGCCAGCTCCAACCAGCGACGTGGATACCACCGCCGGGCGCTAAAATGGAAGGCTTGAACAGAACGCAGGAATGGTCCGTTAGCGGGCGCCATAGCGCCGCGGAGACTATTTGACAGCGCTGACCAGCTGTTCGTCGCCGCCAAGGATGGAAACCCAGTGCCCGGTGTTGTCGCTCGCCTGTCTTTTCAGGTAGCGGTAGCTGGTCTGGTTCCAGAGGCGGATCTTGTCGGTCAGGTTGTCGAGGATGAAGTCACCCTTGTCGGTGCGCACTGTCAGCACGGCATGACCCTCGCCGTCGGGCTTGCGCACCACTGTCATCATCAGATTGGCGATGGCAATGCCCAACCTATTGAGTTCGCGCCGCTTTTCCAGCGCGTAGTCCTCGCAATCACCGAAGCCGTTGTCGGGATAGGCCCACCATTCCTCCTTGCCGTAATTGTCGAGGTCGCTCATCGGCTTGACGCGCGTGTTGACCGAGAGATTTACCGCCGTGATCTCGTGCAGCAGCTTGCCGGTCATATGTTCGGGCGCGTTATCGGGTGAGCGGATGGAGCATTCCGCGACATGGATCTTGCAAAAATCATAGTGGCCGATCGGCTGAGAGGTCGAGCCACCGACAACCATGGACGCGGGCGCGGAATAGGCGAAGCTCGCCGCCGAACAGAAAGCGGTCAGCGCAACCGCCAGCCCCAGCCCCTTCGCCTTGCGGCGCCAAACTGTCGAGGATGCCATGTGGCCCCGCCCATCGCTTTTTTATTAACGGAACGTTAAGGGCGGTTATGTCCCGAAGTCAATGAACGCGGCTGATCACATCTTTGCGGGCGCCGCATGGGCCTCGGCGGGTTGCAACGGCGCAACACCAAGGTTCAGGTTCCGGGGCTATGCCAGCCATCCCATCGCGACGCCGAGCAACAGGACGACGCCGAGCAGGCCACGGTAGATGACGAAAGGCCAGGCGGAGAACCGTTCCAGCACGCGCATCAACCCCCAGATGGCGAAGAAGGCGGAGATCGAGGCGACGACCAGCCCCGTGGCAAGAACCGACCAGCCATCGGCATCAAGGTGAACCTTGTGCAGTTCCCACAGTTCCTTCAGACCGGCCAGCGCGATCGCCGGCAGCCCGAGCAGGAGCGAGAAGCGCGCCGCCTCGGCCCGTTTGAAGCCGAGCCCCAATGCCGCCGTCAAAGTCGAGCCCGAGCGTGAGACGCCAGGTATCAGCGCGCCGATCTGGGCGATGCCGACCAGAAGCGCGTCGGTGAGCGACGCTTCGCCCATGGTGCGGCGGTGGCGGGCGAAAATCTCGGCCAGCGCCAGCAGGACCGCCATGACGATGCAGGCCCATCCGATCACGCTCAGGCTGCGCAGCGGCGAATTGCAGGTATTGAGAACGCCTGACAGCGCCACGCCGGCAATGACGATCGGGATCGTCGCCAGCACGATCCAGGAAGCCAGCCGAAAGTCGCGGTCCGCGAAATCGCGCCGCACGAGAGCCCCGAGCGAGCCGAACACGAGATCCCTGACATCGCCCCAGAAATAACTGACGACGGCGGCGAGCGCGGCAAGCTGCATGGCCGCGGAGAAGGCGGAGCCGGGATCCTGCCAGCCAAGCACCGCCGGCACGATGCGCATGTGGGCGGTCGAGGAAATCGGCAGCAATTCGGTGATGCCCTGAACGAGGCCGAGAAAGGCGACCTTGGCATATCCCAGGCCGACAAAGCCCGTATCCACGCCCTGAGTGCAGATGTCAGCCATGTCGGGTTCCGTGTGTGAGAGATCTAGCTTGCGCAGGTGTTACCGGCGTCGGCCGGTCCCGCGCAAGCCTTACCGTCATGGATCGGATAATCAATTTACGGATTTGTAAGCTGGCGCCGTGCGTCGAAGTACGTCGTCCGGGACCGCCCCAAGAGGCCGGCCTTTTTTCTCATGGGATAGAACGGCAAGCAATTACGGGCACAACCAAGGTTTCTGGCAGGTCCTGGCGATCACATGGGCCGGGGGAACGACAGGTTCTTCGGCCGATGGTCGGCGCACCCGTTCGAGCAGCATGCGTACCTGTTCCGGGCGCACACGGTCACGCTCCATCACAAGCAGGACCATCGGATCGCTCAAAAGCTCGTCCAGGGTGCTGATGCTGTCGTTCATCCGTCGTCTCCTCGAATGCCGGCCCGCGCAGCATAGATAGGACGCAAAGATGGCCCGCCAATGACGTTTTGCCGGCTATCGCGTGACGATTTGGATTAATTTTTTGTCATGACTGCACGGCTTCGTCCTTCTCCGTACGGGAGAAGGGGGAAGTACTTACGGAGGCGGGGCGTCTTCATATTGCGGCAGGCCGTCGTCAAGGACCAGCCAAGGCTGCTTCGAGCCGGTCCAGATATGCATCTGCGGCCGAAACAGCGAAGGATCGTCGAGCGATCCGGTGGTGATGCCGATGATGCCGGCGGAATCGCGCCGCGAAAACATCGTCGTGCCGCAATTCGGACAAAAGCCGCGCTTGAGATCCGGCGAGGTGTTCACAGTCGCCAGCGGTCCTTCGACCGTCACATCGTCGATGCGAAACAGCACGCGCGCATTGAAGGCAGCGCCGATCGCTTTCTGGCAAAGCCGGCAATGGCAGATACGTTCGTTGACAGGATCGACGTCGGCACGATAGCGCACCGCTCCGCACAAGCACCCGCCCTGATATCCAGCCATCGTCCTGATCCAGTCTTGGAGAGAGTAATCGACAGGCTAGCGGCGGAACCGATTGGGTCAATTGAAAAGCTTTGATACAAGGTCATCGATTATGATGATGCGGGTGGAACGGAAGCCATGACGCCAGATATCGAAACCATCGGGATTGCGGACCTGTTCGGTCCGCCCTCGCCCGCCCGCGACCGAACCGACGCCCGGATCATGGCCGCCGCCTCGGGCATCGGTTTCATGGCGGTCCGCGATTTTCCCGGCGATGACTGGCTGACGCCGGCGCGGGCAATTGCTGCGCATCTTCACGCTTCCCGATGCCGAGAAGCAGAAACTGCTGCGCTGGAATTTCGACCGCACCAAGAAGAATTTCTACCGCGGCTGGTTCCCGCTGCAGCCGCGAGCCGTTTCCTACAAGGAAGGCATCGACATGGGGCCTGACCTTGCCGATCCGACGCGTGTTTCGGCTTCCGACGATCCATTGCGCGAGCCAACACCATTTCCGGCCGAAAGCGCGCTGCCCGGCTGGCGCGCCGAGGCGGCCGACTACTATCGCGCCATGGAGACGGTCGGTAACGCGCTGATGCGGTCGATCGCCCGCGGGCTTGGCCTGCCGGAGACGGTCTTCGATGCCTATTTCGAACAGGGCATCTCGACGCTGCGCCTGATCCGCTATCCCCTGCGCGACGTCAATGCCGGCGTCGATGCTGGTGGCCCGCAGGTCACGGTGGTCCATAAGGGGGAAACGCGCACCATCATCGGCGGCGAACATGCCGATTCAGGCTTCGTGACTTTACTGGCGCAAGACGGCGTCGACGGCCTGCAGGCAAAAAACCTGGCCGGCGAGTGGGTCGACGTGCCGCCTGCCAACGGCACGCTGGCGGTCAATTTCGGCCAGTTGCTGGAGCGCTGGACCGGCGGACGCGTCAGGGCGACGCGGCACCGGGTGATTGCGCCGAAGACGGTGCGTTTTTCGATCCCGTTTTTCTACGAGCCGCGCGTCGATGCCGAGATCGCTCCGTTGCCACTGAGCGGCACGGAACCTTTCGAGCCGTTTCTTTATGGTGATTATCTCTGGGACTCGGCGACGAATTTCGTCGAGATGAGCGGCATCAAGCATCTAAGGCTGCCCCGTCGCGCGAAGGCTTCATAAACAAACCGTTGGCCATCTCGTTGGGCCAACGGGAATCGACGGGCGGTTACTTCGTTTCGACATGGCCAGCGAAAAAACTCTGGAGATTGTTGCTGGGAGAATTGCGTACCGCGCTCGCGTCAGTGGCGCTTGGCTTGGACCAGATAAGCGTCGATCTCGGTCTCGCCGAGCCACTTGGCTGCTTCCAGACGATGCAGGCCTTCGACGAGTACATGGCGCTTGCCGTCGTGGCGGACCTGGATCGGCGTCTTCATGCCGTTCTCCAGTATGTCCTCGGCGAGATGCCGCACCGTCTCGGGATGCAGCGTCTTCCTGCGCGCAGTGGGCACGTAGATGTCGTCGACCTTGACCTTTTGCACCCTCAGCATGCCTGTCCCCGTGGCGGAACCGCCGCCGTCTTCCTGAGATAGTCGGTTTGTTCAGGAGGGCCAAGGGCGCGGCTAACGAATATCGGCCCGTCCACCGGTTTGCCTCTCGCCACGCGTTTCGCTATGGCGTCTCGCGATCCTAATAGAGGCCACGGAACCATGAGCAAATCCCTCGTCACCTTCGTCGGTGTCGTCCCTCCCTGGATGTGCGACGTGATGGGGCACGTGAATGTGCGCCACTACGCGGCGATGTTCGATGATGCCAGTTTCCAGCTCCTCGGCCATATCGCCGGGCAGGATGGCAGCCAGGCAGCGGCGACCGGGTGGGCCGACGTGCGCACCGAAATCGACTATCGCCATGAAACGACAGCCGGCTCGCTGATTACCATCCGTTCGCATGTGGCGAAGATCGGCCGCACCTCCATCACCTTCGAACAGATCATGTCGGGATCGCTCGACGGCATCATTCATGCCGCCATGCAGAAGGCGCTGGACGAGATGATGGCCGACGGGCCAGACGGAAGCTGCCCGCACGATCGGCTTCAGCCGCTTCCAGACCTTGCGCAAGGTCGTGCTTCCACAGGCCGCAAGGCTGATGATCCGGCCGCTCGGCGTCAATACGGTCGCTCTGCTCAAGGGGTCGGCGCTCGTATCCACCATCTCGGTGGTGGAGCTGACCTATACCGCCCAGCGCTTCATCGGCTCGACCTACAAGCCGTTCGAGATCTTTGGCGTCGCGGCCCTGCTCTACATGGTCATGGTCTACGCCGTCGCCCGTGTCGTCGATCTGCTCGACAAACGCTTCGCCATCGTCTGACGGGAGAGCACGATGCAAGGTTTGGATTTCACCGTCGTCACGCCCTATTGGGATCTCCTGTTGACGGGCGCCTGGTGGACCGCCGTACTGACGGTTTCGGCGGGAGCCCTCAGCTTTGTCGGCGGCATCATGTTTGCTGTCATCGTGCTCTATGCGCCGGCAGTTCTCGCCTATCCCGTGCGCGCCTTCATGTGGGTGTTCATGGGTACGCCGCTGCTTTTGCAGCTGTTCCTGATCTATTTCGGCCTGGTGCAGATCGGCATCAATATTCCCGCGCTTGCCGCCGGCATTGTCGGGCTCGGCCTGCACTTTGCCGTCTACAAAGCCGATGTGATGCGCGCCGGCATCGTGGCTGTCGACCTTGGCCAGACGGAAGGCGCACGCAGCATCGGTTTCGGAAAATGGCAGACGCTGCGCTACGTCGTGATACCGCAAGCCGTGCGCAACACGGCGCCGCCGATCGGAAGCAACCTGATCGCACTGCTGAAGGAATCCTCGATCGTCTCTGTCATCGGCATCGCCGAGCTGGTTCACTCGGCGCAACTGGCGATCAGTGAAACCTTCCGCCCCTTTGAGTTCTACATCACCGCCGCCGCGCTTTATTACATCTTGAACCTTGTGCTCGAAGCGGCCTTGCATCGGTTTGAAAGACATGTGGAGGTTTCCCGATGAGCACGCAGCGGCCAATGGTCGAGGTCCGCGGCGCACGCAAATCCTTCGGCGCCGTCGAGGTCCTCAGAGGTATCGACCTGTCGGTCGAACGTGGGCAGATCGTGGCCATCATCGGGCCGAGCGGCTCCGGCAAGAGCACGCTGCTGCGCTCCATCAACCATCTCGAGACCTTGAACGGCGGTGAAGTCCGGCTCGACGGCGTTCAGGTCAACCAGAAGCTGCAAGGCCAGGCCTTTGAGCGGCACATCAACAAGGTGCGCCAGCAGATGGGCATGGTGTTTCAGCACTTCAATCTGTTTTCACATCTGACCGTGATCGAGAACATCACGATGGGACCGGTGATCCTGAAAGGCATGGCGAAAGCCGAAGCCCGGGCGCTGGCGGTTGGCCTGTTGTCCAAGGTCGGTCTCGCCGACAAGATCGACGCCTATCCGTCGCGGCTTTCGGGCGGACAGAAGCAGCGCGTTGCGATCGCCCGCGCGCTGGTGATGCTGTTCGACGAAGCGACCTCCGCGCTCGACCCCGAACTCGTCGACGAGGTCAACGCGGTGATGAAACAGCTTGCCGCCGAACACATGACCATGCTCATCGTAACGCATGAAATGCGCTTTGCCGGTGAAGTCGCCGACAGGGTGCTGTTCATGGACGGCGGCGTGGTGGTCGAGGAAGGCCCGCCGATCGAGATCTTCCGTTCGCCGCAGAAAGAACGCACGCGCAGCTTCCTCAAAAAATATCTTTCCGCCTGAGCACGCCGATGACCAGACTACCCACGGAATTTCCCGATTTCGGACTGACGGAGGAGCAGCGTCGCCACGCGGTGCGCGGCCATTACTACGAGTGGCCCGGGATGGACGGCGATCCCGGCGAAATCTGGTGCTACAGCGACCGCTTTTCCTATCGCGCCGGCGAGACAGTGACGCTGCATGTCAGTTCGACCGCACCGTCCTTCAACATGACGATCGTCCGCGACGGCGGCAGCGAGATGACGGCGTTCGAGAAATCGGGCATCGCGGCGCGCTGGCAGGAAAGTCCGGATCAATGCTCGGCGGAGGGTTGTGCTTGGGAAGCCTCGTTCGAATTGCGCGTGGGAAATGACTGGCCGTCCGGTGCCTATCGGGTGACGCTCACCGCCGACGGACGCGGTGGCAAGCCGATCCTTTGCCACCATCTGTTCATCGTCAGCCCACAGCCGGGCAAAAAACCCGGCCGCGTGCTGCAGGTGGCGGCGACGGGCACCTGGCTTGCCTACAACACCTGGGGCGGCTCGAACCACTATCAGGGCATCACCGGGCCGGATCGCAACCAGTACTCGCCAATCGTCTCGACGCAGCGCCCCTGGTGCCGTGGCTTCGTCGTGCTGCCGCAGGATGCGCCGCGCGTGCCGCTGGAGATCGCCGTGCCGCCAAAAACGGTGCCGCGCTATCCGCATATGGAATGGGCGCTCGCCACTGGCCATTCGAAGAAATACGCCTCGTCGGGCTGGGCCAGCTACGACAGCCATTTCTTTCGCTTCGCCGAACGCGCCGGCTACGGCGTCGATCTCGCCAGTCAGCACGATCTGCATTTCTCGCCCGAGATTCTCGACGGTTACGACTGCGCCGTCTTCGTCGGCCATGATGAATACTGGACCTGGGAAATGCGCGACGCCGTCGATCACTATGTCGAGCATGGCGGCCATGCGGCGCGCTTCGCCGGCAATTTCATGTGGCAGACCCGCCTTGAGGAGGAGGGCCGCCGGCAGGTCTGCTACAAGTACCGCGCCCGCGCCGAGGACCCGGCCTATCGCGGTGGCGACGTGACCCGCGCCACCAATTCCTGGGAGGCGCCGGAGATAGGCAGGCCGGGTTCGGCAACCTTCGGGCTCAATGCAACACGCGGGCTTTACGCCGGCTGGGGCGGCTGCGCGCCGCGCGGCGTGCGCGGCTTTCCGGTCTATCGGCCCGAGCACTGGGCCTTTGCCGGCACCGGCATTTATTATGGCGACCTGTTGGGCGCCGACAGCCATGTCTATGGCTATGAGGTCGACGGGCTGGATTTCGAGATACGCGGCGGCCTGCCCTACCCCACCGCGACCAGCGGCGCGCCTGATGGATTGCAGGTTCTTGCCGTCGGCATGGCATCCCAGGTCGAGGAAAGCGCCGACATTCCGATCGAGGACCAGTTCCTCACCGACGAGGATGGCCGCTTCAGCGCCGAAACGCTCTTCGGCGACAGGAGCGACGCCAATCTTGAAAAAGTCAAACGCAGCAACGGCATGATCGTCAACTTCCCACGTGGCAAGGGCGAGGTGTTCCACGCCGGAAGCTGCGAATGGGTCGCCGGCCTGCTAAGACAAGACCCCATGGTCGAACGCGTCACCCAGAATGTCCTCGATCGCTATCTCGGAAAGTCCTGACATGTCGAAACTCCAGACTGCCGTTCAAGACGCCGACGCCCGGCGCCAATCTCATCTGTTCTACCTCTCCAGCCTGCGCCGGCCGTTGATCGACCGCGCCGAAGGCATCTACATGTGGACGCAGGACGGCTGCCGCTTCATCGACGGATCGAGCGGCCCGATGGTTGCCAATATCGGCCATTCCAACCGCAATGTGCTGGACGCCATGAAGCGGCAGATGGACCGCGCAACCTTCGCCTACCGCCTTCATTTCGAGAACGAGCCGGCGGAAGAACTCGCGCGTGAACTCGCGGGAAAACTGCCAGAAGGCATGGACCGTATCTTCTTCGTCTCGGGCGGCTCGGAAGCGACGGAATCCTGCATCAAGCTTGCGCGGCAATGGGCCGTCGCCACCGGCCAGGGCAGCCGCTGGAAGGTGATTACCCGCTTCCCGTCCTATCACGGTGGCACGCTGGGTTCGCTCTCGATCACCGGCGACGATGCACTGGCCGAAACCTTCGAGCCGATGATGCGGGTGATGCCGACGGTGCCGGCCCCGACCGCCTGGCGCGACCGCGACAATCTTTCGATGGAACAGCGCGGCATCCGCTACGCCGACATGCTGGAGGAGAAGATCCTGGCCGAAGGCCCGGAGAGCGTTGTCGCCTTTATCATGGAGCCGATCGGCGGGGCGGCTACGGCAGCGCTTGTGGCACCGGACAACTATTATGCGCGCATCCGCGAGATCTGCGACCGCTACGGTATCCTGCTCATCCATGACGAGGTCATGAGCGGCGCCGGCCGCACCGGCAAATTCCTCGGCGGCGACCACTGGAACTGCAAGCCCGACATTGTCGCGCTGTCGAAGGGGCTAGGCTCGGGCTATGCGCCGCTCGGCGCGCTGGCGGCGCCGATGCGGCTGGTACAGCCGCTGCTCGCCTCCGGCGGCTTCCAGCACGGCCATACCTATGCCGGCAATCCGCTCGCCTGCGCCGCTGGGCTCGCCGTGCTCGGAGAAATGGACCGGCTCGACCTGATCGCCAACGCGGCTGCCATGGGCGACGTGCTGATGGACGGATTGAAGGGATTGGCCAAGCGCTTCCCCTTCATCGCCGACGTGCGCGGCAAGGGCCTGCTGACCGGCGCCGAGATGGTTGCCGATCCGGAGACGCTGAAATCGATCGACCAAAGCAAGAAAGCGACGCAGCGGCTGCTCGACCTTGCCTATGAGCGTGGGCTGATCATCTATGGCCGCAAGGTCAAGGGCGGTGTCGACGGCGACAATTTCATGGTTGCGCCGCCGATGATCGTCACCGGCGAACAGGTCGGCGAGATCATTTCCATCATTGGCGACTCGCTGGAGGCGTTGGCTTCCGAGCTCGACCTGCCGGTCGAAGGCCGGGGGTAACGAAATGGCGCCGCGAAAAGTCATCATCACCTGCGCCGTCACCGGCTCGGTGCACACGCCATCGATGTCGCCCTACCTGCCTGTGACGCCGGACCAGATCGCGGCTGATGCGATCGCGGCCGCCGAAGCCGGCGCCTCGATCCTGCATCTGCACGCCCGTGACCCCGGGGATGGCCGGCCGACCGCCGATCCGGACATCTTTATGCAGTTCCTGCCGCGCATCAAGCAGGCGACGTCGGCGGTGATCAACATCACCACCGGCGGCTCGTCGCTGATGACGCTCGACCAGCGGCTGGCGGCGCCACTGAGGGCAGAGCCGGAAATGTGCTCGCTCAACATGGGCTCGATGAATTTCGCGCTGTTCCCGATGCTCGACAAGCCACGGGAATGGCAGCACGAATGGGAGCCCAAGCTGCTGGAAGCCACCCGCGACACCATCTTCAAGAACACCTTCGCCGACATGGAAGGTGTGATCGACAGACTGGGCAAGGGCTGCGGCACGCGCTTCGAATTCGAATGCTACGATGTCGGCCACCTCTATTCGCTGGCGCATTTCCGCGACCGCGGGCTGGTGTCGGGGCCGCTGTTCATCCAGTTCGTGCTGGGCATACTGGGGGGCATCGGCGCCGATCCGGACAATCTCATCCACATGAAGCGGATCGCCGACAAATTGTTCGGCGACAGCTACCAGTTCTCGGTGCTGGCGGCCGGCCGCAACCAGATGCCGCTGATCTCGATCGCGGCGGCGATGGGCGGCAATGTCCGTGTCGGGCTGGAAGACAGTCTCTACGATGGCCGCCAGCTGGCGAAATCCAATGCCGATCAGGTGCGCCGTATCCGTGGCATTCTCGACGGACTGTCGCTGGAAGTTGCCACGCCGGCCGAAGCACGCGAGATGCTGGCGCTCAAGGGCGGCGACCGGGTGGCGTTCTGATGTTGGCGCCAAGCCCCCCCCTCTGGCCTGCCGGCCATCTCCCCCGCAAGGGGGGAGATTGGCAGTGTCGCCGATGGCGCCTTTCTTGCAACATCGGGGATTGGCGAAGGCGCAGGCGACATCTGATCTCCCCCCTTGGGGGGGAGATGTCCGGCAGGACAGAGGGGGGTGCCTTGGCGCCATCCCTGTCGTGAGCGGCATCCTCATCCGCCCCGGCCGGATCGACGATGTGGACGCAATCCACGCCGCGCTTCTTAAACTCGGTACCCATATCGGCGCGCATCAGGAGATCACCTCAACCGCTGATGATCTCCGCCGCTACGGCTTCGGCGAAAAGCCGGCCTTCTCGACCCTCATCGCCGAGATCGGCGGCGAATTCGCCGGCCTCTGCCTCTATTTCCCGATCTTTTCGACCTGGATGGGCCGGCCCGGCGTCTATGTGCAGGACCTCTATGTCGAGGACCGGTTCCGCGGTCGCAAGATCGGTGAACGCCTGCTGCGACGCGTCGCTGCGGAATGCCGGAAAGAAGGCGGCGTCTATCTCAGGCTCTCGGTCGATACGGATAATGAGGGCGCCAAGGCCTTCTATGAAAGGCTGGGCATTGCCTGGTCGAGCTATGAACAGACGCAGAAGATCATCGGCGAGGCCTTCTTTGCCTTTGCCGACGCGCCGGAGAATGAGGAGCAGGAATGAAAGCCTTCTATGCCGAGGAGCAGAAGCGTCACGATCCCAAGGCCTTTCTTTCCAGTGGCGCGCCGAAGCCCAATCCGGAAAAACCGGAGCGCGTCGAGAGATTGTTAGCCGGCGCAAAATCTGCCGGCTGCACGATCGAACGGCCCCGCGATCATGGGCTCGGTCCGGTCTCGGCGGTGCATACGCCAGAATATCTCGACTTCCTCGAGCACATTTTCGCGCGCTGGCAGCGCATTGATGGCGCTTCTGACGAGGTGATCCCGAACATCCACCCGATCGCGCGCGGCGGCTCCTATCCGGCCTCGGCGGTCGGTCAGGCCGGCTACCACATGGCCGACACCGCTTGCCCGATCTCGGGCGAAACCTGGCATAGCGCGCTGTGGAGCGCCTGGAGCGCGGTCGACGCCGCCGAGGCGGTGATGGCTGGCGCACCGGCCGCCTATGCGCTGTGCCGCCCGCCCGGCCATCACGCTTTTGCCGACGTCGCTGGCGGCTTCTGCTTCATCAACAATTCGGCCGTTGCGGCCCAGGTGTTGCGCAAGCAGGCCGCGCGCGTGGCCATCCTCGATGTCGATCTGCACCATGGCAACGGCACGCAAGGCATCTTCTATGCGCGGCCCGACGTGCTCACCATCTCACTGCATGCCGACCCGGTGCGCTTCTATCCCTTCTTCTGGGGCCATGCCGACGAGCGCGGCGAAGGGCCTGGCCTCGGCTATAATTTCAACCTGCCGCTGCCACGCAAATCCGCCGACGCGGCATTTCTGGAAGGGCTTGCGGTGGCGTTCCAGCGTATTCGCGCCTTCTCGCCCGACGCGCTGGTCGTGGCGCTCGGCCTCGACGCGTTCGAGGGCGATCCGTTCGGAGGACTTTCGGTGACGACGCCAGGCTTCTCGCGCGTGGGCGAGGCCATCGCCGGTCTCGGCCTGCCGACGGTCATCGTCCAGGAAGGCGGCTATCTCTGCGACGCGCTCGGCGACAATCTCACCGCCTTCCTCACCGGTTTTGGCGGCAAGGCGCGGTGACAGTTCAGGCTCGCATCAGGAGCGCTGCTGCCTGAGCATGGCGATCACGCGGTGCACGCTCTCCAGCGTCTCGTCGATCTCAGCCGCCGTGTTGTAGTGCGCGATGCCGATACGCACGACGCCTTGTTCGGCCGGAATGCCGAGTTGGTGGACAATCTCCCAGGCGTAGTTGTGGCCGGACCACAGGAAGATGTTTTCGGCGTTCATCTGCCGCACGATCGTTTCCGGAACGATACCTTCGACGGTGAAGGAGACTGTCGGCACCCGATCACCGAGCCGTTTCGGATCGGTGATGCCGTGGATGGTCAGGCCTGAAATGTCGGACAGGCCATCGATCAGCCTTTGCGCCAGCGAATTTTCATAGGCGATGGACACTTCGAACGCCCTGGCGATCTTCTGCCTCCTCGAGCCGCCCTCACCTGCCGCCGCACCCAGTCCGGCAAAATAATCGACGGCCGCCGTGAGACCGGCCATCAATTCGATCTGCGGAGTGCCGAGTTCGAAGCGCTCCGGCAGACCGTTGGACGAACAGCGGCATTTGTAGGCTTCCAGACTGTCGATGACGTCGCGCCGACCCCATAATATGCCCATATGCGGGCCGAAGAACTTGTAGGCCGAGCAGATCAGGAAATCGCAGCCGAGATCCCGCACATCGATCAGGCCATGCGGCGCGAACTGGACGGCATCGACATAGACCAGGGCGCCGGCCTGCTTTGCAAGTTGGGTCAGAGATTTGACCCTGTTGATCGAGCCGGTGAGATTGCTGGCGTAGTTCAAGGCGACGAGCCGTGTCCTGCCGGACAGCAGACCGGCCAGCGTCGCCTCCTCGACCTGCCAGCTCTTTTCATCGAACGGCAGCCAGCGCACAACCAGGCCGAGATCCTCGGCCAATTGCAGCCAGGGCGACACGTTGCCCTCGTGATCCATGCGGGTGAGGATGATCTCGTCGCCCGGGTTCAACGTGCGGCCGAGTGTGCGCGACATGTGATAGGTCAGCGTCGTCATGTTGGCGCCGATGATGATTTCCTGCGGGCTCTCCGCATCAAGGAAATCGGCCATTGCCTCATGCGCTTCGTCGACGACTGTTTGAGCAGCGACCGTCGTTTCGAAATAGCCGCCGAGATTGGCGTTTGTGGTCAAGAGGCAGTGCGACACGGCGTCAGCGACAGTTTGCGGCACCTGCGTGCCGGCCGGATTGTCGAGATAGATGCGGCGGCGACCCTTGTCAGTCAGTGAGAGGGCGGGAAATTTTCCACGCACGGCCTCGATCGAAAAATCCACCATCATCTCCACCCTTCTATTATGCCTCGATAATTCTGCAACCGGTCCCGATCAAGGACAGGGATTGCCGACCCTCTGGTGAATGGCATCCACCGCCTTCTGCATCTCTTCGGTCCACACCACATCGACGGATGATAGTGCCATCTCCAACTGCGGAATGGTTGTCGCGCCGATGATGTTGGAGGTCACGAAGGGACGGCTCGAGACATAGGCATTGGCAAACAGGGCCGGCTCGAACCCGAAACTGCGCGCCAACTCATTGTATTCGAGCTGTGCTTCAGCCGCATTCGGTTTCTCATAACGCTGGCCACGGTTGAACAGTTGCGAGCGCGACCCCGGCGGGCGCGCGCCATGGTCGTATTTGCCGGTCAGATAGCCCTGCGCCAGCGGCGAATAAGCGAGCAGCGACACGTCCTCACACTCGCAGACCTCGGCGAGATTGACCTCGAAGGTGCGGTTGACGAGATTGTAAGCATTCTGGATCGACGCGACGCGCGGACCGATCCCTTTGTCGGCCTCTGCCAGGAAGCGCATCACGCCCCACGAACTCTCGTTCGACAAACCGAAATGGCGAATTTTTCCAACCTTCACCAGTTCGTCGAACACTGCGAGTGTCTCGGCGACCGGCGTCTCGCCAGCCGGCGCGCCGGCCGCGTCGGCACGACGCGCCACGGCGCCGACGCGTGTTGGGTTGGCGCCCCACGGGATGTCGCGTTCCGGCCAATGGATCTGATAGAGGTCGAGATAGTCCGTGCCGAGCTTGGCCAGCGACTTGTCGATGGCGTCAAAAATGTCGGCCCTCACCAATTGCGAGGGCCGGCCGCCGCGAAACCAGTTGTTGGCGGTGCGGCCGACGACCTTGGAAGCGAGGATCACCTTGTCACGGTTACCCCTCGCCTTCATCCAGCTGCCGATGATCTTTTCTGTCCGTCCCTGTGTCTCGGCCTTGGGTGGAATCGGATAGAGTTCGGCGGTGTCGATGAAATTGACACCGCGCGAAAAGGCCAGGTCCATCTGGGCGTGTCCCTCGGCCTCGGTGTTCTGCTGGCCCCAGGTCATGGATCCCAGGCAAATCTGGGTAACAAGAAGATCGGTCCGACCGACACGGCGTTTGTGCATGAATTTTCTGCTCCGGAGGGAAAGCGTGCGCGGCCGCGCGGGGAGGAAATCATATCCTACAGGAAAGCGGAGCCGCTCTCCAAGTCTTGCCGGACCGACTTTGAACGAATTGCGCTGCGTTTAGCGGCGAGCGCCCGCGACGGCGCGGCGTTTGGCGTCGTCGATCAGCATATTGGCGATCTGCATGCGGATCATGGCGTGCTGGCGCAGATGCGGGGCGACGCGATCGGGATGGTTGGTAAAAGCAAAGCTGCGGCGCATGCGTCCGAAATCGGCGGCGCCCTTGGGCTGGTCCAGTCCCAGTTCGGCTGCGATCGATTCGGGGTCGATCGGCGGCAATTTTTCCTCGGGTTTCGGTTCCTCGCCGGCCAGCGCCAGCCTGGCGTGGTCCAGCAAGGCGGCAAACTCGCTCGCCAGATCAGCACCTGCCTCACGATATTCGGCGGCGGATACTTTGATGCGGCCGGAATGGAGTTCATCCGCAACCGAGAGATAGTCGAAGGGAATGGACGGACGCGTGCCCGCCTCGTCGTCCTCTGTGCCGTCACCCTTTTCGGAGGCCACGAAGAGGTCGTCGAGCAACGAAGCGAAATCACGCTTGGCGCCGGTAGCGATATCAGCCTCCCCCTTGCCCGACTGTTCCGTTATCAGAACATAGAACCGGCTCGTTAAAAATAAATGCCACCGGTCTTGATGAATTTAGCCATTCGGAGGATCACACCCTGTTCCCAACAAAAGCCGGACTGCACTTTCGTGCAGCCCGGAAATTCGCCAGGAGTGCCGAGGAAAAACTGGCCACGTGCCGGCGTCCAAGCCTACGATTGTGCGGCGCGAAAGTTTCACCGGCGGCAAAGAAATTTTCATTGAAATCATCCCGGACATAGCAGGCATGCAAATGCTGCACTGCACAATTGTCACGATTCACCTATATTGGGATTCGTGGAGGACCAATCAGGAGCCTGAATCATGGGTTTCTTCACTGAAATGTTCGCCCGGCCACGGCCACAGGAACATCTGAGATACCGCGCGGCACTTGCGCTGCTTCATTCGATGAGCAACGCCGACCGCGCCGATATCGGCATCAAGCCAGCCGATTTTCCGCGCATCGCCCGCGAAATGTCCGTTCGCTAAGCTGGTTGTGAGATGTCCCGGATCGATCCGGGACATCTCAAGACCTCAATCCTCAACGCGTTCCGAGGAATGTCGCCTTGCCGAGCGGCACGCCATTGTGGCGCAGAATGTCGTAAGCGGTGGTGAGGTGGAAATAGAAGTTGGGCATGGCCAGATGCAGCAGATACTGCATGCCGCCCATCGTGGTTTCGCGTCCGCCGAGCTTCAACTCGATCGTCCTTTCGTCGGAACCGTCGATATCGGCGGCCGAAAACGTCGCCAGATGCGCGACCGTCCTGGCTATCCTCGCCTCGAGGTCGGCAAAGCTTGCCTCATTGTCCTCGTATTTCGGCACTTCGCGGCCGGCCAGCCGCGAGGGCGCGCCTTTGGCATGATCGGTCGCGATCTGCACCTGCCTGGTCAAGGCGAACATGTCGGGCGCCAGCCGCGCCGTCAGAAACACCTGCGGGTCGATCTTGCGGTCAACTGCATTCTGTTCGGCAGCTGCCAGAACACTGGAAAGTGCTTTCAGCCTGGCCGAGAACACCGGCACGGAAGCCTCATACATCGATATGGTCACGTCAAATCTCCTGTCCGGTCTAAGCGCCGTCGCGAGGAGCTAGCGCCTCAAGGCGCGATTCTTCAAGCGCCATGAGCGCCGCGTCACCACGCCGCCGCAATCGCAATGGTAGAATCTGCGTTATCGAACGCGGAGATTCCCGATGAGACGCGTCCTTCTCGCGGCGACTGCCCTTCTCTCCCTTGCCGCCGTCGGCCATACGGCACGTGCCGCCGGCGATGCTCCCGAAACACCCTATATCGACGACAGGTCGAGTGCCGAGGCGGTCATCCGTTCGCTCTACAGCGCCATCAGCCGGCACGAATTCGCCCGCGCCTGGGGCTATTTCGGCGACACCAAGCCGGCTAAGGATTTCGACAGTTTCGTCAAGGGCTATGACGGCACCGACAAGGTCGAGGTCGCGACCGGTGCGGTTTCAGACGAGGGAGCCGCCGGCAGCATATACTATAACGTGCCCGTCGCCATCCGTGCCACGGACAAGAACGGCGGCGAAAAGGTCTTTGCCGGCTGCTACACGCTGCGCCAGGTGAATGCCCAGGCCCAGGCGGAGCCGCCTTTCGATCCCATCCATATCGAGAAAGGCGCGCTGAAACCTTCCACCGCCGATTTCGAAGGGGCGTTGCCGCCAAGCTGTGGCGACGGACCGCCGCCGCCCAAGAAGGACACCGCGCTCGAACAGGCCAAGAAGGCTTTTCTGGCGACGTATGGCGACCAATGCGACAAGAACCTTTTGGCCAGCGAGCCGGAAACTTTCTCGATCAAGTACAGGGACAAGGATGCGGCCGCCAGCGATCCCGACCGGGAAGCGCGGCTTTTCCATTTCTCCTGCTCGGTCGCCGCCTACAATGAAAACTCCATCTACTACATGAGCGACGATGTATCAGGAGTGCGGCAGTTGCAGTTCACGGAGCCGGAGATGGATATCCGCTACGTGAACAACGACAGCGAGGGCAAGGTCGAATCCATGCACATTGTCGGCTTCCGGACGACAGGCTGGGCGACCAATTCCAGCTATGACAAGGATGCCCACACGATCACCACCTTCAACAAATGGCGTGGCGCTGCAGATGCCTCTTCGTCGGCCACCTATCTGTTCCGCAATGGCGATTTCTCGCTGGTCCAGTATGATGTCGACGCGTCCTATGACGGCGAGCAGAACCCGCAGACCGTCGTCGACTACAACACCGCGCCCTGAAATGTCGGTGGGCTTCTCCCAGCCAGCGGCGGTCAAGGTGACTTCGACAGCATCCAGTTGAGCGTTCCCCGCCAGTCGGCCATGCGGATCGGCGTGCCGTGCGTGCCGGTCTCGAAACGGACGAAGCGGGTCGGATAGGTCTTCGATTTGGCCAGGATCGAGCGGAAGAAGGCTTCCTGATTGGCGACGGGAAAGACCACGTCGTGACTGCCCTGGCCGAAGAACACCGGCACGCGGCGTTTGAAAGCGGGGCTGGCGAAAAAGCTGTCGTCCCACAGCGAACCGAGCAGCAACAAGCCATCGATGCGGGCGCCCGTGTCCTTGCGTCCGGCAAGCTTCCAGCACAGCGCGCCGCCCATGGAGCCGCAGGCGACGAAGATCTTCGCGCCCGGAGACTGTTCGGCATAGTGATCGATCAGGGCCGCGACCTGCGCGGCGCCCTTGTCGCCGAAATCGGGGAAATCCGGAGAGAGATAGAGGCCGCCATTGCCGGCCATCAGGTTCTTGATGCGGTTGAAATTGCCGCCGAAAGTGAAGTCGTCGACGCCCTGCTTGCGGCTGCCGCCCTGTCCGTGCAGATAGAGCACGATGATGGCAGCGCCTTGCGTCTTGCCGACGGCGACATGCCTGACATCGCCGACGTCCGTCTTCAGCATCAGATCCTGCTGCACCTTGCGTACGCCGGTATCGGCATATTGCGGATGCACGCGTTTTTCCGGCACCTCGTCGCGCTGGTTGATGTCGCGCATTTCGCGGTAGTCGATGACCGTGTAAGCGCCATTGGTGTCAGACGAGAGCGTGGCCGGATAGGCGAAGAGATCGTCCTTGAAGGGTTCTAGTTCAAGCGCATTGGCGGCAGTGCAAAGAGCGAATGTCGCGACCAGAAGGCCATGGAGCGGGGAGAGGATACGAAAAGCCATACCTCAGC
This sequence comes from Mesorhizobium sp. B2-4-17, assembly GCF_006441275.1. Classification (NCBI taxonomy): domain Bacteria; kingdom Pseudomonadati; phylum Pseudomonadota; class Alphaproteobacteria; order Hyphomicrobiales; family Phyllobacteriaceae; genus Mesorhizobium; species Mesorhizobium sp. B2-4-17. Next base: position 9,966 of record NZ_VFUX01000048.1, on the reverse strand, counting down.
CATGCGTAATACAGCTTGGGTTTGTCAATCCTGCAGCACGCCGCCGGCATCTTCCAGCGCCTCGCGGGTGTCGACATCGACTGACGCGCCCTCGCCGATCTCGACATCGATGAGCCCTTCGGCCTCGACCAGATGGCGGGCACCGGTATCGCCTTCGAGATGGGCAATCGCCGGGAACAGCGAGCGTGGCAAAAGCACCGGGTTACCGCGCTTGCCCCCATGCGAGGCGCGAACCACCGAATTGCCTCCAGCCTTGCGGAACGCATCGATCAGCCTGTCGAGGTCTTCGGGCGCGACACCCGGCATGTCTCCCAGCACGATCATCGCACCGGCCATGTCATGTGGCAGATAGGCAATACCGGCTCTCAGCGAAGTGGACAGGCCATCGGCAAAATCGGGATTGTCGGCGAAGGTCACGTCGAGACCCGACAACGCCGCCCGTACCCGCTCGCGCTGATGACCGGTGACGATGATCGTGCCCGATGCCTTCGAGGCAAGCGCACGCTCGGCGGTGCGGCGCACCAGCGGTTGGCCATCGAAGAGCGCCAGAAGCTTGTTCGGCCCTCCCATGCGGCTCGACCGGCCGGCCGCCAGAAGCACGATCCCGACCTTGAGCTTGCTCTTGGCGGGCAGCGGCTCGCGCGGCTGCGGCCGCGTCGGGATTTCCATCAACAGCCCGCCGACCCCCATACCGGCAATGTCGCGGGCGGTGACGTCGAGGCCGGCAATCAATCGGTCAAGCACCCAGTCGAAGCCGTTTTCCTTGGGACTGCGGGCGCAGCCGGGCGCACCGATGACGCGCTTGCCGGCAAGCGTGCCGAGCACCAGCAGATTGCCAGGATCGACTGGCATGCCGGCGCGGATGACGGTCCCCCCCGCCATTTCGATCGCCGCCGGAACGACATCGGCGAAATCGCTCATCGCCGAGGCGCCGAAGATCACCACAATGTCGTTGTCGCGCGCCAGCGAGTTGGCAGCCTCGGCCAGCGGCGCGATCTCGTGTGCCGTGCGGCGCTCCGCCGTCAACCTGCCGCCCGTGCGCGCCAGCCGTGCCTCGGTGACGCGCAAGGTTTTGTCGAGCACACCGGGCTTGATGCCCGGCAGAACCGTCTGGATGACACCGACGCGCACCGGTCTGTAGGCGTTGACGGCGAAGATCTCTCCGCCGGCACAGATTTCCGTCACGGCGTCGACAAGTGTCGAGGCGACCGCGAACGGGATGATCTTCACCGTCGCGATCATCCGGCCCTTCTCGACCGGCGCGTGCTGAGCCAGCGTCGCGATGGTGATGGCGGGATCGACAGCGTTGATGGCGTCGATCATGGCGGCATCGACCGTGAAGATGCCGGCCGCCCTGGCATGGAGATTGACCCGACCGGTGGCGGCGGGCCTGGCCTCGACGCCGCTGAAAATCATGCCCTCGGCGATTCTCTGCGCCGCGGCGTCCTCGCCGAGATCACCCGAAGCCAGCACGGCCGCAACGACCTGCGATATCCCTGCCGCTTTGAGTATGGCGACATCTTCGGCGCTCAACCTGTGGGCCTTGCGAAAGCGCTTTTCGCCGGCGGTGGTGGCATGCGCCAGCACCGCGCCTTCGGCCGCCTCAATCGGAATCGGACCGAATTTCACGCCACCGCGCCCGCAGAAGGCCGCGCGTCCACCTGGACGCGCGATGCAGAGGCATCGAGGCCGCGCGAGCGGAAGGCTAAGATGGTTTGCGCGAGAATGGCGACCGCGATCTCGGCGGGGCTCGCGGCGCCGATATCGAGCCCGATCGGCGCGTGGATGCGGGCGACCTGTTCGGCACTCGCGCCAAGCGCCAGCAGGCGCTCGACTCGCTTGGCGTGCGTCTTGCGGCTGCCAAGCGCCCCGACATAGAAGCAGTTGGCGTCGAGTGCGGCTTTCAGGGCGAAATCGTCGATCTTCGGATCATGGGTGACGGCGGCAAGCGCCGTGTAGGCGTCGAGCGGCTGGCGCTTCAATACATCTTCCGGCCACTCGGCATGCAGGGCGACATCGGGAAAGCGGTCCGGTGTAGCGAAAGCGGTGCGCGGATCGATGATCTCGAGGGGATAGCCGGCGATCCTTGCCATCGGCGCCAGCGCCTGGCTGATATGAACGGCGCCGATCACCACAAGGCGCGGCTGCGGCAGATGCGCATTGAGAAAGATGGTCCGTCCCTCCGCTTCGACGGAACCGGAGTTGCCTGATCGGAAAGCCCTGGCGATTGCTGTTCCGAGCTCGCCGGCAACCTGATCGCCCTCACGCACGATACGATCGCGGCCGTCACCGAGATCGGTGACGAGGATCGCCGCGCGGCGGGCGCGTCGTTCAGCGTTGAGGGTCTTCAGCGCGTAGGGATCCATCGGATCAGCCTAGCCTTTCCACATAGACCTTGATGCGGCCGCCACAGGACAAGCCAACCTGCCAGGCGGTGTCGTCGGCAACGCCGAACTCCAGCATCCTTGCCTTGCCGGAGCCGATGACGTCTATCGCCTCGGCCACCACGGCGCCCTCGACGCAGCCGCCCGAAACGGAACCGTGGAAATTGCCGTCCGCATCGATGACAAGATGGCTGCCGACCGGACGTGGCGCCGAACCCCAGGTTTCGACCACGGTCGCGATGGCGACATCCTTGCCATCCTTCATCCAGCCTTCCGCGATGATCAGCGGATCGCGGGCCTCATCGAGATAAATGTTGTCGCTCATCGTCGCTTCTCTCAGGGTCTGTTTTTCCAAGGAACCGAGAAAACATATGGCTATGCCGCACGCCTCGCGCCAGCATCCATCCATCGCCGCGGATCGACTGAAAGCGCCGACTTCTTGTCCAGCGAGGCGCAGAGGTCGACGAGCGCATCAAGATTGTGCACAGAGCGGAATTCGTCGACATGCGGCAGCATCGCCTTGACGCCACGGGCGCGCGCCTGAAAACCGTCAAACCGCAACAACGGGTTCAGCCAGATCAGCCGCCTGCAGGACTTATGCAGCCGCTCCATCTCCTGCGAGAGGCCGGTGATATCGTCGCGCTCCAGCCCGTCGGTGATCAGGAGCACGACCGCGCCCTGCCCCAGCACACGCCGCGACCATATCAGGTTGAATTCGGCCAGTGTATCGCCGATGCGCGTGCCGCCCGACCAGTCCTTGACCACCGCCGAACAGTCGGCGAGTGCCGCGTCGGGGTCGCCGTGTCGCATCTGCCGCGTCAGATTGGTCAGCCTGGTACCAAAGACGAAAGTGTGCACGCGCCGGCGTTTTTCCGTCAGCGCGTGCAGGAAATGCAGGAAGATGCGCGTGTACTGGCTCATCGAACCGGAAATGTCGGCCAGCACCACCAGCGGCGGGTGGGCCTCGCGGACCGAACGGAATTTCGGCAGGATCAACTCGCCGCCGGTGCGCGCGGCCGCGCGCATCATGGCGCGCGGATCGATGCGGCGGCCATGCGCATCGGCCTTGAAGCGCCGGGTCCGTACCAGGTCGACAGGCAGCCTCAACTCCGCGATCGCCTTCCTGGCGTCGGCCATCTCGGCGGCGTTCATCTGGGCAAAATCCTTGTCCCGCAACACCTCGTTACCGGAAAAAGTGAAGCGGGCATCGACCTCGATCTCGGGAACCTCCCGCGGCGGCTGGTTCTTCCGATGGCCCTCGAACAGCGCCTGGCTGACGCGGTTCTCAGCCGCGCGTGGCTTCTGCTTCTCCCTGGCGTCGGGCGCTACCGGCGAAAACATTGCCAGCAGTTTCTCGATCAGTTCGCGCGACTTCCAGAACAGCCGGAAGGCTTCGTCGAAGGTCGGGTGATCCTCATGCCGTGACACCAGCACGGCGTGCAGCGTCCAGTAGAAATCGTCGCGCGAGCCGATGCCGGCGGCGAGCACCGCCTCGATCGCGTCCTTGACCGAGGCCGGCCCGACCCGCATGCCTGCCTTGCGCAAGGTGCGGGCGAAATAGACGATGTTATCGGCGATGCGGCCGTCCGCCGTCGCCTCTCTGGGGTCGGGACGCGGCGCCTTCATTGCCGCTACTCCGCCGCCGCGAGTTCGGCCTTGACCTCGTCGAGGATGCGCCGGCCCTCGCCCGCGCCGATGCGGGCAATGTCGTCCTGGTATTTCAACAGCACGCCGATCGTGTCGGATACGGTCTCGGGATCGAGCGCCACCTTGTCGAGTTCGGTCAGCGCGCCGGCCCAATCGATGGTCTCGGCGACGCCCGGCACCTTGAACAGCTCCATCCGGCGCAGCTTCTGGATGAAGGAGACCACCTCCGCCGAGAGCCTCTGGTTGGCCTGCGGCACCTTGCGGCGCACGATCTCCAGCTCGCGCTCGGCATTGGGATAATCCACCCAGTGATAGAGGCAGCGCCGCTTCAGCGCGTCATGGATCTCGCGGGTGCGGTTGGTGGTGATGATGACGATCGGCGGTTCTTCCGCCTTGATGGTGCCGAGTTCGGGCACCGTCACCTGGAAGTCGGACAAGATTTCGAGCAGGAAGGCCTCGAAGGCTTCGTCCGTGCGGTCGAGTTCGTCGATGAGGAAAACCGGGGCCGCCCCCGCTTTGCCGGTCAACGCGTCCAGCACCGGGCGGCGGATGAGGTATTTTTCGGAGAACACGTTGCGTTCCATGGCGGAGCGATCGACGTTTCCAGCCGCCTCGTCCATGCGGATCTCGATCATCTGCGCGGCATAATTCCACTCATAGACGGCCGAGGAGACATCGAGCCCCTCATAGCATTGCAGCCGGATCAGCCTGCGGCCGAGCGCCCTAGCCAACACCTTGGCGATCTCGGTCTTGCCGACGCCGGCCTCGCCCTCGAGGAACAGTGGCCTGTTCATGCGCAGCGACAGGAAAAGCACGGTGGCCAGCGACCGGTCCGCCACATAGTCCGCGCCGGTCAGGAGATCGAGCGTCTCGTCGATCGTCCGCGGCACGGCTCGCGGTCTCAAATCGCTCATTCCTTCTCCGTGGGCGCCGCTGCCCCACTGTCAAGAACGTGGTAGCCGCGTGCGTGATAGATCAGCGGCCGCAAATTATCGCCCATGCGCAGGCCTGTCACCTTGCCAAAAAGCACACGATGGGTCGCCAGATCCTTGGTGTCGATCAGTTCGCAGTCGAACACCGCGAGTGCCCCCTTCAACGTCGGCGCGCCGGTGGAAATCACGTCCCATTCGCCGAGCGCGAAACGCTCCTCGACCGGCAGGCCGGTGATGCCGGAAAACCCAATCGACAGCGGCTGCTGGTGCGACGCCAGCGTGTTCAAGGCAAATCTGCCGTTCTTTACGAAAGGCTCGTTCTTGGGATTCTCTCGGTTGAGGCAGACCAGGATGGTCGGCGGCGTGTCCGATACCGAACAGGCAGCAATCACCGTCGCGCCACGCTTGCCCGCCGGCCCATCCGTGGTGACCACATGGACGTGACCGGCAAAATGGCTCATCGCGTCGCGATAGGCCTGCGGTCCAATATCATTCTTCTTCAGCACCGGAATTTTCCACAGCCAGAAACCCTACCGCTATATATGGCCAGACATGACATGCCACAAGCGAAGTGCTTGGCCCATATCCCTGAATTCGCGTGTTGCACCAAGGCCGGGCACCCTTTAGGTCTTGGCGGGGATTGGCGCCTGCGTGATGTCGCGGGCTTGGAGGGACTCTTCGAAAGGATGCGATCCGGGGCAACGATATCCGCCGCACTGGCCTGGCTGTTCGTGGCCAGCACGGCTAGCGCTGAGACGCTCACCATCGGCGTCGCCGCGCCCCTGTCGGGACCATCGGCCATCCTCGGCAAGCAGATCGAGACCGGCGCCGAACTTGCGGCGGAAGCAAACGGCATTGAACTCAAGACCGAGGACGACGCCTGCACCGCCGATGGCGGCGCGGCCGCGGCCAGGAGCTTCGCGGCGGCCAAGGTCGGTGTGGTGGTCGGCTTTCTCTGCACGGAGGCGATCGAGGCGGCGTTGCCGATCCTGAAGGACGCCAACATTCCGGTCCTCACCGTCGGTGTGCGAACCGAAAGCCTGACCGACCGCCGCGCCAAGACCGGCTGGCCGGTCTATCGCCTCGGGCCGCGCGGCGACGATGAGCGCAATGCCGTTGCCTCCTCCCTGACGCGCCTGTGGCAGAACGAGCTTTTCGCCATCATCGATGACGGCACCATATATGGCCGCGAGATCGCCGAGACATTTCGCGCGGCGGCGGAACAGGCGGCACTGAAACCTGTCTTTGTCGACACGTTCCGGCCACAGCTCGACAACCAGATCGGCCTCGTCGGCCGGCTGAAAAAGGCCGGTGCCACCCACGTCTTTGCCGGGGGTGACGGGAATGACATCGCGATCATGGGCCGCGATGCCGCGCAACTTCAAGCCGGCATCGTCTTTGCCGGCGGTGAAAATCTGCGCACGCCGCCGAGCGATGTTCCCTATGCAACGGGCACGTTGATGATCGCGCCGCCCGAATGGGCCGATGTCGCCGACCCTAAAGTGCTGGAAAGCTTTTCCGCCCGAAAGATCGTGCCGGACGGCTACACGCTGCCGGCCTATGCGGCGGTCGAGATCGCCAAGGCGGCAGCGGCTTTGTCCGACAGCTCGGGAAAGTCGCTCGCTGACGCCCTGAGCGGGCATGATTTCACCACCGCGATCGGCCCGATCCGCTTCGATGCCAAGGGCGACCTCAACCAGAGCCTTTACCGCGTCTTCCGCTTTGACGGCACGCGCTTCGTGCCCCTGGAAAGCAACTGATGTTCCGCACCGGTCCGCGCAATCTGATTACCGATGTCGCCGGCCTGCGCGTCGGCAACGCGACCGATACGAGACTGAAGTCAGGCGTGACGGCTGTGCTTTGCGACGAGCCGGCGGTGGCTGGTGTGCAGATCCTGGGCGGTGCGCCGGGCACACGCGAGACGGACCTTCTCGAACCGCACAATTCGGTCGAGACGGTCCACGCCATCGTGCTTTCGGGCGGTTCGGCTTTCGGCCTCGACGCGGCGTCCGGCGTGCAGGCCGCGCTGCGCGAGCGCGGCATCGGATTTGAGGTCGGCGGCTTTCGCGTGCCGATCGTGCCGGCCGCGATCCTGTTCGATCTGCGCAATGGCGGCGACAAGGATTGGGGCCGTTATCCCCCATACCGGGATCTCGGCTACGAGGCGGCGCAATCCGCCGCGACCGATTTCCAACTCGGCACTACCGGCGCCGGCACCGGCGCGCTGACCGCGGGGCTGAAGGGCGGCTTGGGTTCCGCGTCGACCCTGCTGGACAGTGGCGTCACCATCGGTGCGCTGGCAGCCGTCAACCCGACCGGATCGGTCACAGTCAGCCACACCCGCCATTTCTGGGCGGCGCCGTTTGAAATCGGTGACGAATTCGGTGGGCTTGGGTATCCCTCACCCGTGCCGGACGATGCGAAGAGCATCTTGCTGAAGTTTCGCGACAGGCATGCCGGGCAGCAGATGGAAACCGGTGGCAACACGACGATCGCCGTGATTGCCACGGATGCCATCCTCACCAAGGCCGCGGCAAAACGCCTGGCGATGTCGGCGCATGACGGCTTCGTGCGCGCCATCTGGCCGACCCACACGCCGGCCGACGGTGATCTGGTGTTCGCGCTGGCAACGGGCAAGAGCGGCATCCGGCTCGAAGCCGATGCGGCAATCGACCTCTATGCCGCGGCCGGCGCCACCATGGCACGCGCCATCAGCCGCGGCGTGTTTGCCGCGACGCCAGCCGACAATGATCTGTTTCCCGTCTGGTCATCGCGTCGCTAAAACGGGTTGCCGTTTCACGCAAACGGCAACCCGTTCTATCTCGTTGTTGTGTTGACGTAATCCCGGATGGGATTGGCCGAAGCCGTCAATCAGACCGGATCCGACTTCTCTTCCTCGAACGTCACCGCGACATCGGAATTCGCCGACAGCCACACCTTCTTGCCATCGACTTCGGCAACCAGGGCCAGAGGAATGTAGTGGTGATGGCCCTTGTGAGCGCCCTCGCCGCTATCAGCCTTGGTCAGTTTGATACGCTGGCCGTCGACCTTGTCGACGGTGCCTAAATGCACGCCATCGGCGCCGACGACTTCCATATGTTCACGAATTTTACTGGTGTCGGTCATGGGGGGTTCTCCATTTGGGGACTGCCGACAATAACAAATGACAATCCGTTTGGATGCATTTTTTGGCCAGACGAGATTTTGATTCGGTCTTTGACCCGACCGCCGGATTGGAAACCTTGCAATCCTACCATGCCGAATGGCAGGCACCCCGTCTTCGCCTCACTGGCTCTGTTTTCCGCCTTGTTTGTCGCGGGCCTCCGCTTTGGGCGGCAGCAACATTGAGCATTTTGCCCGCCTCTGTTAGGACGCGGCCAACGCAACGCGAAGCTGGAAATCGATCCGTATGATCCCTCGCTATTCCCGGCCGGAAATGGTCGCCATCTGGTCGCCCGAAACCCGGTTTCGCATCTGGTTCGAAATCGAAGCCCATGCCTGCGACGCCTTGGCCGAACTCGGCGTCATCCCGAAGGAAGCGGCGAAAACCATCTGGGAAAAGGGCGGCGCGGCGAAATTCGACGTCGAAAAGATCGACGAGATCGAGCGCGTCACCAAGCATGACGTCATCGCCTTTCTGACCCATCTCGCGGAATTCGTCGGACCCGACGCGCGTTTCATCCATCAGGGCATGACGTCTTCGGACGTGCTCGACACCTGCCTTGCGGTGCAACTCACCCGGGCCAGCGACATCCTGCTCGCCGACATCGACGCGCTGCTTGCCGCGCTCAAGCGCCGTGCCTTCGAGCACAAGGACACTGTCACCATCGGCCGCAGCCACGGCATCCATGCCGAGCCGACGACCTTCGGCATCAAGCTGGCGCAGGCCTATGCCGAATTCTCGCGCTGCCGCGAGCGGCTGGTTCACGCGCGGGAGGACATCGCAACCTGCGCGATTTCAGGGGCGGTCGGCACCTTTGCCAACATCGAGCCCTATGTTGAGGAGTATGTGGCGGCAAAGCTCGGGCTGAAGCCTGAGCCGGTGTCGACGCAAGTGATCCCGCGCGACCGCCACGCCATGTTCTTCGCCACGCTTGGCGTCATCGCCTCGTCGATCGAGCGGCTTGCGATCGAGGTCCGGCATCTGCAGCGTACCGAGGTGCTGGAGGCGGAGGAGTATTTTTCCCCCGGCCAGAAAGGCTCGTCGGCCATGCCGCACAAGCGCAATCCGGTGCTGACGGAAAACCTCACCGGCCTGGCCCGCATGGTGCGTTCCATGGCCCTGCCGGCGATGGAAGATGTGGCGCTTTGGCACGAGCGGGACATCTCGCATTCCTCGGTCGAGCGCATGATCGGCCCGGATGCCACGGTGACGCTCGATTTCGCGCTGTCGCGGCTGACCAGCGTCGTCGACAAGCTGGTCGTCTACCCCGAGAACATGCTGAAGAACATGAACAAGTTCCGCGGCCTTGTGCATTCGCAGCGCGTGATGCTGGCGCTGACGCAGGCCGGCCTGTCGCGCGAGGACTCCTACCGGCTGGTTCAGCGCAACGCCATGAAAGTGTGGGAACAAGGCGCTGATTTCCTTGAGGAGCTTTTGGCCGACAAGGACGTGACTGCGGCCCTGCCGGAAGCGGAAATCCGCGAGAAGTTCGACCTGGGTTACCACACCAAGCATGTCGACACGATTTTCAGGCGGGTGTTCGGCGAAGCTTGAGGCGAGCCTTCTCCCCGTCTAAGGCAGCGCCAACAGCTACAGTTGCGCATCGGAGGGAGCATTGTTGCTTGAAGCAGCGCCTACCAAACTTGCTTGGTGGGTCAGCGCCGCCGCTCATTGCCCTGCCGGGCATTTCTCCCCGTACAGTGACCAGGGCTATCGCATATGGAGGCCGAGGCTTTCGCCCTACGAGTACCCCCACCCCTAACCCCTCCTGTTTGTGCCGGAGACAAGGTGGACAGGTGTTCGGGGACATCGTGGACACATTTTTTCATCATGATGAGAC
>NZ_VFUX01000047.1:0-42486 GCF_006441275.1 Mesorhizobium sp. B2-4-17 | reverse complement strand
ACGCTTCACCGCCGAGCAATGCACAAACTACTTCAGCGCCGCAGGTTACGAGCCAGAGTGATCAGATTCTGCTCTAGCCGGCCGACTGGATCATGTAGAGCTTGCGCGTGGTCTCCCGGATCCGCCATTCGCCCTTCCATCCCCGCGGCAGCACGAGAAGGTCGCCCGGCCCCAGCTCGCGTGTCTCACCGTCGGCGCGGCTCACCTCCACCCGCCCTGAAATGATGTGGCATATTTCCGACGAACCCGACCGATCGGCGGTGAAGCGGCCGGGCGTGCACTCCCAGATGCCGACATCGATGGTCCCGTCCGGGGACTGGAAGAGCGAGCGCGCCGCCTCGATCTGATTGCCCTCGATGGACGTGGGCTTTGGGGAGAACGCGCCGATGTCAGCCTTGGCAAGGTCGTGGAAGGTCGAAAGATCGATCAAGTCGGACTCCATGGATCAGAGCATTCCGGGAAAAGTACAACGTTTTCCGCCCGGAATTGCGAAATAACAAAGACTTGGAGTGGGTCAACGATTCCAACCAAGGTTGAACCGCCCTAATGGCCTGTGATGCTGTCGGCCAGGGCGGCAAGCCTGGAAGTGTGTGCCAGGCCGGCAGCTTCGCGGCGATCGGCGAGATGATAAAGCTGGTACATCGAATGCACGCCAAGCCAGCGGAATGGCTCCGGCTCCCAGCGCCGCACGGTGCGGTTGACCCAGGGCAGGCGCGTCAGCTCCGTGTCTTGGCCGAGGATCAGGTCGGCAAGCGTGCGCCCCGAAAGATTGGAGCTCGACACGCCAAGCCCGACATAGCCACCGGCCCAGCCGATGCGGGTCGCGGGATCGAGGCCGACGGTCGTGCACCAGTCGCGCGGCACGCCGAGCACACCGCACCAGGCGTGCTCGATGCGGCAGCCCCCAGTCTGCGGCAGGAGCGTCGTCAGGATCTGGTGCAGCTGATCGATCGTGGCCTGCTGCGTCTGCCCCTTGACGTCGGTGCGCGAGCCGTAGCGATAGGGCACGCCGCGCCCGCCCATGGTGATGCGGCCCTCGCGCGTGCGCTGAGCGTAGCAATAAGCGTGGGCGGCATTGCCGAGAAGCTCGTGGCCTTCCCAGCCGATCTGGCGCCAAAGCTCCTCGGACAGCGGCTCGGTCACGATCTGCGCGCTGTTGAGCGCCAGCCAGGTCCGCTCCTCGCCGGGAATGCCGGCCGTGAACCCCTCCGTCGCCCGGATGATGGTTTCCGCGCGCACTGTGCCGCGGTCGGTCATCACGCTGCCCTTGGTGATGGCGGTCACCGTTGTCTGTTCGTAGATCGGCACGCCCAGCCGCTCGACGGCGGCGGCAAGCCCGCGCACCAGCTTGGCCGGCTGCACGCGCGCCTGGCCATGGATGACGAAGCCGCCCATGACATTGCGCACGTTGATGCGCGCCCGCGTCGCCGCTGCGTCGAGCAGCTCGATGCGTTTAGGGTCTGCGTCCCATGAGCGGATCGTCTCGCATTCCTCACGCACGCGTTCCAGCTGCGCCGGATTGGTGGCGACCGTCAGATTGTCGACGCGGCGGATATCGGCTTCGATGCCCTCTTCCGTCGCCACCCGGATCACCTCGTCGACGCAGCCGGCCATCGCCTTCTGCATGGCGGTGACGCCTTGCCGGGTCGAGGTCTTCAGATATTTCTCGCGCGACCAGCCGAAGCCGCCCGACAGCCAGCCGCCATTGCGGCCCGATGCGCCGAAACCGGCAAACTCGCGCTCGATCAGCGCGACGCGCAGCGAGGGCTTGGCCTTCTTCAGATAATAGGCGGTCCACAGCCCGGTATAGCCGGCGCCGACGATCGCGACATCCGCCTCGATGTCGCCGGGCAAGGGTGGCCGGGGCGCGGGAACCCCGCCCAGATCCGCATACCAGAACGATATGTCGCCGTTGCGCTTGGCTTGCATGGGATGACTTTCGGGTTGATTGGGATCAGGTCAGCGTTGTGTCGGCCGTGCTGTCGTCGACCAGAAGCTTGGCGTCGGCACCGTTGAAGCAGAGCTCCACCGTCTCGCCGAGGCCAAAGCTCTCGCCGGTCAGCGGCGAGCGCACGATCGCCGTGGAGCCGTCGGCGAGCCTGACTTCGTATTTCGATCCCGAGCCGAGATAGATGGCTTCCGCGATCGTCCCCGGCAGCCGGTTGGTAGTGCCCGCCGCGCTCTGGCCAGGCCGGCGGATGGCGAGCTTTTCGGGGCGCAGCAGCATGACCGGGCTGGCCTCCCCGGCAATCCGCCGTGGCGCCGTCACCGTCTCGCCGGCGATGCGCAGAGCCGTGCTGGCGCCGTCGCTTCGCGCCTCTCCGCGCAGCACGGTGGAGTCGCCGATGAAGCGGCCGACGAACAGCGTCTTCGGTTCATCGTAGAGCTCGCGCCCGGTACCGACCTGCTCGATCCGTCCCCGATTGAACACGGCGATGCGGTCGGACAGGACCAGCGCCTCTTCCTGATCATGCGTCACATAGACGAAAGTGGTGCCGAGCTCGCGGTGGATGCGCTTGATCTCGAGCTGGAGCCATTCGCGCAGCTTCTTGTCGAGCGCGCCGAGCGGCTCGTCCATCAGCAACAGCGGCGGGTCGAAGACGATGGCGCGTGCCAGCGCCACGCGCTGCTGCTGGCCACCCGACAGTTCGCTGGGATAGCGATGCGCGAAATCGCCCATCTTGACCAAGTCGAGCGCCCTTGCCACGCGCGCCTTGCGCTGCGCCTGATCGACGCCGCGCAGGGTCAACGGATAGGCGACATTGCGGCCGACGCTCATATGCGGGAACAGCGCATAATGCTGGAAGACGACGCCGATATTGCGCTTGTGCGCCGGCACGCCGACCACGCTTTTTCCCCCGACCATCAGCTTGCCGCTGGTCACATCCGTAAAGCCGGCGACCACATTGAGCGTCGTGGTCTTGCCCGAACCGCTCGGGCCGAGCAGCGTCATGAACTCGCCGGGCTCGATCCTGAGCGAAATGCCGTCCAGCGCCTTGAAGCCGCCATAGGCCTTGCTGATCGACTCCAGATCGATCGCCGCACCCTTGTTCTGCCGTTCCGGCTTCATTGGCGTCCCTTCGGCTCACGGCCAAGAAGAAGCATGCCGCCACCGATCAGGATCGTGGTGGCGCACAGCAGGATGGTGCCGACGGCGGCGACCGTCGGGTCGGCATCGCGGGTGATGGAGGAGAATATCTGCACGGGCAAGGTCTTCAGATAGGGGTTGGTGATGAACAGCGATACGACGATCTCGTCGAAGGACGTGGCGAAGGCGAAAAGCAGTCCGGACAGCATGCCGGGCAGGATCAGCGGCATCGTCACCGTGCGGAACGTGGTGAGCGCGCCGGCGCCAAGGCTTGCGGCGGCCGTTTCCAGGCGCCTGTCGAACACTTCGAGACTGGCAGAGACCGCGATCAGCACGAAGGGAAGCGCAAGGATGGTATGGGCGAGCACGAACCCCGCCAGCGTCCCGACCAGCTGCGCATCGAGATAGACGGCATAGATGCTAATGGCCAGGACGACGCCCGGCACCACCATCGGGGTCAGCATCAGCATCCGCAGGAGATTGGCGGGCCGCGCCTTCATACGATCCAGGCCGAAGGCGGCAAGCGTGCCGAGCACCGTAGCCAGCACCGCCACGATCGAGGCAACCTTCAGCGAATTCAGGAAGCTGGAGGACCAGTCCGGATTGGTGAGGAAATTCTGGTACCACTGCCAGGAGAAACCCTGCGGCGGGAAAGCAAGCGACTTGTTCCCGTTGAACGACATCGGCACGACGACCAGCGTCGGCGCCACCAGCCAGATCGCCACCAGCAGGCAGACGAGGCCGAGGATCACACGGGTGAGCGGCTTCATTTCCATCAGCGTCGCTCCGCTTCCCGATAGCGCGAGCGCATCACCGGTGCCGCCAGCGCCAGAAGCACGAAAGTGGTGACCAGAAGCACCACGCCCATGGCGCCGCCCCGGCCCCATTGCAGCAGGCTGAGCACCTGGGTCTGGACCAGCGTCGACAGCATGGTCGAGCGCGGCCCGCCGAGCAGCGCCGGCGTGATATAGAAGCCCAGCGCCAGGATGAAGACGATGATCGCCCCGGCATAGACGCCCGGCAGCGACAACGGCAGATAGACGGTGAAGAAGGCGCGGGAAGGTCGCGCGCCAAGACTCTGCGCCGCCCGCATCAGCCTGAGGTCGATGCCTTTCATCACCGAATAGAGCGGCAGGATCATGAAGGGCAAAAGCACCTGCGCCATACCGATCACGACGCCGGTCTGCGTGCGGATCAGTCGGATGCCGTCAAAACCGGCCGACCTCAGCAACGAATTGATGACGCCCGAATCCTGCAGCAGAATCACCCAGGAGAGCGTGCGCACCACGCCGCTCACCCAGAACGGGATCAGCACGCACAGCACCAGGATAAGCCGCACGCGCGGCCCGACGGCGGTCATCAGATAGGCATAGGGATAAGCACAGGCCACACAGACCACCGTGACCCAGGCCGAGATGACAAAGGTGCGCTGCAGCACCGTCAGATTGACGGGCGCGCCGAAGAACCAGATGTAGTTCTGCACGCCCCATTGCGGCTCCGACAGGCTGCGCAGCACGATGGTGAGCAGCGGGTAGCCGATCACGGCCACCAGCAGGAGCAGCGCCGGCAGCGTGAGCGCGTACGGCCTCCATGCCCAGCCCGCCCGGTTCGGGGCGGAAGGCGTCGTCGGTTCGAGCGCGCTCACGGGATTTGCCTCTCTCAGCCGGTCAGTTGCCGGCCATCAGCGCGGACCACTTCTCCTGCGCCACCGCGAAGTTCGGGACCCAGAACTTGAAGTTCTGCTTGTAGCCCTGCTTCTGGCGCTCGGGCGTGTTGGTCAGGAAGGCGGCGACGGAAGCGTCGACCTTGGGCTGCGCGTCGCTGTTGATCGGCGTATAGGAAGTCTGCTCGGTCAGGACCTCCTGGGCATGCTTGCCGAGATAGGCATTGAGCAGCGCGTAGGATGCGTCCGTATCCTTGACGCCGACCGGGATCGTCATCTGGTCCATCACCACCAGCCAGTCCTGCCAGGCCGGCGCATATTTGGCGCCGTTCTTGACGGCGGTCATGGCGCGGCCGGTCCACATCATCAGCATGTCGGCCTCGCCGGACTCCGCCAGCTGCTGCGATTCAGCCCCCGTCTTCCAGAAAATGGTATCGGGGCCGAGCTTGCGGACCACGTCGATGGCCTTGTCGATATCAGCCACGGTCATGGCCTTCGGGTCGCCGCCGGCAACCTTGAACGCCTGTTCCAGCAAGCCGCCGGTCGGGCTGCCGGAGCCGTCGATCCCGCGCACGCCCGGGAATTTCTGGGTATCGAAGAAGTCCGCCCAGCTCTTGGGCGGGTTATCCTTGTACTTTTCCTTGTTGTACATCAGCACGACGCCGTAGTTCATCGCCGGCACCGAGCATTCGCCGACCTGGCCTGCCGGAATCTTCGAGACGTCGAGCTTCGTCAGATCCAGCTTCTGGAACAGCTTGCCGCAATAGACGTAAGGCGGCAGGTCGTCGGTGTCGACGACATCCCATGTGACATTGCCGGACTCGACCTGCGCCTGCAGCTTGGCGATCTCTGTCGGCCCGTCATTGAGCAGCTTGACCCCGGACTTGTCGACGAACTCCTTCAGCGCCGCCGCCTGGCCGTCCTGGTAGATGCCGCCGTAGGAGACGAATGTCAGGGTCTTGCCCTTGAGCGACCCCTCCTTCACCTCGCCTGCCACCGGCTTGTCCTGCGCAAAGGCCGCGCCTGTCAGGACACCGAGCGCCAGAGCGGCGCCAAGCCTTGCATATCTCGATTTCAACATGACACTAACTCTCCCATTCATGCCCGCGTTTTGATCGGACTACCTGGCCGCGAGCGGTTTCCAGGCCGTGTATTGATCGAGTTCGGCGCGCGCAGAGGTCGGCGGCGCGATAATCCACATCACTTCGGCTCGGCCACCGCCGATGTTCTCGCTGCGATGCGGCGTCGATGTCGTGTATTCGATGCTGTCGCCCTCTTCCAGGACATGGCGCGCCTCGCCGAGCGAGACCTCGACGATGCCGCGCAGCACGACGAGCATTTCATGCGCGTCGCCATGCGTGTATTGGTCGTGCCCGGTCGAGCCGCCTATGTCGAATTCGCCGACATAGACCTCCATGTCGCTCAGCGGCGGGCGCGAGAGCAGCATCTTGCGGCAGCCGTCGCTGGGCGGCAGGCTCGGCCGCTCGCTGCGCCGAAGCACGCCGTGGTTCCGCGCGGCACTTTCCTCGAACAGCATCGCGACGCTGACGCCAAGCGCCGAAGCCATCTGGTTGAGCGAAGCGGTGCTGGCGCCGGTCAGGCCGCGTTCGAGCTGGCTGATGAAGCTGGCGCTGGTCCCGGTCGCCTCCGCGAGGTCGCGCAATGACAGCCTGCGGGCGAGGCGAAGGCCCTTGAGCCGCATGCCCAGCACCTGATGGGCATGGGTCGCGGCCAATGCGTCGAGCGTCTTCACTGAAGCCTGGCCGGAAGCCCTGCCCATGCCGTCTCCTCACCTCACTTAACGAAATGTACAGTACCACTGTACAGCTGGCAAGCCGCGCATGAGGCCAGGACCGCGGCACTCTTCGGGCCAGGCTTGCAGCCAAATATTTGCGCCGGAGCAGGATGTGTCTGCCGGACGACACGAGGACGGGCAGGAGAATCCCCTACCCTTCGCCGGAAAGGTCCCGGCGCGCCTTTTCGAGCTCCTCGGCATAGCGCCGCATCAAATGGCCCTCGGTCAGCAGGCCGAGCACGATGTGATCGGTGAAGTCCTCGACCACGGCCAGTTCTTCGGCGCCGGCGCGCTGGAACGTCTCGGCGGCGGCCTGCACGTTCATGCTTGGCACCAGAACGGCATCCTTGTACTGGGCCAGATCGCGCACCGGCACATCGTCATCGGAGGGGTCGCTGTGCAGTTCGGCCACGATCAGCACGCCGACATACTCATCACCCGGGTCGACGGCGATAACGCGCTGGGCAGAGCCGAGCGGGATTTCCTTGCGGAAGGCGGCAAGCTTCGTCGAGGCATCGATGGTCTTGATGTCTTCGCGCATCATCGAGCCGACGGTGAGGCTGCGCATCCAGCCGACGTCGTGGGCGCTGCGGATGGTCTCGCCGCGCAGATGGAAGCGCCATGTCGAGAACGAATAGCCGAAGGTTTCGCGCACCAGGATCGCCGCCATGATCGAGGCCGCCAGCACCACGCCGGTGAGCGTCAGGTCGCGGGTCGATTCCAGCGCCAGGAAGGTCATCGTCAGCGGGCCGCCGACAACACCGACGGCAAGCGAGGTCATGCCGACGACGGCGGCGACGGCAGGGTCGATGCCGGTCGCCGGTGAGACGAGCGCCATCACGCCGGCGAACGCCTTGCCGAGCAGCGCGCCGAGGAACAGCGAGGCGAAGAACAGGCCGCCACGAAAGCCGGAGCCTAGGGAAATGGCCGACGCTGCCAGCTTCAGCACGAAGACGCTGGCCACCGCCGCCAGCCCGTAGTTCATGGCGAATTCGCGATGCAGCGCGCCATGGCCGCTGGACAGGACCTGCGGCGTAACCAGGCCCAGCAGGCCGACAATGACACCGCCGATGACGGGCCGCACCGAGGCATCGATCGACAGTTTGGCAAAGCCGCGTTCGATCAGCGTCACCAACTGCATGATGGCGATCGAAGCGGCACCGCCGAGCAGGCCGAGCAGCAGGAACGGCACATATTGGCTGGGCGTCAGTGCCGGCAGGCCGGCGAGCTCCAGCGGGAACGGCACGCCGCCGAACACTTCCGCTGTCAGCGAGGCCGAGATAGCGGCGGTCATGACAGGCGCGACGTTGGCGACCGAATAGATGCCGATGACCAGTTCGAAGCCATAGAACGCGCCAGTCAGCGGCGCGTCGAAGGCGGCGGCGATGGCCCCGGCCGCGCCGCAGCCGACCAGGATGCGGACATCGTTGCGGCGCAGCCTGAAGATACGCGCCAGCCGCGATGCCAGGCCGGAGCCGACCTGTGTATAGCCGGCTTCCAGCCCGACCGAGGCGCCAAAGCCGCTCGAGATCATCGTCTGGCAGACGATGACGAAAGTATCGGTGAGCGACATGCGCCCGCCATAGAGCGCATTGGCTTCGATCGGATCGACGGGTGTGCGGAACTTGCGCTTTCTCAGCCAGATCACGCTCAGACCGAGCAGGATACCGCCTATTGCCGGGACCAGCGCCTGCATCGGATTGGCGAGCGAGAACATGCCGGAAAGCCGGCCGCCAGGTTGAACGCCGAACAGCAAGCCGTGCAGGTCCTGCACGATCTGGCTCATCGCGGTGACCAGAATGCCCGCCATGACGCCGACAACGCCAGCCAGGATGACCACGGCGATGCCGCGCGCCTCGAGCAGAGGAATTGACCTCAGGAGCACCGCGCGCATCCGGCGGGCGTAGACTTCGCTGTGGGTTCTGGAAAGCACCGGGGCGGCTCGCCGAAATGAAAGGCAATGGAAGACCCGCCTGATACGCCGGGCGGCTCGGCAAGACAACCACAATGCCGACATCAAAGGCGCCATTATGGCCGAGAGACCGGCTGATTTCGGTCTTTCCCGCCCCTTGGTCGTGAAGCCACCGGTTCCGCCGTCAGTCGGTATCCTGATTGTTATTCGATCAGGTCGGCATAGGCTCGCCGGCCTCATAGAGCACGAGGTTACGCTCACCAATGCTGAGTGCCGGCCAGCTTGAACGCCACTCGGCGATGTGCGGCGAGCGGAAATGCGCATCGAGTGCCGCCTTGTCGCGCCATACCTCGGTGACCCGGATCAGCCCCGCGTCAAGCACATCCCGCGCATAGGAATATTCAAGGCAGCCGTCCTCGCCACGGCTGCCCGAGATCATGCGCTCGATCGCGGGCCTTGCCTCCTCGAACATATTGGGAGGCAAACGGATCGTACCGATGATCAGGAGCATGGGTCTTCCTTCTTGCGTTGCATCCGGTTCGGCCACTTTCCCACCCTCGCGCAAGCTTGGCCAGCTACCCTCGCCGGGCTGTCGCATGCTTGGCAGCCCATGGTTCGAGGACGAGAATGGCGATCAGCGAAAGCATCCAGCCCGGCGCGGTGGCCAAGAACGGCCGCGACATCTTCTTCGCGCTCGGCATCGTCGTCATCCTGGCGGTTCTGTTCCTGCCGATCCCCGCCTTCCTCATCGACATCGGCCTCGCCTTCTCGATCGCGCTTTCGGTGCTGATCCTGATGGTGGCGCTGTGGATCCAGCGGCCCCTCGATTTCTCGTCGTTCCCGACCGTGCTGCTCATCGCCACCATGCTGCGGCTATCGCTCAACATCGCCACCACGCGTATGATCCTGTCGCATGGCAATGAGGGCACGCACGCCGCCGGCTATGTCATCGCCGGCTTCTCAAAGCTGGTCATGGCCAGCGACTTCGTCATCGGCCTGATCGTCTTCATGATCCTGATCGTGGTGAACTTCATCGTCATTACCAAGGGCGCCACCCGTATCGCCGAAGTCGGCGCCCGCTTCACCCTCGATGCCATCCCCGGCAAGCAGATGTCGATCGACGCCGATCTCTCCGCCGGCATGATCGACGAAAAGACGGCGCAGCTGCGCCGCCGCGAACTGGAGGAGGAATCGTCTTTCTTCGGCTCGATGGACGGCGCTTCGAAATTCGTCCGCGGCGACGCCATCGCCGGCCTCATCATCACCGCCATCAACATCGTCGGCGGCATCGCCATCGGCTATATCAGGCACGGCATGGGCATGGGCGAAGCCGCCGACGTGTTCATCAAGCTGTCCGTCGGCGACGGTCTGGTCACCCAGATCCCGGCGCTGATCGTGTCGCTCGCCGCCGGCCTGCTGGTCTCCAAGGGCGGCACCCGCGGCTCCACCAATCAGGCGGTGTTTGGCCAGCTCGGCGCCCATCCACGCGCCCTCTATGTGGCGGCGGCGCTACTGGTGCTGCTCGGCCTCATGCCTGGCCTGCCATTGTTCCCCTTCTTCGCGCTCGCCGGCGGCATGGCTGGCCTCGGCTACGTCATCCCGATGCGCCACGACCGCGCCGTCGCCGAAGCCGAGGCGCTGAAGAGCCAGGAGAAGGCGACCAAGGCCGAGGAAGAGAAGAACTCGGTCAAGGCCTCGCTCGCCACCGCCGAGATCGAGTTGCTGATCGGCAAGCAGCTTTCGACCCGGCTGCTGGTCTCGCATCAGGAACTGGTCTTCCGCATGGCCAAGATGCGCAAGAAATTCGCCCAGCAATACGGTTTCGTCGTGCCGGAAGTGCGCGTTGCCGACGATTTCGCCATCCCGCCGAAGAGCTACCAGATCAAGGTGCACGGCACGGTGGTCGCCGAATATTCGATGCGCGTCGGTGAGATCATGGTGCTGCTCGGCAACCGCGACCTGCCCGAAATCCCGGGCGAAGAGATCCGCGAGCCAGCCTTCGGCATGCGCGCCTATTCGGTCATGGAAACCTTCGCCGAGGATTTGAAGCGCGAGAGCTTCACCTTCGCCGACAACATGTCGGTGCTGCTCACCCATCTCTCGGAAGTCATCCGCAACAACCTGCCGCAGCTTCTATCCTACAAGGACATGAAGGCGCTGCTCGAACGCCAGGACCAGGAATACCGCAAGCTCGCCGACGAGATCTGCACCACGCACATCTCCTACCCGGGCCTGCAGGCGGTGCTGAAGCTGCTTCTGGCCGAGCGCGTCTCGATCCGCAACCTGCACCTGATCATCGAGGCGATCGCCGAGATCGCACCGCATGTGCGCCGCACCGAGCAGATCGTCGAGCATGTCCGCATCCGCATGGCCCAGCAGATCTGCGGCGACCTGTCCGAGGGCGGCGTGCTCAAGGTGCTGCGCCTCGGCAACCGCTGGGACCTTGCTTTCCACCAGAGCCTCAAGCGCGACGCCAAGGGCGAGGTGCGCGAATTCGACATCGATCCGCGCCAGCTGGAAGAATTCGGCCAGGACGCCACCAAGGCGATCAAGAAGCACCTGGAAGCCGGCGAACGTTTCGTCTTGGTCACCGCGCCGGACGCCCGCCCCTATGTGCGCATGATCATCGAGCGCCTGTTCACCACGCTGCCGGTGCTCTCCCACGTCGAAATCGCCAAGGGCGTCGAGATCAGGGTGCTCGGAACCATATCGTGAGCGTTCTCTCGCAAGCGGTCGTCATCGCGGCATTCCTCGCCTTCTGCCGCATCGGCGCCTGCTTCATGCTGATGCCGGGCCTGTCCAGCGCGCGCGTCCCGATGCAGGTCAGGCTGTTCGTGGCGGTGGCCGCGACCGGCGGCCTGCTCGCCTTCCTGTGGGACCGCATCTTTCCCTTTGTCGATCCGCGCCCGCAGATCCTGGTGCCGATGATCATTTCGGAACTCCTGGTCGGCGGTCTGATCGGCGCCATGACCAGGCTCTACATGGAAGCGCTGCGCTTCATGGGTTCGGCCATCGCCATGCTGATCGGCTATGGCGGCTCGGGCGGACCGGCGATCGAGGAGCCGGAACCGCAGGCCGCCCTTGCCGCCATCATCTCGTTCTCGGCGCTCTTGATGCTGTTCGTCTTCGATTTCGATCATGAGATCGTGCGTGCGCTGGTGGCCTCCTACACGGTCGCGCCGATCAACGTCTTCTTCAATCCGCAGGCGGCCCTCGTCGATATCACCGACACGGTTTCGGACACCTTCTTCCTGGTCATCCGCCTCGGCAGCCCGTTTGTCGCCTATGCCATTCTGGTCAATCTGACGATCGGCTTCGTCAACAAGCTGACCCCGCAGATCCCGATCTATTTCATCTCACAGCCCTTCGTCATCGCCGGCGGGATGATCATCTTCTATTTCGCCGTCGGCACCATGCTGTCGCTGTTCGTCAATGGCTTCGTCGACCTGACGCTGGCGAGGTGACATGAGCACGCGCAAGGATCGCCTCAAGAAACTGGTCAAGGTGCAGGAACAGCTGAAGGCGCTCCATGAAACCCGTCGCGCCACCTTCCTGGCCGCCGCCAACGCCGCCGAGGCAGAGGCCAGGGAATTGATCGGACACTTCGACCAGGACAATTCGCTTTCCGGCCTGTTCCCCGATCTCTATCATCGCCGCATCGCCCAGGCGGTGGCGCGCCAAGAGAAGAGCCTGGAGGGCGCCAGGCAGGAAGCCGGCCTCATCGCCGCGGCAACCGCCCGCACCAACATGGTCGAACGCGCCTACAAGGACGTGCGCAACCGCGACGAGCGCGAACGTTCCGACCGCGAACGCCTCGATCTGATCGCGCAGAAGCGGGGCCATGAAGCCGACGAATAGGCCGGGCATGGCCCGCAAGCCTGCCACAAGCTTGTTGAGGCATGGTCTGGCTAAAGGAAAACCGGCAAAAGGCGGACTTTCTTGGCGATTTCTCCACCCAGCGACATCGTTATGGATGTCGCCCGAGCCGCGGAGCCGGCGGACATCGAGGCTGCCCGTGCCGCGCTGACCAAGCGTGCCGGCGGTGCCGCAGGCACGTTCTCGGTCGACGCCGCCGCATCGGTCGACGCCGGCTCGATCCTGTCGCGCGCCTCCGCCGAACACGCCGCCGGGACCGATCCGGCCAAGAAGTTCAAGAAGTTCGAGGCCATGGTGCTGCAGACCTTCATCCAGAACATGCTACCCAAGGACACCGAGGGCGTGTATGGCACGGGTCTCGCCGGCGACATGTGGAAATCACAGCTTGCCGAGCGCGTCGCCGACATCATGGCCGATCGCGGCGGCATCGGCATCGCCAAGTCGCTGCTCGCCGACCACTATCTCGACGGCAAGCGCAAGGTGCCGATCGGCCCGGTTTCAAATGGACCGGAAAAGACCGAGATCGATCGGCAAACCCGTCTGTCCACCTCGCTCGTCCAGGAATTGCAGCGCAAGGCCGCCAGGTCGATGACCGGCGACGAGACAACCATAAAAACAGACATCAAGATCTAGACTGGAAACACCATGGCCGACTCATCCGAATTCACCGCCAATCTGCCAGCGCGCGCGACTGCGTCGGAAGCGTCGATTCCGTTCGCGCGCCCCGGAAATCTTGCCGCCATCATCGGCCGCATCGAGGAGGTGGTCGAGGAAGAGACCGTCGGCATCCGCAGCGACACCAGCTATGACCTCAAGGCCTCGAATGCCCGCAAGAGCCGCTATCTCTACGAATTGACGCGCGCCATGAAGGGCGGCAGCGAAGCCGAATTCCTCGAACAGCACCGCGAGGGCCTGACCCGGCTGCGGCAGAAGCTGGCCCGCAACGAGGCGGCGATCCTGGCGCATCTGAGCGCCGTCAACGAAGTCGCCAGCCTGCTGCGCAGCGCTATCCAGCGCGCCGAAACCGACGGTACCTATTCCGCCGGCGAGTTCGGCAGGCTGAAAGGTTAGAGCGCGACAATGTCGGGCTCGGTCTCCGAATGATCAAGGTCATCGCCATCGCGGTCTGGGTGTGCGCCGCCACGCTGGGCGCGGTATTTTATTCGTTCCAGGCCGCCGGCGAACGCGGCGTCGGCGAGAAACCCAAGCCGATGCTGGGCGGGCTGGACTACGTCAAGACCGACATCATTTCGGTGCCGCTGATCCGCGATTCCAGGATCGACGGCTACTTCCTGGCCAAGCTCGTCTACACCGTCGAGCCCGAGCAGATAAAAAAGCTCTCGGTCCCGGCCGAGGCATTGATCACCGACCAGGTCTACACCTACCTCTACGCCAATCCCCAGATCGACTTCACCAAGAGGGCGACGATCGACCTCGATGCCTTTCGCGCCGCCATCCGCGACACTGTCAATACCCGTGTCGGCGCGGACCTCGTGCATGAGGTTCTGGTCGACCAGGTCAATTTCCTGAGCAAGGACGAGATCCGCGACAACTGGCTGCGCCGCCGGCAGGAATCCGGCACAACCGCACCCGAGACGGCCAAGCCGGTCAGCGCGCATTGACGCCACCCGGCACGGCCACGCACCGATGGTCCCGGCTGTTCGCCGGTGCGGCGATAGGAACCAGCCGCTGCAATTCGCGTTGACGTAAACGTCAATCCAAAGCTATATGCGGCAGCGATTGTGATCGCCACAGATGCGGCATGGGCTTCGGCCGGACCGAAGCGCCGTTGCGCGACAGGTGCAACCAGACAAGCAGATGCAACCAGACAGGAGAACAGCGTGAGCGTTCAGGAGATTGCCGAGAAGATCAAGTCGCGCGTGGCCAGCAGCGGGTTCGATCGTTCCGTGAAGTTCGACACCGGCAGCGACGGCGTCATCGTCATCGACGGCGCAACTGTTTCGACCACCGACGCCTCCACCGACTGCACCATCAAGCTCTCGCTCGACGATCTCGATTCGCTGATATCAGGCGATCTGAACCCGACCATGGCGTTCATGACCGGCAAGATAAAGGTCGAGGGCGACATGACGGTCGCCATGGCGCTCAGCCAGTTGATCGGCTGAGCACAGCCGCCGATCGCTTCACCGATCACGAAAAACGCCGCCTTATCGGGCGGCGTTTTTGTTCGGGTTCGGGTGGATGATTCAGGCCGCCAGAGTCGGCGCCTGCGCCTTCAGCTTGCGGCCGGATGCCTTCAGCGTACCCCGCGCGCCGTCAAGCGCGCCCTCCACCAGCTCCAGCGCCAACAAGCGGTGCCGCTCGTACGGCCCCGGCATGGCAAGCGAGCCGGTCTTGGTGGCCGAAAAGCCGAAGCGTCCGTAGTAAGGCGCATCGCCGACCAGCAGGATCGCCGCGTGGCCCAGCCGCGCCGCCTCGGCGATGGCATGGCGCATCAGCACCGAGCCGATGCCGGCATTCTTGAGCGACGGATCGACGGCAAGCGGGCCAAGCAGAAGTGCTGCCGGACCGGCCTCGCCGAGCGTCACATCCCACAGCCGCACCGTGCCCATGACGGAGCCGGATGCATCGCGCGCAACGAAAGCCAGGCCTTCGGAAGGCCGGCGGCCGCGCCGCAGTTTTTCGGATGACTTTGTCTTGCGCTTCGGCCCCATGGCGTCGTCGAGCAGCGCCTCGCGGGCCGCGACGTCACCAGCGGTTTCGGCAATGACGACAATGGCGCGGGCACTCTCCCCCCTTGAGGGGGAGATGTCGCCAAAGGCGACAGAGGGGGTCGCGCGTGAAGCGCCAACATCCATACGCCGCAGGAGGTCGCATCCGGTCGAACCGACCCCCTCTGGCCACTTCGTGGCCATCTCCCTCTCAAGGGGGGAGATTCCGTGCGCGGCGTCCTCAACAACGAAATTTGCAATGTCCATTTCCGCAATCCTTCACGAGCGGAGATCTGTTCCACAAGCGAACCCGGGCGGGCGACAGGCGCCCACCTGGGATGATCTGACCGGCTCTTTCGAACCGTCAGATCACGTAGGATCGGAGAGGCTCGAAGCCGTTGAAAGCGACCGCCGAATAGGTGGTCGTGTAAGCGCCGGTGCCTTCGATCAGCACCTCGTCGCCGATGGTCAGCGACAGAGGCAGCGGGTACGGCGTCTTCTCGTACATCACATCGGCCGAATCGCAGGTCGGGCCGGCGAGCACGCAAGGCGCGGTCTCGCCGCCGTCATGCGCGGTGACGATCGGGTAGCGGATCGCCTCGTCCATCGTCTCGGCCAGACCGCCGAACTTGCCGATGTCGAGGAACACCCAGCGCACATTGTCGTTGTCGGCCTTCTTCGAGATCAGCACGACTTCCGACTTGATGACGCCGGCATTGCCGACCATGCCGCGGCCCGGCTCGATGATGGTCTCGGGCAGCGCATTGCCGAAATGCTTGCGCAGCGCCGAGAAGATCGCCTGGCCATAGGCTTGCGCCACCGGCACGTCCTTCAGATAACGGGTCGGGAAACCGCCGCCCATATTGACCATCTTGAGTACGATGCCTTCCTCGGCCAGCGTCGAAAACACCGTCTTGGCGTCGGCGAGCGCACGGTCCCAGGCGGTCAGGTCGGTCTGCTGCGAGCCGACATGGAACGACACGCCATAGGCGTCGAGGCCGAGGCCCTTGGCATGGCGCAGCACGTCGACGGCCATGGCCGGCACGCAGCCGAACTTGCGCGACAGCGGCCATTCGGCACCCTCGCCATCGGTCAGCACGCGGCAGAACACGCGCGCGCCGGGAGCGGCGCGGGCGATCTTCTCGACCTCCTCGACGCAGTCGACCGCGAACAGCCGGATGCCGAGCTGGTAAGCGCGGGCGATGTCACGCTCCTTCTTGATGGTGTTGCCGAAGGAGATGCGGTCGGCCGGCGCACCGGCGTCCATCGCCATCTCGACTTCGGCAACGGATGCGGTGTCGAAGGACGAGCCCATCGCAGCAAGCAGGCGCAGGATCTCCGGCGCCGGGTTTGCTTTCACCGCATAGTAGATCTTGGAATCGGGCAGCGCCTTCTCGAAGGCGCGGAAATTGTCGCGCACGACATCGAGATCGACGACGAGGCACGGGCCGGTCGGACGTCGGGTGGCGAGAAAGTCGAGGATGCGCTGGGTAGCCATCGGTATCTCCATCACGCCTTTCGGCGCGCGCAAGGGTGCGGACGCGGGCTGTCGGCCTCGCGAACACGCGGTCAAACAAAGGCGGGACGGAAAATCCATGGAACCAGCCGGTGGAGACCCCGGAACCATGAAACGCCGTCTCGCGGCGATGAACCTAGCCTTGCCCGGCTTCGGTTCGCTTTGTCTGCCTTGGCTTGGATTGGGAGAACCCCGTTCCGCACTGCCGGCAATGAAGGTGTGCCTCTTCAGTAACCCCGGTCTTTGGACAACCGGCAGAGAACCAGAAAGGCCCGCACCGTCGTTGCTTCAAGGTGTCCTCGGTCTGGCGGTTGGCCGCTAAACCGACTGGAGGGGTTAGCTCCAGTTACCTTACCGATTGCCCTCACCATTCGAGGATCGGCGGACACCCACAGGCACGTGCGACTTTGGGCAAGCGCGATATATGGCCGGTGGCCGTCACAATCAATAAAAATCGTATCTCAGGTTGTAAAATTTCCGGCACCGAACAATGTTGGCGCAAACGTATCCGGATATCGAACAATGACAGGCACGCACGGCCCTCTCAACGCCTTTCTCGATCTTCGCCAAGTGCCGGTGGCGCATGCCAAGCTCGGCCCGCTCGCCGGACTGCGGCTGGCCGTCAAGGACATCTACGACGTTGCCGGCTACCGCACCGGCTGCGGAAATTTGCGGAAATTCGCTGAAAGCCCTGCCGCCTCGCGCACCGCCCCCGCCATCCAGATGATTCTTGATGCCGGCGCGCGCTTTGTCGGCAAGACCCAGACCGACGAGCTTGCCTTCGCGCTGTTCGGCCAGAACGCGCATTTCCCGTTTCCGGTAAACCCTGCCGCGCCCGACCGCGTCACCGGCGGCTCGTCGTCGGGGTCGGCGGCGGCGGTCGCGGGTGGGCTGGCCGATATCGCCACCGGCTCCGACACCGGCGGCTCGATCCGCGCGCCGGCGAGTTTTTGCGGGCTGATCGGGCTGCGCACCACACATGGCCGCATCTCTCTCGACGGCACCATGAAGCTGGCGCCGAGCTTCGACACATTCGGCTGGTTCGCGAATGACATCGATACCTACGAAGCCGTCGGCAAGCTTCTGCTCAGCCGCGACCCGCACCAGCACACGCTGGACCGTCCGCTGACGCTCGCCTGGCTGGACGAGATGGTCGCCCGGCCGGCGCTCGACGAATATGCCGGGATGACGGCGCTGGCGAGCGCGGTCTTCGGCGCGCCGGCGACGCCGACGACGCGCTTCAGCTCTTCCCCGGATGAACTCTACTGGTGCTTTCGCCGGCTGCAGGCCAGGGAGGCCTGGGCGGTGCATGGCGAATGGATCACCAGCGGCGAGCGCGACCTCGGCCCCGGCGTCGAGGAGCGATTCGGCTTTGGCCGTGCCGTCGATGACCGCACGGCACAGGCCGAGAGGGTGCGCCGGCTGACCTTCCGCGGCGAACTCGGCGCCCTGCTCGGCGAGGACGGATTCCTCATCCTGCCGACGGTGCCGGGGCCGGCGCCCTATGTGGACAGCACACCCGAGCAGTTCCAGGCCTATCGCGAGCGGGCGCTGCATCTTCTGTGCCTTGCCGGCCTGTCGGGCTTTCCACAGATCACCCTGCCCATCGGCTCGGTCGCCGGCGCTCCGTTCGGCCTGTCGCTGCTGGGCCCTTCCGGCAGCGACATTGCCCTGATACGGCTCGGCCGAAAACTTCTAATGCATGTCGCGCAAAAGTGACCTCGGTTTTGCGATGACGACATGCATCAAACAAAAACTCAAAGCGCGTCGCATGAATCCGCTTCGACGCGACGCGCTTTGGACGCCGCACGAAAGGCCTGATCCATGGACACACTGACCCGCATGCGTGCCTTCATCGATGTGGTCGAGGCCGAGGGCTTTTCGGCGGCGGCGCGCAAGATCGGCCGCTCCAAGGCGCTGTTGTCGAAATATGTACGCGAGCTGGAGGACGAGCTCGGCGCGCTGCTCTTGAACCGCACCACGCGCCAGTTTTCGATGACCGAGGCCGGTCATACCTATTACCGGCGCGCCTCGGAGATCGTGCGCGAAGTCGATAGCCTGGCCGACGCGGTGCGCGAATCCTCCGGCGATGTGCGCGGCCGGATCAAGCTGTCGGCGCCGCGCACCTTCGCCGACGCGCCGGTCGGCCAGTCGCTGATCGATTTCGCCAAGCAGCACCCCGACATCGTGCTCGACATCCAACTCGACGACCGCTTCGTCGACCTGGTCGAGGAAGGCTTCGATCTCGCGGTGCGCATATCGCGTCTGGAGAACTCGTCGCTGATCGCCAGACGGCTGGCGCCATTCTCCGTAAAGCTCTGCGCGTCGCCGGAGCTGATCGCCAAGCATGGCATGCCGACACGGCCGCAGGATCTCGGCCACATGCCTTGCATCGTCGACACCAATGGCCGCGGATTGAACAACTGGGCGTTCAAGGGCGACAACAACGATCAGTTGAGCGTCGCCGTGTCCGGCCCTATCGAGGTCAACAGCCCGATGGCGGCGCGCGCCGCCGCCATGTCGGGGCTCGGGTTTTGCATCCTGCCGGATTTCATCGCCGCGCCCGATCTCAAGAGCGGCCAGTTGGTGACGGTGCTTGACGACCGCATCCTGTCCGGCGGCGGCATCTTCGCCGTCTACCCGCACCGCCGCTATTTGCCGGCCAAGGTCCGCGTTTTCGTCGACTTCCTGGTGCAGTGGTTCAGGACGCGTGAGATTGCTTGATCCGTTTCAATCGTCTCGCGGTCCCAATTTCGCCCCCTTTGTGGTAACTGTCGGGCTTTCTCCGAAGCCAAGGGAATCGCGACCGGGAATGCACCTGAAACGGCACGCAATCATGTTGGCTTCGGGCTTGGCGGCGACTCTTGCCGCCACGGGGCCGGCTTATGTGCATCCGCATGTTTTCGCCGAGGCGCGGCTCGACGTGATCCTGTCTCCGGATCACCAAAGCGTGAAAGCGCTACGCCATCTCTGGCGCTTCGACGACCTGTTTTCGAGTACGGTGATGATGGAGTTCGACAAGAACTCCGACCTGAAGCTTGATGACAAGGAGCTGAAGGAGGTCGCCGACACCGTTCATGCCTCTCTGGCCGAATTCAATTATTTCCAACTCGTCACGCAGAACGGCAAGGACGTGACGATGGTGCCGCCTCCACATCTGATGGCCAATTTCGACAACGACCAATTGATCATCCTGTTCGAGTCCGAACCCAAGGTGCCGATCAAGCTGACCGGCAAGGTCGACATCGGCGTCTACGATCCGACCTTCTATACGGCGATCGATTTCACCGAGGATTCCAACATCACGGTCGAAGGCCTGCCGCCGAACTGCGCCAGCAAGGTCATCCGGCCGGATCCGGACGAAGCCATCAAGGAAAACCAGAAAACCCTGACGGATGCCTTCTTCAACGACCCCACAGGCACCAACATGAGCAAGATCTTTGCCACCAAGCTCGAACTGAACTGTCAGCCAGAAGGATGAACCCGGTGACGAAACCGTCCCTGCGTTTGGCATTCGGCCTGTTGGCCCTCACCTTTGTCACGATGCATTTCGCCAACGCCGCGCACGCCCAGAGTTCGCTGGGCATCGGCGTCAATGACGGCATGGCGCCCAGCACTGGTCCGTTCGCCCACGTCCTGATGTGGATCAATCTGAGGCAACAGGAATTCTATCGTGCGCTGGCGACGGCCATGAAGGCGATGCGCCAGGACGGCAGCAAGATCTGGATACTCGTCGGCCTGTCCTTCGCCTACGGCATCTTCCACGCCGCCGGCCCCGGCCACGGCAAGGCGGTGATCTCGTCCTACATGGTGGCCAATGAAGTGGCGCTGCGGCGCGGCATCCTGTTGTCCTTCGTCTCGGCCCTGCTGCAGGGTCTGACCGCGGTAGCGGTGATGGCGCTCGCTTATTTCGTGCTGCGCGGCACGGCCGTCTCGATGACCGACGCGGCCTGGTTCATGGAGATCATGAGCTTTGTCTTTGTCACGCTGTTCGGCGCCTGGCTGCTGTGGCGCAAGCTCGGTCCTTCCATCACGCGCCTGTTCGGCGGGGCGCCCGCTTACAGCTTGTCGGCGGCTCATGCCGGGCATTCCCACGCCAGCCATTCGCATGCTGCTCATTCGGCGCATGCTCATTCGCATGCGCTGCACGTTCATGAAGACCACGACCATGCACATGGCCATTCGCACGACCATCACGGCGCGCATGACCACCACCATGACCATGGCGCGCGCGATCATGCGCATCATGGCCATGCGGCCGGCGAAGTCTGCGAAACCTGCGGCCACTCGCATGCGCCCGATCCGGCGCTGCTGTCGGGCGACCGCTTCGACTGGCGCACGGCCTGGACGGCGGTGGCGGCGGTTGGCATCCGCCCCTGCTCCGGCGCGCTGATCGTGCTGAGCTTCGCACTGCTCAACGGGCTCTGGCTCGGTGGGCTGCTGTCAGTGCTGGCGATGTCGATCGGAACCGCGATCACTGTGTCCGCGCTGGCGACGGTCGCGGTGACCGCCAAGAACTGGGCGGTCTATTTCGCCGGCGACGGCCGCATGGGCAACCGCATCCATTCGGTCGTCGAGATCGGCGGCGCCGCCTTCGTCTTCCTGTTCGGACTGTTGTTGCTTTCAGCGAGCCTGACGGGCAGCGTCTAGGCCTGTCCCATCCCGATCGAACGTGATGGGGGCCCGCAGACGGTTAACCGGGAATCTTGCCGCCGAGTTCATCCTCGATATGGGCGCGGATGATCTCGTCGAAACTCTTCTCGGCCACAAAACCGAGTTCTCGTGACCGCCGCGCCTCGAACCGCGTCGGCCAGCCCTTGACGATCGCCCAGATCGTCTCATCTGGCTCCTCGCGGATCAACTTCACTGCCTTCGCGCCGGCAATGCGTTCCAGCGCCTCGATCTGCTCGCCGACGGTGACGGCGACGCCCGGCATCGTCAGGTTACGGCGCGGCCCGACAGCCGCACCATCGATTTCAGCCGCATGGATCAGGAAGTTCACGGCCGAGCGCGGGCTGGCATGGGTGTGCACGACCGAGCGCGGCACCGGCAGGATCGCCTCGTGGCCGCTCAGCGGCTCGCGGATGATGCCGGAGAAGAAGCTGGAGGCCGCCTTGTTGGGCTTGCCTGGCCGCACGCAGATCGTCGGCAGCCGGATGCCGATGCCGTCGAAGAAACCGCGCCTGGTATAGTCGGCCAGCAGCGCCTCGCTCATCTGTTTCTGCGTGCCGTAGGAGGTCAGCGGCGTCGGGTGGAAGTCATCGGGGATGACATCCGGGAACGGCGCGCCGAACACGGCGATCGATGAGGTGAAGACGATGCGCGGCGCAAAGCCCCCCAACCGGATGGCATCGAACAGCGCCCGCGTCCCGTCGAGATTGACGCGGTAGCCGAGATCGAAATTGGCTTCCGCCTCGCCGGACACGATGCCGGCGAGGTGGAAAATGACGTCGGGACGCGACGCGACCAGGCTTTCGGCGGCGCCCGCCTCGGCGAGATCGCCGGTATGGGTATGGATGCTGACACCGTCGAGGGTCGGCGCCTGCGGCGGCACGATGTCGTGCAGTTCGAGTGCGGTGATCTTCTTGCCGCGCAGCGTGCCGTCCTTGGCCAGCCGGGCGATGAGTTTGCGGCCGACCATGCCCGCGGCGCCGGTGATCAGAATGCGCATGTCAAACTTCCCTTATTTGTCCTGGTTCTTGCGCTGGCTGCGGGCCCGCAGCCAGAAAACCGTAAAAAACGCCAGCACGAAGACGACGCCGAAAATGCCCGCGAGCACTGTCGAAAGGCTGCCGAGTGCCAGCATCACGGTCGGCAGATAAAAGGCCGCCGTGCCGAACAGAAGTATGATCAACAGCGCAGCGATGGCCGAATTCCTGGTATCTCGGTCCATTAGGCTGGACCAGGACGGCGGGCGTTGGTCAAGCTGGCTTCCAAGGCAGTGAAACTCCTGAGGCAGGGCCGGTCATTGACCGGGCCTAGTGGTGGTGGCCGTGATGCGCGGCCGCATCGTGGTCATACTCATGACCGTCGCCGGCGTCGGCGCATTGGCCGAACTCCGGTTCCACGGTGGCATGGCTGATGGCGTGCTCGCTGGCAAGCCGCTTCTTGATGGCGCTGACCGCCTGGTGCGCGTCGACGCCTTGGTCCAGGCAGGCATGCAGCGTCGCCATGTTGCTGGCGCCGTCGAGCGACCAGATATGCATATGGTGCACTTCACGCACGCCCTGGATGGTCTTTTCGAGGTCCCTGGCGATGAGATCCCGGTCAAGGCTCTCCGGCACGCCTTCGAGCAGCACATGGGCCGCGGCACGCATCAGCGACCATGCCGTCGACAGGATCAGCAACGCGACGAGCACCGACAGGATCGGGTCGATCGGCGTCCAGCCGGTCGCAAGGATGACAACCGCCGCCACGATCGCCGCAGCCGAGCCCAGCAGGTCGCCAAGCACATGCAATATGGCGCCGCGCATGTTGAGGCTCTCGCGATCGCCGCCATGCAGCGCCAGGAAGGAGCCTATATTGACCAGCAGACCGAGCACCGCCACGACCAGCATCGGTCCGCCCAGCACCGGCGGCGGCCTCTGCAGGCGCTCCCACGCCTCATAGACGATCCAGAGCGCGATAACGAAGATGGCGATGCCGTTGGTATAGGCGACCAGCGTCTTCACCCGGCTAAAGCCGTAGGTGAGACGGCCCGTCCCCGGCCGGTCCGCGAGATGAAACGCATACCAGGCAAGGCCGAGCGCGATGGCGTCGGCAAGCATGTGGCCGGCGTCCGCCAGCAGCGCCAGCGACCCGGTGAAAAGACCGCCAAACGCTTCCGCCACCATGAAGCCCGCCGTCAGGCAGGCCGCGATCAGGACGCGCTTCTTGTCGGTCGAGCCATGCACATGGCCGGCCCCGTGATCATGCCCGCTATGGTCGTGGGAATGGGCATGCGCCAATGGCAGACTCCTGAAGCGCTTTGTTACCACGCAATTCCGGACGGAAAACCGCCACGCACTTTTCCTGGACGTGCCCTAAGCCCCGAACTCCGCGCGAAAATCCTCGAGCCGTCGTTTCTGCTGGCCGGCGCCGTCGAAATTGGCCGGATCGAGCCACGCCTCATAGGCTTTGCGAAGGGCCGGCCACTCCTTGTCGATGATCGAATACCACGCGGTATCGCGGTTTTCACCCTTGACGATGAGATGCTGGCGGAAAATCCCCTCGAACTTGAAGCCGAACCGTTCAGCGGCCCGCTTCGACGGCTCGTTGCGGTTGTTGCACTTCCATTCGTAGCGCCGGTAGCCGAGCTCGTCGAAGACATATTTCATGAACAGGAACTGCGCTTCCGTCGCTGCCGGCTTGCGCGAGATGATCGGCCCCCAATAAATGTGGCCGATCTCGATGACGCCGTTGGTCGGATCGATGCGCAACAACGTCTGGCGACCTGCGACCTTGCCGCTGGCCTTGTCGATGACGGTGAAGAACAGCGGATCCTCACTGGCTTCGACCTTGTCCAGCCAAGGCTGGAAGGCGGCACGGGTTTCCGGCGGATAGTCCGGCAGCCAGGCGAAGCGGCCATCGACGTCGGAAACCGAGGACGCCTCATAGAGGCCATCACCATGCTTTGCGGCACTCAGCGGTTCGAGCCTGACAGTGCGGCCCTCCAGAACCTTGCGCTCCGGGCGCGGACGCGGTTGCCAATCCTTGAGATTTTCCGACACCGAAAACTCCAATCCGTTTGACTTTTGCCCGATGAGGCTCACAAAAACGCAACGTCATGGTAAGAACCACACGGACGGGAAAAATGCTCCACACGATTTCGGCCTTCGATCGTCTCGGCGAGGAAAACGCCTTTGCCGTGCTGGCGCGCGCGACGGCGCTGGCGAGCCAGGGCCGCGACATCGTCAACCTCGGTATCGGCCAGCCCGACTTCAAGACGCCGCAGCACATCGTCGAAGCCGCGATCAAGGCGCTGCGTGACGGCCATCACGGCTACACGCCGGCCAACGGGCTTCTGGCAACGCGCGAAGCGGTGGTGCGGCGCACGCTGACCACCACCGGCGTCGAGGTCTCGCCCGAAGCCGTGATGATCCTGCCCGGCGGCAAGCCGACCATGTTCGCCGCCATCCTGATGTTCGGCGAACCCGGCGCCGAGATCCTCTATCCGGACCCCGGCTTTCCCATCTACCGCTCGATGATCGAGTTCACTGGTGCGGCACCAATCCCGGTGCCTATGCGGGAGGAGAACGGCTTCGCCTTTTCGGCCGAGGAGACGCTGGCGCTCATCACCCCCAGGACGAGGCTGCTGATCCTCAACTCACCGGCCAACCCGACCGGCGGCGTGACGCCGCGCGCCGAGATCGAAAAGTTGGTCAAGGGGCTGGAAAAGCACCCCGACGTCGCCGTCCTCTCCGACGAGATCTACGACGTGATGACCTATGACGGCGAGACGCATTGTTCGCTGCTCCGCTACCCCGAGATCCGCGACCGCCTGATCGTGCTCAACGGCTGGTCCAAGACCTGGGCGATGACCGGCTGGCGCATGGGCTGGTCGATCTGGCCCAACGGCGACAAGGGTGCCCATCTCTATGACAAGGTGCGCAAGCTGGCGGTCAATTGCTGGTCCTGCGTCAACGCGCCGAGCCAGTTCGCCGGCATCGCGGCCATCGACGGCCCGCAGGACGACGTCGACAAGATGATGCGTGCTTTCGACCGGCGCCGGAAGGTCGTCGTCGAAGGGTTGAACGCCTTGCCCAACATCTCCTGCATCACGCCGAAGGGCGCGTTCTATGCCTTCCCCAACGTGTCGAAGACCGGCTGGAAGGCAAAGAAGCTCGCCTCCGCCTTGCTTGACGATGCCGGCGTGGCGCTGATCGGCGGTCCCGATTTCGGCATTCTCGGCGAAGGCTATGTCAGGCTCTCCTACGCCAACTCCGAGGAGAACATTTTGCGCGCGCTGGACAGGATCGGAGCGTTCCTGGCGAAGTGAGGCTCAAGGCGGGCCGGTCTCCTCGTCGAGATAGGTTACGGCCGGCCGCCACGGCGGCGTCATGAGCCGTCCGGAGGCGCTTGGCCAAGGCTGGGCGGGCATGCCGAAAACGGCTACGACTTCCGCGGATCAGAAAAGATGAGGGACCCCGGATGTTCTACGCAATCCTTGCCTATCACGTCGAAGATGCGATCAAGGCGCTGACGCAGCAGGAAGATGCGGCGCTGATGGCCGAGTTGCTGAAGATAAACACCCGGCTTCACGAGGAAGGCGCGCTTGGACCCTCCGCGCGTCTGGGGGCAACACAGGATGCGTGCACGCTGCGCGGCCCGGGCGACGGCGTGATCCTCGACGGCCCTTTCGCCGAGACCAAGGAACAGTTGCTTGGCCTCTATGTCGTCGACTGCACCACGAGAGACGACGCCATCGCGATCGCCCGCGACCTTCGCCGCGTCAATCCTACAGCCGTTTACGAGATCAGGCCCATTTTGCTCTTCAAGCCCGGCGTGCCGCTGGCGGGCAAATGAGCGGGCTGCGAAAGTCCCGCCGGCATCCGCCGCTCAGCCGCGCCCGACAAACGGCATCTTGGTCGCCATCACGGTCATGAACAGCACATTGGCGTCAAGCGGCAGGCTGGCCATGTGGAGGACGGCATTCGCGACATGCTGGACATCCATCACCGCTTCGGCGGCGATGGAGCCGTTGGCCTGCGGCACGCCGACGGTCATCGGCTGCGCCATATCGGTCAGCGCATTGCCGATGTCGATCTGGCCACAGGCGATATCATAGGGGCGGCCGTCGAGCGCCAGCGTCTTGGTCAGCCCGGTGATCGCATGCTTGGTGGCCGTATAGGGCGCCGAGCCCGGGCGCGGCGCATAGGCCGACACCGAGCCGTTGTTGATGATGCGGCCGCCCATCGGCCGCTGCTTGCGCATGGCGCCGAAGGCGGCGCGCGCGCACAGGAACGAACCTGTGAGGTTGACCCCGACGATCTCGTCCCACACCGCGACCGGGATCTCGTCGATCGGCGTCGACTTGTAGCCCATACCGGCATTGTTGAAGAGCAGGTCGACGCGGCCAAAAGCCTCCGCCACCGTCTCGAAGAGGTCATCGACTTCGCCGGCCTTGCTGATGTCGCATGCAACCGCCAGCGCCTTGGCCTCCGTCGGCCCGGCCTCGGCGACCGCCGCGTCCAGCACCGATTTGCGCCGACCGCAGAACACCGTGTTCCAGCCCGCCTTGAGCAGCGCCGTAGCGACGCTTTTGCCGATGCCCGTGCCGGCGCCAGTGACGATGGCGGTTTTCTGCTCGGTCATGGCTGTCCTCCGAATGTACGTCGACCAAAAAGCGCGTAGCGGTTTTGGGACAATGGCATGCGTAAGACAATAGCCAAGCGTGCGGCGCGTTCCCTGAAGCACCCAAAAAGGTGCCGGTTTTGCTGTTTGGGAACGGACTTCGGGGGATGATCGGGGCCAGTTTTCGGCGCAGCTACCCGCCGACAAAAAGGGCGGTCATTGGCGACCGCCCTGATCTGAATCGGGCTTGGGAGGAGGAAAAGCCGATCCGACTGTGTAGAATGATGCGCTTCCTGAGTTAATGAAAGGTTAACGCTGGAAACGTGGCCTGTGCCGTTTTGGCCTACCAGCGCGGATTGGGCGAGGTGCCCGCCTTGGCCGCCGGCACCTTGGCCGCTGAAACCGTCGCCTCGACATGGTCGACCAGCGCGTCCGGCAGGCCCAGCCGTCCGGCGAGCAGGTCGAGATAGCCGCGCTCGGCGCGCGTGTCGGGATCGATGGTGAGGCGCGAGGCAGTGTAGAGTTCGAGCTTCTGTGCGTCGGTGTGGGCGCCGGCCACCAGCGTGTCGAGATCGAGCGGCTTCTCCAGTTCGGCCATCAGGAATCTCTCGGCCTCGGCGCCAATCCCTGCAAGGCTGAGCTTGCCGGCGATCTTCTTGCGCTCGTCGTCGTCGACATGGCCATCAGCCTTGGCGGCCGAGATCATCGCCCGCACCAGCGTCAGCGTGAATTCATCCTCGCCTTGCGGCGCCTGCGACGGATGGAAGGCCGTGTCCTTGGGCGGCGGCAGCAATTCCGGTTCGCCGGCGGCTGGCGCTTGCTCCGGCGCGTTGCCGGCCTTGTAGTTCTGGTAGGCCTTGTAGGCGAGGCCGCCGATCGCGGCGAGCCCGCCGAGCTTCACGGCTGCACCCGTCACTTCGCGGCCGGCACCCGTTCCAAGCAGCACCGCCGCCAGCGCGCCTGCGGCCAGCGGGTTGTCCTTGGCCATCTGCACCGCCTGCCCGGCCTTGTCGCGGACAGTGCCGCTGGTGCCGGGAATTTGCGAGCCGAGCAGATCGTCGAGAAGCTTCTTGGGATCGAACATTCAATGCCTCCAGCATGGGCCCGGCCGAACGGGCAGGTTTCGAACCCCGAAGACGTAGGTCCCGAAGCTTGACATTGCAATGACAGCCGGCCCTCTGCCGGTGGCCCGGATGCCTCGATCAGGATCCGATATGCGGTCCTTTGCCGCGCGCATCGGCGAGCGCCACCTGCCGCTGACGCTCCGCGTAGCGCTTGCGGTCTTCGTCCGAACGGGCGTCGAAGCAATGCGGGCAGGAAACGCCCGTGGCATATTTCGGCGACGTCAGCTCGCTGGCCGTCACCGGCTGGCGGCAGGCTCGACACAGTTCCGCTTCGCCCTCGGCGAGGCCGTGCGATACGGAAACCCGCTCGTCGAAGACGAAGCACTCGCCCTGCCACAGGCTCTGCTCCGCTGGAACCTCCTCGAGATATTTGAGGATACCACCCTTGAGGTGGAAGACGTCCTCGAAGCCGAGCGACCTGACATAGGCGGTCGCCTTTTCGCAGCGTATGCCGCCGGTACAGAACATCGCCACCTTGCGGCCTTCGAAATCCGCCCTGTGCGCTTCCACCCAGGCCGGAAAATCGCGAAAGCTCGCGGTCGCCGGGTCGACCGCGCCCTTGAAGGTGCCGATCGAGACCTCATAGGCGTTGCGCGTGTCGACGACGATCGTGCCGGGCTCGGAAATCAGCGCGTTCCAATCGGCGGGCGCCACATAGGTCCCCGCACTCGTCGCCGGGTCGATATCCTCGACGCCCATGGTGACGATCTCGCGCTTCAACCGCACCTTCATGCGGTGGAACGGCATTGCCGCAGCCACGCTGTACTTGACCTCGAGGCCAGCCAGCCCATCGATAGTTTCGATATGCTCGATGAGCTCGGCGATCGCGGCTTCGCTGCCGGCAACGGTGCCGTTGATCCCTTCATGCGCCAGGAGCAGCGTGCCCTTGATACCGCGTCCGCGGCAGAAGGCCGCGAGCGGCACGCGCAGCTCGCCGAACGCGTCCAGCCGGGCAAACCGGTAAAGCGCGGCGACGCGGACAGGCTGGGATGGCGCGGACGGTGTCATTGTCCGCAGCAACTAGACGCTCATGGCAACCGATTCAAGGCGACGCCGTTCATCAGCCCGTCATTGTGTGTGATGGTAATGGCCGGCTTGATCATCCCAGGACGCGTGACACCGCGACACGCTTCGTTTCATGGACAGAAAAACACGCGTCTGCTAATCGGTTGAATTGCCCACGATATGGAGAGACAAATGCCCAGCAAGACCGAGAAACTCCTGTCGCTCCTCAATGGCCAGCCGGTCATTCCGGTCCTCAGGATCGCCGATGTGGCCGACGCCGTGCCGCTGGCCCGCGCCCTGGCGCGTGGCGGCCTGCCGGCGATCGAGATTACCCTGAGAACCGCCGATGCTCTGGAAGCGATCCGGAAGGTGGCGGCTGAGGTCGAAGAGGCCATCGTCGGCGCCGGCACCATTCTGGACGCCAGGCAATTCAACGAAGCCGCGTCCGCAGGCTCGCGCTTCATCGTCAGCCCCGGCATCACGCGCGAGCTTCTGGCTGAGGCCGCTGACAGCGAGGTCCCTCTGCTGCCCGGCGCCGTCACGCCCGGCGAGATCATGGCCGCGCGCGAGGCGGGCCTGCGCTTCCTGAAATTCTTCCCGGCCGAGCAGTCCGGCGGCATCGCTTCGCTGAAGGCCTTCGCCTCGCCGCTGGCGGATGTCAAATTCTGCCCGACCGGCGGCATCACCGGCAAGAACGCGGCCGACTACCTCAGCCTGCCTAATGTCATCTGCGTCGGCGGCTCCTGGGTCGCGCCCGACGATATGGTCAAGGCGGGCAAGTGGGATGAGATCGAAGCGCTGGCGCGCGCAGCGAGCAAGCTCGGGAATAGCTAATGCATGCCGCCCAAACGTGACATCGCTTTTGGGACGACGACGTGCATAAAGGGACCCTAAGCGCGTCGCATGAATCCAGTTCGACGCCGCGCTCCAGGCGCATGAAAAACCCGGCCGGCTTTCGCCGACCGGGTCAGTTGCTTGGACATGGTCAGTTACAGACCCTGACCTTCTCGACCACCTTGTGGTGATGCCGCCAATGCGTGACCACCCTGGTGCGGCAGTGATGCTTGCCGTTCTTGACGATCACTGTTTCAGCCTGCGACGGAACGATCGCGGCTGACGCGGCCGCCAGGGCCAGAACTGATGCCAATAGAATCTTCTTCATGAATATCCCCAGGTTGGAACGTACGCGTTCTAACCTGTAAACAGAGAGGCCGTTCCGGGTTCACGAGAAGTTCAGGCGCACGTGATTCCCACTGAGTGCGGTCGACGTCCTGTCGTAGCTGGTCATCGCTTCAACCCCTGGCGCACCCATCGGCGCCGTCGCCGATGAGCGGCCGCAAGCGCTTCGAAACTCCATATGCATCGCGCTTTTGGACGGCAAAAAGCCGCGCGGGTCGCCCAGCGCGGCTTCCGATTCCGGCCCGTTCGTTACTTCGTCTGGAAGCGAGCGACCGACAGGAACTTGACGGCGTTGCCGGTGAAGCGATTGGCATCGGCCATCTGGTTGCCCGACTGGAAGCCGGCTGTATAGACCTCGCTCGGCGGTGTATGCACGATGTTGTACGCATAGCCCGGCGCCGTCGTCGCGCTGGAAACGGTGGTGACGTTCTCGCCGCTGGTCAGCGCCCAGCGGGCGGCCTGCGGCGCGGCGGCGATCACCACAGCCTTGGGGCCGGGCTTCTGGTCGCGGGCGGTGGCCCTGGCTTCCTTGCGGGTCGTCTTCACGCCGGCGCCGATCGCGGCGACCGGGTCGGAACCGGCCGGGCGGGCGACGATAGCCTGGCGCGGCGATGCGGTGTTGACGTCAGACGGATCGTTGAAGGCCGAGCGCGGCTCTTCGGACAGCGACGCAACCTGATATTCGTCAGCATTGCCGACCTGGGCATTGGCCTCGTCCAGCACGGCCTTGACGGCATCCGGCTTGCTCGGCTCAGGCCGCGCCGTCGGTAGCACCGAGAACGCATCGGTCGCCGTCTTGCCGCGATCAGCGGTTTCAGCCAGCGCCATCAGTACGTCCTTGCCGGGCGGCGGTGCGAGGTCCGCCGGCAGCGAGTGTTCGGGACGCCATGTCGGCAAGGGGATGTTGTTGGCCGCAACCTGCGCCGGATCGGCTGATGCCGCAGCCGTCATGGCAGCAGGGTCGGCCTTGCCGAAAGGCATGTTCGCCGGCGCCTGCGCGATCGCCACGGCCTGCTCGGCGGTCGCCGTCGCATCCGCCATGGCGAACGGAACATTCGCAGGCGGCTGCGCACCGACATCGGCCTTCGGCCGCGGCGCGAAATCGGGCAGCGGAATCTCCTTGGCCGGCAGCGCGGCAATGATCGTTTCCGGCGTATCCTTCTCCGGCTCCGGAGCCTGCTCGTCGGCGACCTGCGGAATGTTGGCGCGCTGTGCATTCTCAGGCGCCACGACGGCGATGCCCGGGAGGTTGCTGCTCTTGGCAGTCGCGGCCGGCTTCAGGTCTCTAGCCTTGGGCGCCGGGGCAGCCGAAGCGGTCTCGACATCGGCGCTATCGTCGGCTTCATCGGAGCCGCCGCCGCCAAACAAGGCAGAGAGGAACCCACCGGACCTCTTGCCGCCGGCACTCGCAAGCTCGACGTTGGGCGTACCAGCACCTTTGCGTGCCTTGTAGGAGGCCAGCGCCTGTTCATAGCCAGGCAGCGGCCGGCCATCGCTCGGCACGTGCAGCGTCTTGCCGTTCGGGAACAGGCTGACCAGTTCCTGGCGGCTGATGCCGGGCCAGTGGCGCACATTGCCGACATCCATATGGACGAACGGCGAACCCGAGGTCGGATAATAGCCCACGCCACCGCCCTGCATCTTCAGGCCGATGTTGCGCAACTTCTTCAGCGGCACGCCGGGAATGTAGAAATCCATTGCCTTGCCGAGCATATGCTGGCTCTTCTCGGCGACGCCCTTGCTGCGGCTGCGCAGCATCGAATTTGTCGATGGCGAACGATAGCCGCAGACGACCTGAATATAGTCGGTGGCGCCGCTTTCCCGATACGCCTCCCAGACCAGGTCCAACAGACGCGGGTCCATCTTGGTCGGCTCGTTGCGACGCCAGTCGCGCAGGATGATGTTGATCTTCCTCAGGCCTTCCGGATCGTAGCGGCCATTGCGCTTGTAGACGATCTCGGCCTTCTCGTGCGTGTGGAGATGATAGAGCTTCAGCGAGCGAACTTCGGCCTGGGCGCCGGTGGCAGCCGCGGCAACAAACCCAAATGCGACAATCATCACAGCCAGCCATGCCGGCCAGACGCTCAAATGATTATGACGCCCGTTTGTGAGTCGTTCGATTCTGTTCAAATCAAAAGGCCTTGCAGGCTGCCGTTTGTCCCCGGATTTGCCCAAACGGACGTGTCGTTTTCACATCCGAATATCGATCCTAGTGGTTAATCATCGCTTATTGAAGTCGAAATGCGGTAACACCATGGCGATTTCCCGTCAAAAATTATTCACGAGGTCTCTTGGTAAACCGCTGGTTTACATCACGTTTCCGGCTTTGGCCGAAACACGATCTGTTACCGTTAGCCTTAATGCGTGAACAATGTCCCATCGAGCGTCGCCCCAACCCGCCCTGATGCGGCAGCGACACTCCATCAAGCGATATCGTGACGGGGAAAACTTGTCCCGGCCTTGCGCGAGAGCAATTTCAGGAAAGCGCGAAGCCATTTTCCTGGAATTGCTTCATAACTAAGGAGAGCGGTTCTGCTTCCGTGAACCGATGATCTAGGACGCGAGCCGGTCGATACGGCCTGTTTCCGGATCGATGCCGTATTCCTTTAGCTTGCGGTAAAGCGTCGAGCGGCCGATGCCGAGACGCCGGGCGACCTCGCTCATCTGGCCGTTATAGTGATCGATGGCGAGCCTGATCATCTCGAATTCGACGTCGGCCAGCGCCCGCACATTGCCGCGTTCGTCGAGTGCCCGCAGCGTGCCGAATCTGGGCTGAAACATGGCCGGCGGATCGGACTCTGCCGCCGGAACGTCGTCGCCGACCAGCACCTCCTCATCGCACGGCCCCGCGGGCGACGAAATGTGAGGCGCCGCATCGTCCGTTTCGAGATTGACGGTGCCTTCAACTTGCGCGCGGATCTGCGGAAAATCATCGATCGTCAGCACGTCGCCTTCACACAGCACCGAGGCGCGGAAGACGGCGTTCTCCAGCTGCCGGATGTTGCCAGGCCAATCATAGGCCTGCAGCACGGCAAGCGCTGCCGCCGAAATGCCTTGCAGGCGACGCCGAGGGTCGGCCGGCG
This sequence comes from Mesorhizobium sp. B2-4-17, assembly GCF_006441275.1. Lineage (NCBI taxonomy): Bacteria > Pseudomonadati > Pseudomonadota > Alphaproteobacteria > Hyphomicrobiales > Phyllobacteriaceae > Mesorhizobium > Mesorhizobium sp. B2-4-17. The sequence continues at coordinate 9,301 of NZ_VFUX01000047.1, read as the reverse complement.
CCACCTTCTCCATGAAATGCGTGACCAGGTGGGAAATGTCGTCGCGGCGGTCGCGCAGGGGCGGCACGAAGATCGGATAGACGTTCAGGCGGTAAAAGAGGTCCTCGCGGAACTTACCGTCCTTGACCTGCTGCAGCAGGTTGCGGTGCGTCGCCGAAATCAGCCTTATGTCGACTTTGACGGTCGAGCGGCCGCCGACCGGGTCGACCTCGCCGTCCTGGACGGCGCGCAACAGCTTCACCTGCACGTCGAGCGGCAGGTCGCCGATCTCGTCGAGAAACAGCGTGCCGGAATGCGCCTCGACGAATTTGCCGGTGTGCTTGTCGGTGGCGCCGGTGAACGAGCCTTTCTCGTGGCCGAACAGGATGCTCTCGACCAGATTATCGGGGATGGCGCCGCAATTGACGGTGACGAATGGTTTCGAGCGGCGGTCGCCGCTGCCCTGGATGGCACGCGCCACCAATTCCTTGCCGACGCCGGATTCGCCTTCGATCAGGATCGGGATGTTTGAGGCAGCCGCTTTCTGGCCGAGGCGTATCACCCGGTCCATGGCCGGACTGTGGGTGATCATGTCCCTGAAGGTCAGCAGCCCGCCGCGTTTGCGCGACGTGCGCTTGACCTCGCCCTCGACCGCCTCGACCTTGAGCGCATTGGAGATCGAAGCTTGCAGCCGGTCGGGCGAAGCCGGCTTGACGACGAAGTCGAAGGCGCCGTGGCGCATCGCCGAAACCACGGTTTCGATGCCGCCCTGCGCGGTCTGGACGATGACTGGCACGCTGATGTCGCGTTCGCGCATCGCCTTCAGCACGCCGATGCCGTCGAGTCCGGGCATGACCAGGTCGAGAATAACCACCGAGACGTCGCGGGCACCGGGCCCGTCAAGCACGTCGAGCCCGGCGGCGCCGCTGTCGACCACGATGGCCGTGTGGCCGAAGCGCGTCACCGCGGCTTCGAGCAGCCGGCGCTGCACGGGATCGTCATCGACTATGAGTATGGAACCTGTCATGACTGTCTTGGCTTGCCCGCGCCCGATATCCCCATGGATCATCTTGGCACAGGGTTCTAAAGAAGGTTTCAAAAAACCCGGTGAACGAATTCCTTAGGATTTGACCGGCTTCTCCATTCTCCCCGATTCTGGCCCCTTGATTCTGACCTCGTAATTCACAAAAGGTATTGTCGATGCGCATGATGTTTGGTCGGCGGCTTGCGGCACCGGCGTCCGGTCAGGGCGCGGCCGAGCTTGGCGATCTGCCGGAATGGAACCTTGCCGACCTCTATGCCGGCATGGACGCGCCGGAACTGAAGCGTGACATCGCCAGGGCCGCTGCCGACGCGATCGCTTTCGAAACGCGCTGGAAGGGCACGCTCGCCGCCGAGGCCGGGCGCGGCGGCACCGGCAGGCTGGGCGAGGCGCTGGTTGCCTACGAAGCACTGGAAGAGCTGATCGGCCGCATCGTCTCCTATGCCGGCCTGATCTATGCCGGCAACACCGCCGACCCGCAGCGCGCCAAGCTCTATGGCGACGTCCAGGAGAAGATGACCGACGCCAGCGCGCATCTTTTGTTCTTCGCGCTCGAACTGAACCTGATCGACGACGCCGCGATCGAAGGAGCGCTCGTTGCCGACCCGGTGTTCGGCCACTACCGGCCCTGGGTGCTCGACCTTCGCATGGACAAACCTTACCAGCTCGAGGATCGCGTCGAGCAGGTTTTCCACGAGAAGTCGATCACCGGGCGCGGCGCCTGGAACCGCCTGTTCGACGAGACGATGACCGACCTCCGTTTCGACGTCGATGGCGAGGAGCTGACACTGGAGCCAGCGCTGAACCGCCTGCAGGATGCCGATGGTGAGGTGCGCCGCCGAGCCTCCGAGGCGCTGGCCGCGACCTTCCGCAAGAATCTGCGCACCTTCACGCTGATCACCAACACGCTGGCCAAGGACAAGGAAATCTCCGACCGCTGGCGCGGCTTCGAGGACATCGCCGATTCACGGCACCTTGCCAACCGGGTCGAGCGTGGCGTGGTCGACGCGCTCGCCACCGCGGTGCGCGAGGCCTATCCGCGCCTGTCGCATCGCTATTACGCGATGAAAGCGCGCTGGCTTGGCATGGAGGTGATGAACCATTGGGACCGCAACGCGCCTCTGCCGGAGACGCCGCAGGCGGTGATCGGCTGGGATGAGGCCCGGAACACGGTACTCTCGGCTTACCATCGCTTCTCGCCCGAAATGGCCGAGATCGCACGCACCTTCTTCGACCGCAACTGGATCGACGCCCCGGTGCGCCCGGGCAAGTCGCCAGGCGCCTTCGCGCACCCGACCGTGCCCTCCGCGCACCCCTATGTGTTGCTCAACTACATGGGCAAGCCGCGCGACGTGATGACGCTGGCGCATGAGCTTGGTCACGGCGTGCACCAGGTGCTGGCCGCCGGCCAGGGGGCACTGATGGCCTCGACACCGCTGACGCTGGCCGAGACGGCCTCCGTCTTCGGCGAGATGCTGACCTTTCGTTCGCTGCTCGAGCGGACCACAGACAGGCGTGAGCGCAAGGCCATGCTCGCCCAGAAGGTCGAGGACATGATCAACACGGTGGTGCGCCAGATCGCCTTCTACGAATTCGAGCGCAAGGTGCATGCCGAGCGCCGCAACGGCGAACTGACATCCGACAGGCTCGGCCAGTTCTGGCTGGAGGTGCAGGCCGAGAGCCTGGGGCCCGCGATCAAGTTGCGCGAGGGCTACGAGGTCTTCTGGACCTACATTCCGCACTTCATCCACTCGCCCTTCTACGTCTACGCCTATGCTTTCGGCGACTGCCTGGTGAACTCGCTCTACGCCGTCTACCAGAATGCCGAGCGGGGCTTCCAGGACAAGTATTTCGAGATGTTGCGCGCCGGCGGCACCAAGCATCACTCCGAGCTTCTGGCGCCTTTCGGGCTCGACGCCACCGATCCCGCCTTCTGGCAGATCGGACTTGGCGTGATCGGCGGCCTGATCGACGAACTGGAAGCACTGGACGGCTGATATGTCTCTCGTCCGCGAAGAACAGTTTCGCCGGAAAACGTGCTGGAACCACATTATTCTTGTCCTAAATATTTGTTCTTGAAGAACTCTCCGCGAAAGTTTTCGGATAGCTTTCCGTAAGCTCTATGATAGCCTTCGCTGCAAGTTCAGCCGGAGCGCGTGCGGATCGGCGGGGAAAATCTCAGCCGGTCGTGGCGCTCAGGCGAACGCGACAGCGGCCGTTGGCCCACAGGCAGGCAAAGCCGATCGCCGACAGCTCGACCGAAGCAGGCTGTTCCGCGAGCCGTGGAACCACCATCGAGTAGTCCCGCCGAAAGTCATGGCCTCATGCCACGGCAGACGGACCTGACTGGAGAGAGAGACAATGGGCACTTTTTTCTACATGCTCCTGGCGTTCCTTGTGGGTGTACTGGTTGGCTGGTTCCTCTGGGGCCGTCTGCGCGGTGAGCTCGACAGCCTGCGCGGCGACCTCGACCGCACCCGCGGCGAGCGCGACAGGCTGCGTGCCGACAGCGACCGCCTGACCGGCGAACTCAATGCATGTGGCAAGTCCCGCGCCGATCTCGAGCGCCAGTTGCGCGAGGCGCAGGCTTCCTCGGGAACCGGCGCGGCGAAGGCCAGTCAGTCGCCGGCAGTCCCGGTGTCGGCGCCGGCTGCTGCCAAATCCGCTCCGGCGGCGGCCAAGGCTGCGCCTGCCAAACCGGCCGCGAAGGCCGCGCCAGCGACCACAGCCAAATCGGCCGCGCCGAAGCCATCCGCTCCAGCCAAACCGGCCGCGAGCAAGCCCGCAGTCTCCCCAGCTTCGGCAACAAAGAGTTCGGCCGCGTCCAAGCCGGTAGCCACCAAGAAGGCTGCACCGGCGGCAGTCAAGCCGGCAGCTGCAAAGCCCGACAATCTGCGCCGGTTGATCGGCATCGGCCCGGTCAACGAGAAGCTGCTCAGGGGACAAGGCGTGACCAGCTTCGCCCAGATCGCAGCCTGGACGGCCGACGACATCGAGCGGATCGAACACGCCCTGCAATTCGGCGGTCGCGTCGAACGCGAGCGCTGGGTCGAACAGGCCAAGCTGCTGGCCGCCGGCGACGAGAGGGAATTCGCCCGGCGCTTCCCCAGCGCGGGAACTTCCAGCAATAGCTGAACGGCCAAGGCAAGGGCAACAACCGGCGACGCCACGGGCGCCGCCGGTTTTCTTTGCCGCAGGGCAGGTCGCCTAAGGTCGGCCCATAGGTCGGCTTTGAGGGACAGGGCGCCGTTCCCTCGATTGCGCGCGGCCGACCTCCCATATAGAGCGATCGTCGGCCTTATCGATCTCGGTTCCCATGTCCCTGCCCGCCGCCATTTTCCGCAACGACGACAGCGCGCGCCAGCTCGTTTTCGACCGGCCGGCCGACATCATCGTGGCGCATGGCGCCCGGGATTTCGCGCCGGCGCTGCAGGCCGCGCAAGCCGCGCACGACGCCGGCAAATGGCTGGCCGGCTATTTCTCCTACGAAGCGGGTTACCTGCTCGAGCCGAAACTTGTGCCCCTGCTGCCGGAGGGGCGCCGTGCGCCGCTGGTCTGCCTTGGCGTCTTCGATGCGCCGGTCGAGGAGGCGGTGCCTGCGCGCACGGCTGCAGCGACCAATGGCCCGATCTTCGATGCAAGGGCGGCCTGGTCGTTCGACGACTATGAGAAGCGTTTTACGCGGCTGCACCAGCACATCAGACAAGGCGATTGCTACCAGGGCAATCTGACCTTTCCGGTGCAGGCGCAATGGTCGGGCGATCCGCTGGCAGCCTTCGACGCGCTGACCGAACGTCAGCCGGTGAAATATGGCGCGCTGGTCGCAATGGGGAACCCGATCGTGCTGTCGCGCTCGCCCGAACTCTTCTTCGAGATCGACGCGCAAGGCATGATCGAGACCCATCCGATGAAGGGCACCGCGCCGCGCGGCGCGACCAAGGCCGAAGACGAGCGGCAGAAGAACTTCCTGCGCAACGACGAAAAGAACCAGGCCGAGAATCGGATGATCGTGGATCTCCTGCGCAACGACATCTCGCTGATCAGCGAGGTCGGCACGCTGGAGGTGCCGGAACTGTTCCGCATCGAGAGCTACCCGACTGTTCACCAGATGGTCAGCGACGTCAGGGCGAAGCTGCTGCCCGGTCTCACCATCCGCCAGATCTTCGCGGCGTTGTTTCCCTGCGGCTCGATCACCGGGGCGCCAAAAATCCGCGCCATGGAAATCCTGCACGATCTCGAAGGCATGCCGCGCGACGTCTATTGCGGCGCCATCGGCTGGATCGCTCCCGGAGGCACCATGCGCTTTTCCGTGGCGATCCGCACCATCTCGCTCTTTGCCAATGGCGAGGCCGTCTACAATGTCGGCGGCGGCATCGTTTTCGATTCGGTCGCCGAAGAGGAGTATCAGGAGTGTCTGCTCAAAGCCCGCTTCGCGACGGGGACACCGCCGATTTCGAGCTGATCGAGACCATGCGCTGGGAGCCGGGGACGGGCTTCCTGCGCTTCGATCGCCACCTTGCGCGCCTCTATGGTTCGGCGGGGGAGCTCGGCTTTGCCTGCGATCCGCGAAGGATCGCAGAGGTGCTGAGCGACGCCCTCGATGGCGCCCGTGGCGCCATGCGCACCCGGCTTGCCTTGTCGCGCAACGGCGACCCGACCGCCTCGGCGCAGCCTTATGAACCGCTCGCCGCCGACAAGGTCTGGATGCTGCGGCTGGCGCGAACGAAGCTCGATTCGAACAACAAGCTGCTGCGCCACAAGACCAGCCGGCGCCAGCTCTACACCCATGCCCGCTCCGAATATCTCGTCACCCAGGCCGACGAGGTGATCCTGGTCAATGAGCGAGGCGAAATCTGCGAGGGCACCATCACCAATATCTTCGCCGATTTCGGCGACGGCGTGCTGGCAACACCCCGGCTCGACTGTGGCTTGCTGCCTGGCGTACTGCGCGAGGCGCTTCTGGATGAAGGCCGGGCCGAGGAAGCAATCTACAGCTACGATGATCTGATGTTGGCCAAGGCGTTGTTCGTCGGCAATTCGCTGCGCGGCCTGGTCCCGGCGAGGCTGGCCTGACAGGCGGCCCGGAGAATGCGACAGTCGAAAATGAGTCTTCGCCAGCCCACCCATACGCCCTATGACGGCTCCTCGAAACTCTTCACCATCGGGTTGAAGCCGCTCGACCCCGCGGACTGGATCGAGATCGACGACCATCTGCCGGCGTATCTCGCCGAGAAGCGCCGGCTTTACGCCGAAATTCCGGAGCGGGTCTTCGTCGAGGAGGACGGGACTCGCGATGCCCAGCAGGAAGTGCTCGACCTGCTCGGCGTATACCTGCCTCAGAGATTTCCGGGCACCTATAGGCGCACCGATGCGGGCATCGAAATTGTGGGCGCCACGAAGCAACCTGCCCTGCCTTCCGGTATCTGCAGCGCACCGCTCGTCGAAGCCTCCCTGCTGGTTCAGGAAGACCTGATCCTGATGCGCCGCGACGACAGCGGCTGGCGGCTCGCCGCGGGTTCGCTGTGCTTCCCTTCGTCCTGGTCGCTCAATGAAAAATTCGGCAAGCCGCTGCAGCAGATCCACGCGCCGGTGCCGGGCTTCGGCCCGGGCACCAGGCCGGCCGAATTGATCAACCGCATGTTCGACGGCCTGCAGGGCCAAGCCGTCGAACGCTACAACTGGTCGATCCAGTCGGGCGATGCGCTCTACCATCCCCTGTCCAACGTCGAGCGCATCGACCGCGCCACGAACCGGCCGACACGCTTCCCCGACGGTGACGTCAAGGCGCACGCCTTCATCCGCGTCGAGCGCCAGACGCTGCGCAAGCTGCCCTCTTCGCGCGACATCCTGTTCACCATCCGAATCCATCTCGATCCGCTCGCCGTGCTGGCGCGGCACCCCGACCGGACGACGCTCGCAATGTCCTTTGCCGCCCAGCTTAAAGAACTCGATCTTGCCCAGCTCGACTACAAGGGCCTGACATCGGACCGCGATCGGCTGGTGTCGGTCCTTAACCACATGGCCAAGGATGGCTAGCCACGGGTTGGCGCTTTTCGCTGGTTTATGACAATGATCTGTGATGTAGCGCATGGCCGTTGGCGAAAATGCCTGGCTTTTTTGCACGTGTCTGAAGGAGTGCTCGATAAAATGGCGAATGAAAACTGGCCTGTTTACGGTGAGATCACCGGCCCTGTGGTGATGATCGGCTTCGGTTCGATCGGACGGGGAACGCTGCCTCTCATCGAACGCCATTTCAAGTTCGACAAGTCGCGCATGACTGTCATCGACCCGCGCGATACCGACCGCAAGCTGCTCGACGAGGGCGGCATCGCCTTCGTCCAGGAAGCAGTGACCGAGAAGAACTACAAGAAGCTTTTGACGCCGCTTCTGACCAATGGCGGCGGCCAGGGCTTTTGCGTCAACCTCTCAGTCGATACCGGTTCGGTGGACCTGATGAAGCTCTGCCGCAAGCTTGGCATGCTCTATATCGACACCGTCGTCGAGCCATGGCTGGGCTTCTATTTCGATGCCAAGGCCGACAATGCCAGCCGCACCAACTATGCGTTGCGCGAAGCGCTGATGAAGGAAAAGCACGACAAGCCGGGCGGCGCCACCGCCGTCTCCACCTGCGGTGCCAACCCGGGCATGGTCTCGTGGTTCGTCAAGCAGGCGCTGGTCAACCTCGCCACCGACCTTGGCATGGACTTCTCGGAGCCGGCACAGGACGACCGTGAGGGCTGGGCCAAGCTGATGAAGAAGGCCGGCGTCAAGGGCATCCACATCGCCGAGCGTGACACCCAGCGCACCAAGAAGCCGAAGCCGATGGATGTGTTCTGGAACACCTGGTCGGTCGAGGGCTTCATCTCGGAAGGATTGCAGCCCGCCGAACTCGGCTGGGGCACGCACGAGAAGTGGATGCCGAAGAACGGCAAGAAGCACAAGCACGGCTCCAAGGCCGCGATCTATCTCGAGCAGGCCGGCGCCAACACGCGCGTGCGCTCCTGGTGCCCGACCCCGGGCGCCCAATACGGCCTGCTGGTGACGCATAACGAGGCGATCTCGATCGCCGATTTCTTCACCGTCCGCTCCAAGAAGGGCAAGGTTCAGTACCGGCCGACCTGCCACTATGCCTACCACACCTGCAACGACGCGATGCTGTCGCTGGACGAGATGTTCGGCGCCGCCGGCAAGCCCCAGCCGGTGCACCACGTGCTTGACGAGAACGAACTGGTCGACGGCGTCGACGAGCTCGGCGTCCTGCTCTACGGCCACGACAAGAACGCCTACTGGTACGGCTCGCAACTGTCGCTCGCCGAGGCGCGCAAGCTGGCGCCCTATCAGAATGCCACCGGCATGCAGGTCACCTCGGCGGTTCTGGCCGGCATGGTCTGGGCGCTGGAAAATCCTCAGGCCGGCATCGTCGAAGCCGACGAGATGGATTACAGGCGCTGCCTGGACGTGCAGTTGCCTTATCTCGGGCCGGTCAAGGGTTACTATACCGATTGGACGCCGCTCGACCGGCGCCCGGGCCTCTTCCCCGAGGACCTCGACCGTAGCGACCCGTGGCAATTCCGCAACATCCTCGTCCGATAGCATCGCGCGCACCCTGCCCCATTGCCTTGCAATCGCCCGGAAATCGGGCGATTGAAGAGATGCGGCCTGGGCAGCGTGCGTCTTGTGGGACGCACGCCCGCTCCAGCACTTTGGACGTTCGCATCATGCCTTCCAAAATCGGATCTGATCTTTGGGCTGATGCGTTTGGAGAGGATTTCACATGACTATTGCGCGCAAAGTTCTTTCGATGGGCGTGGCGGGCGCCATTTCCACGATGCTCGCGGCCTGTGCCACCAGCGGTCCGGACGCGCCGCCGATGGCAGCCGCGCCGAAAGGCGTCGAAGGGTCGTGGATCGATGCCAAGGGCACCGGCTTGTCGACCTTCAATGGCGGAAAGTTCACGACCGTCGCCACCGATACCGGCCAGAAGCTTGCCGATGGCAGCTACACGATGACCGGCCCAACCTCGGTGCAGATCAACGGCACCTCGCTGATCCGCCAGACCGGCGTCAGCTTCAACTGCCTGCTGGTGTCCACCAGCCAGCTGAACTGCACCAGTTCAGCCGGCCAGAACTTCGTGCTGACACGGCGCGTCTGAACCAGCAGACATCGAGCTCATCGGGGACGGCGCCACTGGCCGCCGTCCTTTTTTTGCGCTTGCAAATACCCCGGGTTTTGCGCTTGCAAATACCCCGGGTTTTGCGCTTGCAAATACCCCGGGTTTTG
>NZ_VFUX01000046.1:0-47267 GCF_006441275.1 Mesorhizobium sp. B2-4-17 | reverse complement strand
CGCATCCTTCCAGTCGGAAGAAAATATCGCACCATTAAAGCTCGGGATCAAACACCTAGGGTCTGCGCCGCGTCGCTGATGCTTATGCTCCAGCGGTGCAGGAAACGGAGCGCACCCGGTTCCAGGAAAGAGCTCAAACCACTCCGTGTTGGCCTTTCGATTAACTCGATCTTCCATTGCCGCAGCCAGCGCCGGAATTTAGCCCGTTTTACATAGAGTTTGACGAGGGTTTCGGGGACAATAATTTGGCGGAGGCAATGCGCGACTTGATTTTCGTGACATGAAGTTTGCCTGCGCCTGCGGTTAGCTAACCTACGGGATCGATCCGCATAAGGAAAGTTGGCGCTCGCTCATGAAGGGAGGATTGTTTTGAAATTGATCCTGACGGCGATGGAACCGAACCTAGCTGACGCCTGGGCGAAGGAATTTCGCGGCGTAGCCAATGTGCAAATTCATAGGGGGTCTATTTTCGACGTTGAGGCGGACGCGCTTGTCAGCCCCGCCAACAGCTATGGCTTTATGGATGGTGGCATTGATGCTCAGTACTCTCGCGTTTTGGCTGGGATCTCCAGCTTCGACTGCGCCGAGTCATTGTCGACTATCACTATGGGGAGCTCCTGGTTGGAGCCGCGGAAATCGTCTCGACGGGAAATCACAACCATCCCTATCTAATCGCAGCACCGACCATGCGGGTGCCGATGGTGCTCGATCAAAACACCGTCAACCCGTTCCTCACCCGGGCGACCTTGCTACTGGTCCGGCATGGGACGTTCCATACCGAGGCCCTTTCCGGGGCGAAGGTGCGGGAGCATGTCCGGACGATTGCCTTCCCCGGGATGGGAACCGGCGTTGGCCGCGTTCCCGCCGCGCGGTGTGCCAGGCAGATGCGGGCAGCATTCGACCAGGCGCGGCAAGAATCAATCGTTTTGCCCTCCAGTTGGGCCGAGGCTAGTGAGGAACACCAGCTTCTTTACACGGATCGGCCCCGCGGATTGCAGTAGTTCGAGTTTCGCAAGCTTACCCACACCGATATGGACGGCCTCAATCGTCATTCGCCGCATTGAGCTCCTCCGGCCTCAGCCCCTCATTTCCATGATGCGGCCAGGGCAGGAAATTGCGGTCGAAGGCGTCGCTGCCGAAATACTCCAGCGCGCGGTGTGCTTCGGCGCCGTTGAAGGCGGCCTTGTCCATCAGGTGGGCAATGACCTCACGCGCTTGCGCGATCTTCTGCTTCAGTTCGGCAACGGTTGGGTCGGTTGTATCGCTCATGGTTGTTCTCCCGCCCGGCATGCTGTTCATCAACGTGCCCTCCATCAATAGGTAGCGCCTTTGGCCTTGCCGGCAAACAGCATGCTTTTTCTCGACTCTCATCGCTTTTCGTGCCAATTCCCGCGCCATGGCGCTCGACATCAAGATCTGCGGTTTGAAGACCGACCAGGCTATGGCCGCGGCCCTGGCCGGCGGCGCCAGCCATGTCGGCTTTATTTTCTTCGCTAGAAGCCCTCGCTATGTCGGGCCGGCTGAAGCCGGCCGCCTGCGCGAAACGGCGCGCGGCAAGGCTTTGGCGGTCGCCGTCACGGTCGATGCCAGCGACGCCTTCCTGGACGAGATCGTCACGGCCATGCAGCCCGACATGCTGCAGTTGCACGGCTCGGAAACACCCGGACGGGTGGCCGAACTGAAGGCCCGCCATGGCTTGCCGGTGATGAAGGCGTTGCCGCTCGGCGAGGCTGCCGACCTCGGCCGGATAGAGCCGTTCATCGGCGTTGCCGACCGCTTCCTGTTCGATGCCAAACCGCCGAAAGGCTCCGAACTGCCGGGCGGCAATGGCGTTGCCTTCGACTGGCGCATCCTCGCCGGCCTTGACGCCGGCGTCGATTACATGCTTTCCGGTGGGCTCAACGCCGCCAATATCGGCGATGCCCTTCGGCTTGCAAACCCGCCCGGAATAGACATTTCGTCGGGCGTGGAAAGCGCGCCGGGCGTCAAGGATCCGGGGCTGATCGAACAGTTTTTCCGGGCCGTTCCGGGCAGCACGCGACGACCGCGCCGCCTGAAGCCCTAAACCAGAGCATGTCCCGGAAAAGTGGGAACCGGTTTTCCGACAAGGACATGCTCAGAAGACCAGATAAGCAGCATGTCCCGGAAAAGTGGAACCGGTTTTCCGACAAGGACATGCTCAAACAAAGATGCAGGAGATCGGCGATGAACAAGCCGGCGACACCCAATTCCTTCCGCACCGGACCCGACGAGCAGGGCATGTTCGGCATTTTCGGCGGCCGTTTCGTCGCCGAAACGCTGATGCCGCTGATCCTCGATCTGGAAAAGAACTGGAACGAGGTCAAGAACGATCCGGATTTCAGAGCCGAGCTGACCGATCTTTCGACCCACTATGCCGGGCGGCCGTCGAAGCTCTATTTCGCGGAAGGGCTGACCAAGCATCTTCGTGAGGTTTCTTCGGCAAAGGGCCTCGGGGGCGGCGCCAAGGTCTATTTCAAGCGTGAGGACCTGAATCATACCGGTTCGCACAAGATCAACAACTGCCTCGGCCAGATCCTGCTCGCCAAGCGCATGGGCAAGAAGCGCATCATCGCCGAAACCGGCGCCGGCCAGCATGGCGTGGCGTCGGCCACCGTCGCGGCCCGCTTCGGCTTTCCCTGCGTGGTCTATATGGGCGCCACCGACGTCGCCCGCCAAAGCCCCAATGTCTTCCGCATGAAGCTGCTTGGCGCCGAAGTGCGGCCGGTCACTGCTGGCCACGGCACGCTGAAGGACGCCATGAACGAAGCCCTGCGCGACTGGGTGACCAATGTCGAGGACACCTATTACCTGATCGGCACCGCGGCGGGCCCGCATCCCTATCCGGAGCTGGTGCGCGACTTCCAGTCGGTGATCGGTTCGGAGGCGCGCGCGCAAATCCTCGAACAGGAAGGCCGGCTGCCGGACACCATCATCGCCGCTGTCGGCGGCGGCTCCAACGCCATAGGCCTGTTCCACCCCTTCCTGGATGACAAGGATGTGCGCATCATCGGTATCGAGGCCGGCGGTCGCGGTCTCGACGGCATCGAGCATTGCGCCTCGATGAATGCCGGTTCGCCCGGAGTGCTGCACGGCAACCGCACCTATCTCCTGCAGAACGCGGATGGCCAGATCATGGATGGGCATTCGATCTCGGCCGGATTGGATTATCCCGGCGTCGGGCCGGAGCATTCGTGGTTGCGCGATTCCGGCCGCGTCGAATATGTGCCGATCCTCGATGACGAGGCGCTGGAAGCCTTCAAGTTGACCACGCGCGTCGAAGGCATCATTCCGGCGCTGGAATCCGCGCACGCCATCGCGCATGCGGTGAAGATCGTTCCCACCATGGACAAGGACCAGATCGTCATCGTCAACCTTTCGGGCCGTGGCGACAAGGACGTGCACACGGTGGCCTCGATGCTGGGCATGGAGATCTGATCATGACGACCCGCATCGACCGCCGCATGGCGAAGCTGAAGACCGAAGGCCGCCCGGCGCTCGTCACCTATTTCATGGGCGGCGACCCGGACTACGACACCTCGCTGTCGATCATGAAGGCGCTGCCCACGGCCGGCGCCGATGTCATCGAGCTCGGCATGCCGTTTTCCGATCCGATGGCCGACGGCCCAGCGATCCAGGCGGCGGGCCTGCGCGCGCTGAAAGGCGGCCAGACGCTGGTCAAGACCCTGAAGATGGCGGCAGAGTTCCGAGCAGGCGACAATGAAACGCCGATCGTGCTGATGGGTTACTACAACCCGATCTACATCTACGGCGTCGACCGTTTCCTGAAAGACGCGCTGGCCAGCGGCATCGACGGGCTGATCGTCGTCGACCTGCCGCCCGAGATGGACGACGAACTCTGCATTCCGGCGCTGAAGGCGGGCATCAACTTCATCCGCCTGGCGACGCCGACCACCGACGACAAGCGGCTGCCCAAGGTGCTGCAGAACACATCCGGCTTCGTCTACTACGTCTCCATGACCGGTATCACCGGCTCGGCGCTGGCCGACACCGGCAAGGTGGCCGCCGCCGTAAAGCGCATCAAGAGCCATACCGACCTGCCGGTCTGCGTCGGCTTTGGCGTCAAGACCGCCGAGCAGGCGCGCGTGATCGGCGCCAATGCCGATGGCGTCGTCGTCGGCACCGCGATTGTCAATGCGGTCGCCAATGTGCTGGGGCCGAAGGGTGAAAAGACCGCCGATCCGGCCGAGGCCGTCGCCACGCTGGTCAGCGGCCTTGCACAAGGCGTGCGTTCGGCCCGCCTTGCTGCCGCCGAATAGTTCTCCTACCTCTGGTTTCGTGCATGCCGATATCCCAAAACCGGTTCCCACTTTTGGGCGGCATGCATTAACAACTCTTCGTCAGGACAGGAGCCGAAGCGATGAACTGGATCACCAATTACGTTCGCCCGAAGATCAATTCGATGCTCGGCCGGCGCACCGACATGCCCGAGAATCTCTGGATCAAGGATCCCGAGACCGGCGAGATGGTGTTCCACAAGGATCTGGAATCCAACCAGTTCGTCATCCCGTCCTCCGGCCATCATATGAAGATCTCGGCCAAGGAGCGGCTGAAATACTTCCTCGACGACGGCAAGTACGAGCAGCTCGAGAACCCGAAGGTCGTGCAGGATCCGCTGAAGTTCCGCGACGAGAAGCGCTACACCGACCGGCTTAAGGACGCCAAGGCCAAGACCGGCCTGGAAGATGCGATTGTCAACGCGCTCGGCACCATCGACGGCCTGCCGGTGGTGGTGACGGTGCAGGATTTCGCCTTCATGGGCGGTTCGCTCGGCATGGCGGCGGGCGATGCCATCGTGCACGCTTTCGAGGTCGCCCTGCAGCGCAAGCGGCCGCTGGTCCTGTTCGCCGCTTCCGGCGGCGCCCGCATGCAGGAAGGCATCCTGTCGCTGATGCAATTGCCGCGCACAACGGTCGGCGTCGAACGGCTGAAGGAAGCCGGCCTGCCCTATATCGTCGTGCTGACCAACCCGACCACCGGCGGCGTCACCGCCTCCTACGCCATGCTTGGCGATGTGCACATCGCCGAGCCCGGCGCGCTGATCGGCTTTGCCGGGCCGCGCGTCATCGAACAGACCATCCGCGAGAAACTGCCGGACGGCTTCCAGCGCTCCGAATATCTGATGGAGCACGGCATGGTCGACATGGTGGTGTCGCGGCTCGAACTGCGCGAAACCATCGCACGATTGTTGAAGATGCTGCTCAAGATGCCGGAGGCTGAAAAGCCGCTGGAACCGGAAATCTTGCCGCCAGCCGTGGTTGCCGGCGAATCCAGGCCGCAGGCCTGACGCGACACCAGCCGCCGCGAACAATGATTGCGTCATGTCCATGGCGCGCTGTAGCCTTTTGATTGCCATGGCTATTCCGGGATTGATTCTGGTTCTCGGGCCATGCGCCAGGATTCTGTCATGACGACGCTCGCCGCCGACCGCGAAATCGAAGCCCTCATGGCGCTTCACCCGAAAGGCTTCGACCTTTCGCTCGAACGCATCACGCGGCTCTTGGAGCGGCTGGGCAATCCGCAGGACTTGCTGCCGCCGGTCATCCATATCGCCGGCACCAACGGCAAGGGCTCCTGCGCCGCCTTCTCACGGGCATTGCTGGAGGCTTCCGGGCGTCTCGTGCACGTGCACACGTCGCCGCATCTGGTCAACTGGCACGAGCGCTACCGGCTTGCCGCCGAAGGCGGTGGCAGGCTGGTCGACGATGATGTCTTCGCCGAGGCCATTGGCCGCGTCGCCATGGCCAACGAAGGCCAGAAGATCACCGTCTTCGAGATCCTCACCGCCGTCACCTTCATCCTGTTTTCGGAGCATCCCGCCGAAGCCGCCATCATCGAGGTCGGTCTCGGCGGCCGCTTCGATGCCACCAATGTCATCGCCAGGCCGGCCGTGTCGGTGATCATGCCTGTCTCGATGGACCACGAGGCCTATCTCGGCGACCGTGTCGAACTGATCGCGGCTGAAAAGGCCGGCATCATGAAACGCGGCTGCCCCGTGGTGATCGGCGCGCAGGAAAGCGAGACGGCGCTGCAGGTGTTGATCGAAACCGCCGAGCGGCTGGAATGCCCGACCTTCGTCTACGGCCAGGATTTCCTGGCCTTCGAGGAAAACGGCCGCATGGTCTACCAGGACGAGGACGGCCTGATGGACCTGCCGTCGCCGCGGCTGCCGGGTCGTCACCAGTTCGCCAATGCGGCCGCGGCGATCGCCGCGATCAAGGCGGCCGGCTTCGAGATCAGCCACCGCGCCGCCGAAAAAGCGATGACCAGTGTCGCCTGGCCCGGCCGCATGCAGAAGCTGATGCAAGGCCGGCTGGCGGAGCTCGCGCCAAAGGGCGCCGACATCTGGCTCGACGGCGGCCACAATCCGGGCGCCGGGGTGGTCGTCGCCGAAGCCTTGGCCGAGCAGGAAGAAAAGAACCCGCGCCCGCTCTTCCTCATCTCGGGCATGATCAACACCAAGGACCAGAGTGGCTATTTCCGCGCCTTCAAAGGCCTGGTCCGGCATGTCTACACCGTGCCGGTGAGCATGAGCGACGCCGGCGTGCCGAACGACGAACTGGCGATCCGCGCCACGGAAGCCGGGTTGTCGGCAGAGCCGGTCAGTTCCGTCGCCAGCGCGCTGATGCTGCTGCGCGACACCTGGGACGGCCCGCCGCCGCGCATCCTGATCGGCGGCTCGCTCTATCTGGCCGGCGCGGTGCTGGCCGAAAACGGCACGCCGCCGACCTGAGTGCTGTCTCCTGAACGGCTTCGTCGCCCGTGGCCTTCGCGGATGACTTTCTCCAGATCAATGTCGGCGCCGCTGCTTGCAGTCAGGCGGGCATAGAAGGTGGATGCGGGTTCTCGGCCCGCTTCCCGTATCTCGTAGGCTTCGAGCGCGCGTTCGACCACATCGGCTATAGAGCGATTCTCGCGACGGCAAGGCGATGAGCCAGATCGCGTGCTTTTGCACTGCGGACTGAGAGCTGTGATTCGGCCATTTCAAACTCCGGTTTGAAAGAGATATGTGCCAATCCGCTCCAGCCATCAAGACGGCTGCTGATGGCATGCGCATCCGTGCGCATGGGATTTCCAGATTTCCCATGTGCAATCAGCCGTCGAGACGCCGGTTACTTCAGCTCGATCTCGATAAAGGCGTATTCGCCCTCATTGGCGTTGATGACGTCGTGCTCGACGCCTTCCTTGCGGAAATAGGGCGCGCCCTTCTTCATCTCGGCGAAGGATTCACCGTCCTTGGTCAATAGTTTCACCTTGCCGTCCATCAGCGGCACGACGACATAGTCGTGGCCATGGCGGTGCCAACCGGTGTTGTCACCGGGCTGGAAGCGGTATTCGGTGACGATGACGCGCTCATTGTCGATGAAGACGGTGGCCTTGGCGGATCCGGTCATTTTTCTCTCCCTGCTTCTGCTCACAACAGAAGACATGGAAAGCCCTTGTGTGAGGGCCAGAGCAGTTCACCGATGACGCCAACAAAAAAGCCCGGCGCGAGGCCGGGCTTATCGATCCGGTTTTTAAGAACCTCAGGCGAGGTTGCCGTTGATCCAGTGCGACAGCGCGGTCTTGGGCGCGGCACCGACCTTCATGTCGGCCACTTCGCCGCCCTTGAAGATCATCAGTGTCGGGATCGAGCGCACGCCGAATTGCGCGGCAAGCTCGGGATTCTCGTCAATGTTCAGCTTGGCGACCTTCACCTTGCTGCCGAGTTCGACTGCGATGTCTTCGAGCGCCGGCGCGATCATCTTGCACGGGCCGCACCATTCCGCCCAGAAATCGACCACGACCGGCTCCTTGGCGTTGAGCACATCGGCCTGGAAATTGCTCTTGTCGACCTTGACGGTGGCACCCATGCGGAAAAATCCTTTCGAGAGTTCTTTGTCGCACCCAAATGTGGTGGTTGTCGCGCCCTTCTTCAAGCAGGTCTTGTGTCACGCTCCCGTGAGTCGGGCAAGGTCGTCATCCATGGACCGGGCCGGCAGTTCGATCAGCCTTGGCGCTTCGGTAAACAGGAGGGCCGCCTTGACCTCCCGCCCGGGATAAAGCGGCTGCAGCAGGGCGCGATAGAGCGCGAGCTGCAGCAGATAGGCCGGCGGGACTTCGGCGAGAGAGGCGGGTGCGGGCCGGTTGGTCTTGTAGTCGACGATCAAGACCGTGTCCGCGGTGACCGCCAAACGGTCGATCTTGCCGGAAATGGAGCGCTTTTTTCCCCTTACCTCCAGACTGCCCATGATTGCGACCTCGGCTCGAGAGGAGGGCGCGAACAGCTGACCGAGGCTAGGATCGGCAAGTATGGCAATAACCGATGCCAGGGCTTTTTCCCGCTCTGACGAGGGCCAGCCTGCACCGACGCGCGCCAGGTAGCGCTCGACCGCGCCCTTGCGTCCGTCCTCGGCCATGCCAGGCAACATCTGCAGCAGCTTGTGCAGCGCGAGCCCGCGCAGCACGGCAAAACCGGGCTCGGCGTCGCCGTCCAGCACCGGCGAAGCCTTGTCGACGACGGCTTCCTTGCCCTCATCGATCAGCGCCGAGGCGCCCGACGGGGACAGGGGACGCGGCAGGTCCTCGAAGGGCGGCAAGGCACGGAACAAGGTCGATGGCAACGGGCCGAACGCATCGGCCTGCCGCGCCTGCTCACCGGAGCTCGTCGCGACCGGTGGCAGATTGGTGACATGAAAACGATGCACCGGCTCGCCGCTGGCGGGATGCGCACGCTGTTCGCTTTCGGGCGCGCCGGTCAGCGCGCGGCTAACGATCGAATGCCAGGTGCCGGCATTCGGTGCCCGCTTGCCGTGATAGCCACAGACGATCAGCCGGTCCTCGGCGCGGGTCATGCCGACATAGAGCAACCGGCGATACTCGTCGTCGGCGAGCTCTCGGGCGCGAGCGGCGGCCGTTCTCGAAAAGCCGTTGGCGACATCGCTGGCCGACCGCCAGAGATAGCCCTTGCCGGGCCAATGTCGGCCTGAGCCGTCGAAAGGCATCAGGCGCGGCAAATGCTGGTCGCTGAACGGGGCGGAGCCGCCATCGACCAGGAACACGACCGGCGCTTCCAGGCCCTTGGCCGCATGCACAGTCATGACGCGGACCTCGTCGCGGGTCTGGTCCATCTCGCGCTTGATCTCGGGCCCGGCATTCTCGAGCGTCGACAGGAAGGCCTCCAGCCCTGGCAGGCCAGTCCGCTCCTCGGCAAGACAGAAACTCAGGAACTCGTCGAGAATATCGCCGGCTTCCGGCCCGAGCCGGGCGATCATCTTCCGGCGCACGCCATCGCGTGCCAGCAGGCCGGCATAGAACTCGAACACCGGTTTGAAGGCCGCCTCGTTGGCCCAGATGTCGAGCTGTTCGACGACCGCTGCGAGGGCGTCGCTTTCGCCGGCGTGCTGGCGCAGCGACGCGGCCAGTGAGAGGCCGGGCGGCCTCTGCGCGGCGAGCGTGAAAAGCGCCTCCTCCGGCAGGTCGAAGACCGGGCTGCGCAGGATTGCGGCCAGCGACAAATCGTCCTGCGGCTGGATCAGGAGATGGCCGAGCGCGATCAGGTCCTTGACCGCGATATGGCCGGGCAGGCTCAGCCGGTCGGCGCCAGCAACCGGAATGTCGCGGCGTTTGAGGGCCCGGGTCAGGGCGTGGACAAAGCTGTCGCGCTTGCGCACCAGCACCAGCACGTCGCCCGGCCGCAGCCGCTTGCCGCGGCCTTCGATGATCTCGCCGCTGCCGATCCAGCCGGCGATGGTGGCCGCGACATTCTCGGCAACGCGCACCGCGGGGGCATGGGCATGGTCGATAGCCTGCGTCCAGTCGTCGGGCTCGTCGACGATATCGGCGCCGATCGACGGCCACACCTCGACATAGCCGGGCGCATCGGTGCGGATGGCCTTGTGGCTCAGCGGATCGGGATCGTGGCTGATGCCGCGCCGAACGACAGGATCGGCAAAGACGCGGTCGACGGCGGCCAGCACGTCATCGGTCGAACGGAACGACCAGGTCAGCTTGAGGTCGGCGAACGCCGCTTCGGCGTCGCGCACCCGGCCGGCGAACAACAACCGGCTATCGGCGAAGGAGTCGGGCGCCGCACCCTGGAAGGAATAGATCGACTGCTTCTCGTCGCCGACGGCAAACACAGTGCGGTGGATCCTGTCGCGCGCTCCGAAGCCGGCAAAGAATTCCTCGGCCAGCCGCTTCACCACCTCCCACTGGTCAGGACTGGTGTCCTGCGCCTCGTCGAGCAGGATGTGGTCTATGCCTTGATCGAGCTTGTACTGCACCCACGGACCGGCATCGGGCCGCGCCAACAGGTTGACCGTGCGGGTGATCAGGTCGTTGAAGTCGAGAAAGCCGCGCCCACGCTTCAGCACTTCATAGCGGGCGATCAGCCAGTCGGCGATGGTGAGCGCCGCGCGCGTGCCTTCCAGCATCCGGAACAGCGCCAGCCGGTCGACGGTTTCGATGATGGCGCCCGACGCCGAGCGATATCGATCGGCGAGGTCCGGCAACAGATCGGTCAGCGCTTTCTTGAAGGCATTTGCCGGATCGTAGGGCGCGCCATCGGTCTTGAGGAAGGCTCTGGCAAGCAATTGCAGCCGGCGAATCGGATCGCTCTCGGCGAAGGCCTGGCGCGCATAGGGCAGGATGTTGTTCAGCACCGATCTGGCGTCGGTGGATTCGGCGGCCTGGACAAAGCCGGCAAAATAGTCGGGCAGGAAGCCCGGCAGCGGCCACACCGAGGCCGCTATGCCCTCGGCGGTCTGGCCGGGGCGGAAATGGAATTCATCGAACAAGGGCTGGAAGCCATCAAGCCCGACCGCATCGAGGAAAGGCCGCAGCCCGTCACGCTTGCGCACGATCTCGCCGAGCAGGGCATCGAGGCCGGCTTCACCGCCGCGTTCCAGCACGGTGGCGAAGGCGTCGGCCAGGTCCCTGTCGCCGGCGGCCGAAATCATCTCGCGGCGCGCGGTGGCGAAAAGCGATGCCTCCATCTGGCTGTCGAGCATTTCGAAATGGGCGGGGATATTGGCTTCCAGCGGGAACTGGTGGAGCACGGATTCGCAGAAGGCGTGGATGGTCTGGATTTTCAGTCCGCCGGGGGTTTCCAATGCCTCGGCGAACAGGCGGCGCGCGCGGCGCATCGTGTCGCGGTCGGGCCGGCGCCCTTCGAGCGCCTCGATCTTCACGGCCAGCTCGGCGTCGCCGAGCGCCGTCCAGTCCGACAGCGTGGAAAAGACCCGGTTCGACATGTTGGCGGCGGCGGCGCGCGTATAGGTCAGGCACAGGATCTTCGACGGATCGGTGCCATTGAGCAGCAGCCGGATGACGCGTTGGGCCAGCACATGGGTCTTGCCCGATCCCGCATTGGCCGACACCCAGGCGGAATTACCGGGATCGGCGGCGCGAGCCTGGCTTGAAGCGGTGTCGCTCGGGATGGGATAGGCCTTCTTCATGCCTCCCCTCCTTCATCACCCGCATCGCCGCCGGCCGACCATTCGAGCACGCGAGCGAGATGGTCGTAGTCGCCATCCGTCTCGCCTTCGCGAAACGGCAGCGCGCGCGACAGATAGCCGGTCTCCGGTTTGGCATAATGGATCAGCAGTTTCTCCAGCCGCGCCCAAGCCTCTTCGGCGAGGTCGGTCGCGCTCCGCGGCTGACGGTTGTGTTCGAGTATGGACTCCTCGAAGACCTCGCCATTGGGCTTCAGCCGCACGAAGGCCAGCTGCGAGGGCTCGCGCGCGCCCAGATCCTTGAAGGCGCCGCGCCTGAGCAGCGCGCCCTCCAGCGCCAGTTGCGGGGCCAGCAGCATATGCGCCTGCGCCTTTGATGGCGAGGAGCCGGTCTTGTAATCCAGTATGTCGGCCATGCCACCGGCCAGCAGATCGATACGGTCGGCGTAGCCGGACAGTGTCACGCCGGACTGGTCGACGATGGTCTTGCCGGCTCGCTCCTCGGCATGGCGCCGGACCACCGCATCGGCGCGCGTGCGCTCCCACTCGATGATGTTGGCGGCGAGCTTCTCGAAGCGCGGCCACCACACCGCCTCGACATCGGCCGGAAGGGCAGCCTCGGCAAAACAGGCGCGGCCGGCGGCGATGAGGCCGGCGAGCGCGTCTGGCGCCCGTGGATCGGCCACGCGCGACGAGAACAGATGCAGGATGGCATGGAACAGTGTACCGCGTTCGGCAGCACCAGGGTCGCGGATGAGCGGATCGAGCGGCATCAGGCCGAGTATCCGCCTTGCATAGACGGCATAGGGATCGCGGCGCAGGGTTTCGATCTCGGTGACCGAGAAATGGCTTGGGCGCACCGGCAGCGGCGGCTTCGGCTGCGGTCGCGGCGCGAAATCCAGCTTCGGGCCGGTATCGAGTGCGCGCGCCCAGGCGAGCAACTCGTCGCCGCGCCGGCGCAGTGTTGCCGCCTGGTCGTTGCCGATGAAGGTCAGCAGCCGCTGCAGCCAGCGCGATGGCACGGCGGGCGCGTCGCCGGCGCGGGCCGAGCGCGCCAGCACCACTTTCTTAGCGCCCATGGCCATCTGGAAATCATGCGCGGCGAGGCCGATGCGCCGTTCGGGCGGCTCGAGATCGATGCCGGTTTTCATCAGCCGCGACATGAAGCGGTCGCTCTCGGGTTTGCGCGGCCAAACGCCTTCATTGAGGCCGCCGATGACCATCGTGTCGACATCCTGCAGCCGCGCTTCGAGCGCGCCCCAGATCGCGATGTTCCTGTCGGTACCCTGCGCCGGCTTGACCGTCTCGGGCGCGATCAGCGCGCCCATGACATCGGGCCATTCGCTCGCGACGAACGACAGCGACGCCGAAGCCGACACAAGCCCGCGCAGCAGCTCGGCAAGCTTGTCGCCGGCATCGCCGGCGTAGAGGTCTCCAAGACCGCCATCGGCGGAGCGGCCGAGAGCCTCGAGGGCCACCACGCTGGCTTTGACCAGCGCCGCAAGATCGGCATCCGGCTGGCCGCGAAAGGCCGAAAGCGGCGCCAGCGCCTGCGCCAGCCGTGCGAGGAGGGTTCGTGCATCCTCGATGGAGCGCACGGTGAGACGGGCAAACCAGAAGGGCGGCCGGCTGTCATCGCCGAGGCCTGTGAGGCGGGCCTCGAACAAGTCCGGCAGCAAGGCAATGTCGGGGCGGCCCGTGCCGCCGCGCAGCGCCACCAGTTCGACCAGTTCCGCCGCATGGCGCACAGTAGCGCGTTCGAGACCGAGGCCGAGCAGCGGATGCTTGAGCAACGACAGCAGGCCGACCGGGTCCCCCGGCCGGAATACCGCCTCAAGCGTCAGCCGGAGCAGGCTGGCCGCGGGCGTGTTGGCGAGCGGCGTGCCGCCGGAATCGTCGGCGACGACGCCGAAGCGTTTGAGCTCGACCGAGACGCGCCGCGCCAGCGCGCGATCGCCGGTGACGAGAGCCGCCCTCTGGCCCGGCGCCTCGACCGCGTGCTTGAGCGCAACGGCGATGGCAATGGCTTCGTCGCGTTCGCTGGCCGCTTCGAGCAGCGTCACATCGGCAAAGGCGCCGGCAATCTCGGCTGCCGAAAACCTGTTGCGGGTCTCGGCCCACAATTCGGTGGTCTCGGCCGGCCGCAGCGCCTCGCCGACGAGGGCGGCGCGAAGCGCAAGCTGCGGCTCGGCCGTGCCGATCTCCTCGACATCCGAGCGCAGCATGCCGATCTTGCCGATCAGCCTGGCCAGGCCATATTGCGGATGGCCAAGCACGGCCGGGCGCGCGCCACGGGCGACAAGCGCCTGGAAGGACGCTTCGTCCAGCGTCCGGTCGAGCCCGGGCAGCACGATGGCGCCGCCCGGCAAGCCAGCTATCGCGGCAAGCAATTCGGCCGTGGCGGGTATCGAGCCGGTGGACCCAGCGGCGATGACCGGCCCGGCCGGCGGATTGCGCCGCAGCCGCGCTGCCTCGGTGCGGATCAGCGCGCTGCGGTGCGCGGCCGGATTGGAGCGGTCGCTCTCTTTAAGAAATTTCGGCCAGGCATCGGTGACGATGCCGAGAAATTCGAGCGTCACCTGCCACCATCCGGCAAGGTTGCCGGTCACCAGATCGGCGAGCTTGCTCCAGTCGGTGCCTTCCGTCTCGATCTCGTCCATCAATGCAGCGAGATCGCGCGCCAGCCAGATCGCATCGGCGGTCGAGGCCGGGATGACGATTTCCTCGGCGAAGAGGGCCGCGACATGAGCGGGCAGCCTGCGTTTCCATGCCCGCACAAGCGGCGTCAGCAGCAACAGGCGCTCGGTAGCGGCGATCGGTGGCGCAAGATCGATTGCAGCCGACGGCTCGGCGTCGAACGCGGCCTCGTCCTCGTCGAACTCGCCGAGCGGACGGATGACCGGCAGGATCGCCGAACCGCCACCACCGCGTGCCTTCAAGCTGTCGACGAAGACACCACGCAAAGCCCGCGCGGCGCGGCGCGTCGGCACATAGATGGTGACATCGGCCAAGGCGAGCGGATCGCCACCGAAACGGAACCCCGGAATCAGCCGGCCGGCAAGCAGCGCCTCGGCCAGCGTCGGCAGAAACGGCGCTCCAGGGGGGATCGAGAAAACGCGGCTTGGGCCGCTCATTGCGGCTCGGTTAGCGCGCCCGCGACCGCCGTTTCGGCCAGCGCGATGGCATCGGGTGTGCCGACGGTGATCCAGCGGCCCTGCATCGGCATGCCGAACAGGCGGTGGGCGGCAATGGCCTTGTCGAAATAGGCGTTGAGCGAATGCGGTTCGGCGGGTGCGTCCTTGAGCAGGCGCGGATGGATGATCGCGGCGCCGGCATAGATCAGGCCTGCCGGATCGCCTTTTGAACGCCGCAAGGCACCATCCGGCGCCACCAGGAAATCGGTGCTGCCACAGTGTCCTGTCGCCTGATGGTGGTCCGCCAGCATCAGCAGAATATCCATTTTCGCCGCGTCCCATGCAAGGGCGAGCCGGCCGAGATTGAGCGGGCCGTGGTCGATCCAGAAGGTGTCGGCGTTGAGGATGTAGAAGGGATTTTGTCCCAATTCCGGCAATGCCTTGACGATACCGCCGGCTGAATCGAGCAGCCGTTCGCTCTCATCGGAGATGATGATCCGTGGCGCGCGACGCGCGGCGACATGGGCGACGATCTGCTCGGGAAGATAATGGACGTTGACCACGGCCTTGGCGACGCCGGCGGCGGCCAGGCTGTCGAGGCCCCAATCAAGCAGCGTCTTGCCGGCGATCCTGACCAGCGGCTTGGGGATCGTGTCGGTGATCGGCCGCATGCGCTTGCCGAGCCCTGCGGCAAGGACCATGGCAGTATCCGGTGTTGCTGTCACAGCGCGCGTTCCTCCAGCAGCCCATGCGTGTCGTAGAAATCCTTCAGGCTGGCGAGCGCCGGGTGGGACAGCGCCCGGCGCAGATAGTCGCGGATGCGCGGCAGGTGTCTGAGATAATAGGGTTTGCTGTCGCGCTTTTCGAGGCGCACGAAAATGCCGAGGATCTTGGAATTGCGCTGCGCTGCCATGATTGCGTAGGCTTCGCGGAAAGCGTCCGTGTCGAATGGACCGGCGGCCAGGCGCGCCGCGACATAGGCATCCAATGTTTGTCTCTCGATGTCGGGCGAGACAGTGACGCGGGCATCCATGGCGAGCGAGGCGACGTCATAGGCTGCAGGCCCGATCAACGCGTCCTGGAAATCGACGATGCCCAGCCGGTCATGCCCGGAACGGTCGCCGCGCCAGATGATGTTGGGCGAATGGAAGTCGCGCAGCATCAGCGTGTATTCGCTGCCCCGCAGCCGGTCGAAAAGCGCGTTCCATTCCCTGGTGTAGCCCGTCGTCAGATCGTCGCTGGCCGGGCCGCCCGATATTGCCGGCACATACCAGTCGACCAGCAGGTCGGCTTCGATCATCATGGCGTCACGGTCGAAGGGCGGCACCTCGTGAAGGCGGCCCGGTCCCGCTTCCAGACGCCGCGGCCAGCTCTTGCCATGCATCATGGCCAGCAGTTCGGCCGCTGCGGCGTAGCGCGCGGCCACCGGTTCGCCGTCCTTGCCGAGAAACCCTTCCGAGCCGAGATGTTCGAGCAGGAGGAAGCCCTGGTCCAGGTCCTCGGCAAGGATTTCGGGGACACTGACACCGCGGGCTTTCAAGGCGCGGTCGATGGCGACGAAAGCGGACACCGACTGGGCAGTATGGGCAAGCACCGCATAGGGTTTGCCGTCACGCACCGGAGGGCCGAGCAGCAGTCGCGGCGAATTCATCAGCACTCGCGGTTCCTGGCCGGCGAGCGTCACGATCTCGTAGGAGCGGGCCGAGGCATCGCCGATGAAATGGCGGCGGTGGGCTTCGCCCCAGCCGGCGCTTTCCAGGAAACCGCGCATGGCCAGAGATCGCGCCGCGCGGTCGAAGGCCGCCCCTTGCCCCGACAGAAGCGCCAGGCGGCCTTCGCCATGCTGGACGAGTTCGATCAGAACGGTCGTTTTCGGCAGCTCGCCTTCGGCCCGTTCCGGCCATTCGACAAGAGCCGCGCCTTGCGTCAGGGCTTCCTCGAAGCCGAGTTCGTCGAGCTCATTTGCCGACGACAGGCGATAGAGGTCGAAATGATGGACCGGAATGCGCGTGTCGTAGCTTTGCACCAGCGTGAAGGTCGGGCTCGGCACATCAAGGCGGGCATCGTCCGCCAGCGTCCGGATCAGCGCCCGCGCCAGCGTCGACTTGCCGGCGCCGAGATCGCCCTTGAGCGCCAGCACGTCGCCGGCACGCACCGCGAATGCCAGATCCTCGCCCAGCCGCGCTGTCTCTGTCTCGTCGGCGAGCAAACGCTCCAGCACCGGTTCCGTCATCGAACGCGCTACTCGGCCGCGGCGCGGATGCCCGGCATAGCGGGGAAGGTGCAGATGACGGTCGTGCCCTTGTCCTTGCCGGTTTCGATGCGCACGCCGCCGCCATGCAATTCGACGAAGCTCTTCACGATCGACAGGCCGAGGCCGGCGCCGCGCCGGCGGCCGCCATTGGTGCGCGGTTCGAAGCGGCGAAACACCGAATCGAGCACATCCGGCGGCATGCCGGGACCGTCGTCATGAACCGAGAATTCCACCCCGTCCGCAAGCTGGCGGCAGGCGAGCCGGATGGTGCTGGCCTCCGGGGCGTAATTCGCGGCGTTGCTGAGCAAATTGTAGAGGATCTGGCGGATGCGGGTTTCATCGCCGTGGAACGTCCTGGGTGCCGCCGCGGCATTGACCTCGAGACGGATCGAATGCTCCTGCAACCGGTCGGAAACCAGTTCGGCGGCGGCCGCGATGGTGCGGTCGACATGAACCTCGGAAATATCGAGTTGCATGATGCCGGCATCGACGGTTGCGAGATCCAGTATGTCGTTGACGATGGTCAGCAGCACCGAGGAGGACGAGCCGACATGCTCGACATATTCGCGCTGCTTCTGATTGAGCGGGCCGGTCGTCGGCAAGGACAGAAGTTCGGTGAAGCCGATAATGTTGGTCAGCGGCGAACGCAACTCGTAGGACACGTGCTGGACGAAATCGTTCTTGAGCTGGTCCGACTTTTCCAGGGCTTCGTTCTTGTCCTTGAGCGCGCGTTCGACATGGACGCTGTCGGTGACGTCGACAAAGGTCATCATCACTTGCCCGTTGGGCAAGGGGATCATGGCGTACCGCAGCACGGTGCCGTTGTTGAGCTCGGTCTGGCCATGGCGGTCGCGGCGCTCGTCGTCGAAACCGGTGATGGCGGCGACGAAACCGGGCCAGGGGCTGTCCGCCGTCTGCCGGTCGCAAAGGTCACGGATCGTGGAGACGTGCACATTGGGCTTGGCGGCGTCTGCCTCCAGTCCCCATAGCGCGGCAAAAGCCGGGTTCGACAGCCGAAGCCTGCCGTCAGGGCCAAACACCGCCACGCCTTCGGCGAGGTTGTCGAGCGTTTCGCCTTGGACACGCACCGCGGTGCGGTAGCGGCTCTCCAGGTCCATCTTCTCGGTCAGGTTCTCGAACACCCAGGTGACGCCGCCCTTGGGTTGCGGGTTGGCGACGACGCGAATGGTTTTGCCGTCGGGCAGATGCCACCAGTGTTCCTGCGATTCCACGGCGCGGTAGGCGCCGAGCAGGCCTTCCTTCCAGCGGCGCCATTCGGGCTGTTCGGCGATCTTGCCCTCGCTGCGCAGCCGGTCGAGCAGCAAGGCATTGTCGGGCGCGCTGTGCAGGAAGCCACTGTCAAGCCCCCACAGTTTCTGGAACGCCTGGTTGAAGAAGCGCAGCTTCTCGTCGGTGTCGAAGATGGCGACCGCGGTGTTGAGCTGGTCGAGCGTGTCGGCGTGGCTGCGCACCGTGCGCTCATATTCGCCGCGAATGGTCTCGATGGCGCTGGTGTCGCAAGCAAGGCCGGCCGAACCGTCGGCGCCGGCGAAGTCGGTCACCGTGAACACCCGGCGGTCGCCCTCGATCACCGTCGAAAGCGACTGCTCGAAAACCGGGTGCGATCTGTGTTGCGCGGCGATTGTCTCACGTGCCTGGCCACCGAGGAACTCCTTGGCATCACGGACGGCGGCTTCCGGGCTCTCGGCTTCGACCGCGTCGGCATAGGCCCGGTTGACCCATTTCAGCCGCCCGTGCTCGTCGCGCAGCCATGCCGGCATCTTCAGCGCCTCGAGCAGACCGATCATCGTGTCATGATCGGCGGCCAGCCGCTGGTTGTCGATCTTCAGTCGGGCCTGGCTGCGCTGTGTCTCGGAAAGCGAGACAAACCGCACCAGTATGTGCGCCGCGCTCTTGCGGCCGTGCACTTCGAGCGGAGCGCCGGCTTGGGATTCGATGATGAGGTCGAAGGGCCTCGCCTTTTCGCGCAAACCAGCGATGGCATGCTCGAGCGCTGCCGCCGAGCGCGGCATCAGCCAGCGGCCGAAGGCAAGGAATGCCGCCCGTTCCTCGGGCGCGCCGCTTTCGACCGGCAAGGTGCCGATGAGTTCGGGCTTCTTGTTCTCGGCAGCCCAGACGACCACACGCTGGTCGCGCAGATTGAGTAACGCTTCCGAACGACGCAGCGCCGCGTTGATATCGGCGATGCGGCTTCTCAGTTCGACATTTTCCGCCGAGGTGCGGGCCCGTTCGCGGATGAGAACGATGGCCGACAGAAAGGCCGCGCCCGTCACGCCGACAAACACGGCAAGCTGCATCACCTCGATCGTGCTGATTGATAGACCCGCTGCCGACACGCCAGCGCCTTGGGCACGTGCCACCGCGCTAGCCAACGGACAGGCAAGCGTGGAGCCGGCAAGCAACAGTCCAGCGCGGCCACGCCATGAAAGACGCCCGCGCCGTGTTGCGGAGCCTGTGGCCCCCGAATCGTCATGGCCGCCGGAAACGGCCCGTCCCGCTCCGTGCGGGTATTGCCCCGGCATGTCTTGGTCCTCTCCGCCGCCTGAATGCAGGACCGCCCTGAAACGCGCCTCTCTGATCCCCTCTTGGGCTGGAAGCGTCGCGAATCACGTGACAATAAACCCTCGCCGAATCGCCGTGAAGGCTGGTCTTGCGCAAAAATAAAGCCGGGCAAAAAGTCAATCGCCCGGCCTCAATATCTGGTAGTAAATTTAGATTTGGTTAATAGCGGTAGTGTTCCGGCTTGAATGGACCTTGCGGCGTGACGCCGATATAGGCGGCCTGCTCACCCGACAGTTCGGTCAGGCGGGCGCCGAGCTTGTCGAGATGCAGGCGGGCGACCTTTTCGTCGAGATGCTTGGGCAGGACATAGACCTGGTTCTGGTACTGCTCGCCCTTGGTGAACAGCTCGATCTGGGCCAGCACCTGGTTGGTGAAGGAAGCCGACATGACGAAGCTCGGATGGCCGGTCGCGTTGCCGAGATTGAGCAGGCGGCCTTCCGACAAGAGGATCATCCGTTTGCCGTCCGGGAAGGTGATCATGTCGACCTGCGGCTTGACGTTGGTCCATTTCAAATTGCGCAGCGACGCCACCTGGATCTCGTTGTCGAAATGACCGATGTTGCCGACGATCACCATGTCCTTCATCGACCGCATATGGTCGAGGGTGACGACATCCTTGTTGCCGGTGGTGGTGATGACGATATCGGCGGTCGGAGCCGCATCCTCCAGCGTGACGACTTCAAAGCCGTCCATCGCCGCCTGGAGGGCGCAGATCGGGTCGACTTCGGTGACCTTGACGCGGGCGCCGGCGCCCTTGAGCGAGGCCGACGAACCCTTGCCGACGTCGCCATAGCCGCAGACGACCGCGACCTTGCCGGCCATCATCGTGTCGGTGCCGCGACGGATGCCGTCGACCAGCGATTCCTTGCAGCCATATTTGTTGTCGAACTTCGACTTGGTGACCGAGTCGTTGACGTTGATGGCCGGGAAGGGCAGCAGGCCCTTCTTCTGCAGCTGATACAGCCGGTTGACGCCGGTGGTCGTCTCTTCGGTGACGCCACGGATCGCTTCCCTCTGCTTGGTGAAGAAGCCGGGCGAGGCCTTCAGGCGCTTCTTGACCTGGGCGTAGAAATATTCCTCTTCCTCGCTCTGCGGATTGGACAGCACGTCCTCGCCGGCTTCGGCGCGGGCGCCGATCAGGATATACATGGTGGCGTCGCCGCCATCGTCGAGGATCATGTTGGAGAGGCCGCCATCGGCCCACTGGAAGATCCGGTCGGTGTAGTCCCAGTACTGTTCGAGGCTCTCGCCCTTGACGGCGAAGACCGGAATGCCAGCCTCTGCGATAGCTGCCGCGGCGTGATCCTGGGTCGAGAAGATGTTGCAGGAAGCCCAGCGGATATCGGCGCCAAGCGCCTTCAGCGTTTCGATCAGCACCGCGGTCTGGATGGTCATGTGCAGGGAGCCGGTGATGCGCGCACCCTTGAGCGGCTGCTTGGCGCCGAACTCCTCGCGGCAGGCCATCAGGCCCGGCATTTCGGTTTCGGCTATATCGAGTTCCTTGCGGCCCCAGCCGGCAAGCGAGATGTCGGCGATCACATAATCCTTGCTATCCGTCATGGCAGTACTCCGATGCGAATTGTTATGCTTGCGAATTGGTTGCGGATGCGCCCGCGCTGGCAGGCGCATCGAAGGGCGCGAATTGCCGGCCTGACTAGCAGATCGGCATCCAGACGACAATGGGATATAAAGAAATCTTTATCCCTGCATGTCTCTCGGACATGCCTTGGCGGCGCACGGGATCAGCATTCCTCGCCGAATCGGGAGGCAACGAGTTGTTCCAAGGCGTCCATGACCTCGAGCGCCTCCGGCCCGCTGGCGGTGACGCGGATCGATAATCCAGGGCTGGCGGCCAGCATCATCAGACCCATGATCGAGGTGCCGCCGACCTTGACGCCATCTTTTTCGACGTGGACGGATGCGTTGAAGCCGCTGGCGAGTTGGACGAATTTCGCGGAGGCGCGTGCGTGCAGGCCGCGCTGGTTGACGATCGGAAACTCGCGGACGATCTGGTCCTTTTCCGATGAAACCATGCTCATTTGCTGCTCAGAAGTTGGCTGGCGACGTTGATGTATTTGCGGCCCGCGGCCTGCGCCTCATCGAGCGCGGCGGCCATGTTGTCGCCCTTGCGGATCGAGGACAGCTTGATCAGCATCGGCAGGTTCATGCCGGCGATCACCTCGGTGCGGCCGGACTCCATCACCGAGATCGCGAGGTTCGATGGCGTGCCGCCGAACATGTCGGTCAGCACGATGACGCCGGCGCCGGTATCGACCCGGGCCACCGCATCGACGATGTCGCGGCGACGCTGCTCCATATCGTCGTCGGCACCGATCGCCACGGTTTCGAAACTGTCTTGTGGCCCGACGACATGTTCGACGGCATGTCGGAACTCGGTGGCCAGTTGACCGTGCGTTACAAGCACGAGTCCGATCATTCTTTGGTGGCTCCCGTCATCGCCGCTTCACAGGCGCATTTTATGCTCGCCAGCCATTCCGGGCGGCGGGAGCGCTATCTTGTCGACGCGCGGCCCGTTGACAAGCCCAAAATTGCGACGGCCCACGCCATTTTGACGCATTGCAGAAAAAAACCCGGACGGATCATAAAAAAGGCGAGATCGACAACCGCGCCATCACGGCAGGCAGGGCCGCAGCGATATTGCGCTCGGCCACATCGATCCGCGGCACCGCGCAGCCGGCGATGTCGGTGCTGGCGTCCACCTGGAAACGTGCGATTTCATCAGCCGGCAGCAGGCGCAGATGCAGGTCGACGACGCAGGCCGTTTCGAACGTCAGAGGCCGTGGACCCAGCCGCGGCACTTCGGCCAAGCCTGCTATGGTCGCGGGCGCGCGGCACACCAGCCGCCCGGCATGCGCCGCGACGAAAAGCTGATCGTCGCCGACCAGTCGCGAAAACATTCCGCGCTGCCGGCAATGGTCGATGAGCGCCAGCGCCAGCGTCGTCTTGCCCGACCCGGAGGCGCCGCTGACGAGCACGCCGCGCTCGCCGATCAGGACCGCCGTTGCGTGAATGTTTTCAGGTTTCACGAATTGAATCTTTGATCGGCGTCACGCTTCGGCCGGCAGCGTCACGACGAAGCGCGCGCCCTTGATCTCGCCGGGCTTGGTGCCGGGGATGTTCTCGGCGGTCAGCGTGCCACCATGCGCCTCGACGATCTGCCTGGATATGGACAGGCCGAGGCCCGAATTCTGGCCGAACGCCTCGCCGGCCGGCCGGTCGGTATAGAAGCGCTCGAAGATGCGGTCGATGTTGTCGGCGCGGATGCCGGGACCGTTGTCGTCGACGGTCAGGATGTTGAACTTGCCAGCGCGCGCCAGCGACAGGATGATGTGGCCATGGTCCTCGGGAACGAAGGAGCGCGCATTCTCGATCAGGTTGGTGATGACCTGGCCGATGCGCAGGTCATGGCCGACGACGAAATAGCCTTTGACGCCCTGCGGCAGCTTGGCGACCCGAAGTTCGATCTCGACAGCCTTCTTGTTTCGGGTGGTCTCGCGCGACACGGCGACGAGGTCGGTGACGAATTTCTTCAGGTCCACGGTTCCGGCGTCGTCGCGCGCCAGCTCGGCGTCGAGGCGGGAGGCGTCGGAAATGTCGGTGATGAGGCGATCCAACCGTTTGACGTCGTGTTGGATGATCTCCATCAGCCGCGCGCGTGAAGTATCATTTTTCGCCAAGGGCAGTGTTTCCACCGCACTGCGCAGCGAGGTCAGCGGGTTCTTCAACTCATGTGAAACATCGGCGGCGAAGCTCTCGATCGCCTCGATACGCGCATAGAGCGCGTTGGTCATGTCGCGCACCGCGACCGAAAGGTTGCCGATCTCGTCCTGTCGGTCGGAAAAATCCGGGATCTCCTCGCGGCTCTTGACGCCGCGCCGCACCCGCACCGCCGCCGCCGACAGCCGCCGCAGCGGGTTGGCGATGGTCGAGGCCAGAAGCATTGACAGGATGGCGGTGACCAGCGCCGCAATGCCAAAGACACGCAGGATCGCCTTGCGTTCGGCGGCGACGATCTTGTCGATGTCGCCGCCCTCGGTCGACAGCATCAGCACGCCGAGTACGGCGCGGAAGCGCTGGATCGGAACGGCCACCGATACGATCTGCTCGCCCTGTTCGCTGACGCGCACGATGGTCGAGGGGCTGCCGGTCAGCGCCTTGATCACTTCCGGGTACGCGGCGCCATTGCCGCCCGGTTGTTCGTGGTAAACGGGCAGATCGGTGTTGCGGAAGAAGTCGAAGATGAATTTCTGGATGCGCTCGACAAGGTCAGGCTCTTCCTCGTCGACCGGCGGCAGGTCGTAGCGCAGGATCTGGCCGCGCGAATAGAGGTGGCGCGAATCCAGCAGCAGGTTGGCGTCGCGGTCATAGATGCGGGCGCGGGTGCGGGTCGGCGAGATCAACCGGCGCAGCACCGGGGCGACGCGCTCGGGATTGATCGGGAAGTCGAGGTTGTCGAGCTGGTCCGAGCCCGGCCCCAGGCTTTCGCCGGCCTGCAGCTCAAGCAGCTTTTCCGGATCGATGCTGATCGAATCCGTCTCGACGGTCGCCGACGCCGCGATCGCGCCGGCGATGATCTCGCCCTGCGTCATCAGGCTTTCGACACGGGCGTCGATCAGCCCGTCGCGGAAGGTGTTGAGGTAAAGGATGCCGGTGACGAGAACAGCCAGTCCGGCGAGGTTGAGGAAGAGGATGCGCCGCGTCAGGCTGGAAAAGATGTGATGGCCGAGGAAGCGGCGCATCGGCACCGTGATCCTCGAAACGAAGGACGGCATGATACGCGACGGCCGCCTGGTGGCGCCCGTCGGTCTGCTTCGTTGTGCTTCAACTGCCATCGAATAGCAGATCCTGCTTAGCAAGTGGTGGGTAGACAGCAGGGATTGGAGAAATGGATGCCTGGGATCGCGTGACCGCTCGCACCATTCGAAACTGACTACCGGCTATTTCCTACTGCCTACCGCCTATTCACGCTTCGCGGAACCGGTATCCGACTCCGTAAAGGGTCTCGATCATTTCGAAGTCGTCGTCGACGGCCTTGAACTTCTTGCGCAGCCGCTTGATGTGGCTGTCGATGGTGCGGTCGTCGACATAGACCTGCTCATCATAGGCCGAATCCATCAGCGCATCACGGCTTTTTACGACACCGGGACGCTGCGCCAGCGAATGCAGGATCAGGAATTCGGTGACGGTGAGCGTCACCGGCTCGCCCTTCCAGGTGCAGGTGTGGCGTTCCTGGTCCATGACGAGCTGGCCGCGCTCGAGCGAGCGGGCCTGCTGGCTAGGCGCCTTTGCCGCAGCCTCGCGGGCACTGGCGCGGCGCAGCACGGCGCGCACCCGCTCGACCAGCAGGCGCTGCGAGAACGGTTTGCGGATGAAGTCGTCGGCGCCCATCTTGAGGCCGAACAATTCATCGATCTCGTCGTCCTTGGAGGTCAGGAAGATCACCGGCAGGTCGGATTTCTGGCGCATCCGGCGCAGAAGCTCCATGCCGTCCATGCGCGGCATCTTGATGTCGAGGATGGCAAGATTCGGCGGTCGCGCCGCCAGGCCTTCCAGCGCGGACGCACCATCCGTGTAGGTCTCGACGCGATACCCCTCGGATTCGAGGGCGATCGACACCGACGTCAGAATGTTGCGGTCGTCATCGACAAGCGCGATTGTTGCCATTTCAAGCGGCTCCCTCATGAGCTGTCCCTTCTTTCGCAGAGAAGGGGCTTTTGCAGGACAAATTAGGTACAAAATGTGGCATAGGCCTTGTCCGCTGTCACGGGCGGCGGCCGGCGGCCACAATCCTACCTCGACAGGGATTGGACGAACGAACACGGCCAATCCTTTGGGCAACCACGAAACTTTTTGCACATATAAACGATTTAAACAACTTTCAAATTTTTTAAATCGATTAATGATTTGATATCATTTGGCTTTTCTGGTTTTCCATCTTGCCCGGACAGCGGGCATGCTGGAATACTTCAGCAAGATGCGGCAACTCGAAGAAGGGTCATCAATGTCGGAAGTCGGCCAACGCAATCCTGCCTGTGCGATCGATCGTATCGGTCTCAAAACCTCCGGCGTGGTGCGCTACAATTTCGGCGCGGCCGCCCTTTATGAGGAATCGATCAGGCGCAACGAGGCCCGGCTGACCGCCCATGGCGCACTGGTCGCCGAAACCGGGCAGCACACCGGCCGCTCGCCCAAGGACAAGTTCGTCGTCCGCGACAGCGCCACCGAACCGCATGTCTGGTGGGACAACAACAAGGCGATTGCGCCGGCCCAGTTCGACGCGCTGCTCGCCGATTTCCGCGCCCATGCCGCGGACAAGGACCTCTACGTGCAGGACCTGGTCGGCGGCGCTGATACGGAGCTGAAGCTGCCCACCCGCGTGATCACCGAATTCGCCTGGCACTCGCTGTTCATCCGCAATCTGCTCATCCGCCCGGACAGCGCCGAACTCGAGCAGTTCGTACCCGAGATGACGATCATCGACCTGCCGTCCTTCCGCGCCGACCCTGCTCGCCACGGCAGCCGCACCGAAACTGTGATCGCGGTCGATCTCACCCGCAAGATCGTGCTGATCGGCGGCACGTCCTATGCCGGCGAGATGAAGAAGTCGGTGTTCACCATGCTCAACTACTTGCTGCCGGAAAACGGCGTGATGCCGATGCACTGCTCGGCCAATGAGGGCCCCGCCGGCGATGCCGCCATCTTCTTCGGCCTGTCGGGCACCGGCAAGACGACGCTGTCGGCCGACCCGTCGCGTACGCTGATCGGCGACGACGAGCATGGCTGGGGTCCGCACGGCATCTTCAACTTCGAAGGCGGCTGCTACGCCAAGACGATCAAGCTGTCGGCGGAAGCCGAGCCGGAGATCTTCGCCACCACGCAGCGCTTTGGCACGGTGCTGGAAAATGTCGTGCTCGATGCCGAAGCCGTGCCGGACTTCAACGACGGCCGGCTCACCGAAAACACCCGTTGCGCCTACCCGCTCGACTTCATCCCCAACGCCTCGAAGACCGGGCGCGCCAGTCATCCCAGAAACATCATCATGCTGACCGCTGACGCTTTCGGCGTGCTGCCGCCGATCGCGCGGCTGACCCCGGCGCAGGCGATGTACCATTTCCTCTCCGGCTATACGGCCAAGGTCGCCGGCACCGAAAAGGGTGTGACCGAGCCCGAGGCGACGTTCTCGACCTGCTTCGGCGCACCCTTCATGCCACGCCATCCCTCGGAATACGGCAATCTGCTGCGGGAGCTCATCGCCCGCCACGGCGCCGATTGCTGGCTGGTCAACACCGGCTGGACCGGCGGCGCCTACGGCACCGGCACGCGTATGCCGATCAAGGCGACGCGCGCCCTGCTTGCCGCGGCACTCGACGGCTCGCTGAAGACAGGCGTGTTCCGCACCGACGCCAATTTCGGCTTCGAGGTGCCGGTAGCCGTGCCTGGCGTCGACAGCGCCATTCTCGATCCGATGATTCTGGACCCCCGGGCGACCTGGGCGGACAAGGCAGCCTATGACCGGCAGGCGGCAAGGCTGGTCGGCATGTTCGCCATCAATTTCGAGAAATTCGAGCAGCACGTCGATGCAACCGTCATGGGGGCAGCGCCCCGCATGCAGGAAGCGGCGGAGTAACCGCCGAATCGCTGAGCATCATTGCCGCTCGGCACCATTGAAGGCCCGGTTTCGATCGGGCCTTTTCTTTTTCGGTCCGCCGCGCCATGACTGCGGCATGCCGACCGACGACAACATCATCATATCGGACGAAGCCGTGATCCACCCGGGCGACTTGCACGAGGATTTCATCCGCTCGTCCGGTCCGGGCGGCCAGAACGTCAACAAGGTGGCGACGGCGGTGCAACTGCGCTTCGACGCGGCCAACGCAGCGGGGCTATCGGAACGCG
This sequence comes from Mesorhizobium sp. B2-4-17, assembly GCF_006441275.1. Taxonomy (NCBI): domain Bacteria; kingdom Pseudomonadati; phylum Pseudomonadota; class Alphaproteobacteria; order Hyphomicrobiales; family Phyllobacteriaceae; genus Mesorhizobium; species Mesorhizobium sp. B2-4-17. The sequence continues at coordinate 19,905 of NZ_VFUX01000046.1, read as the reverse complement.
TGCGCGCGCGGACAATCAAGCTCGCCGGCCAGCGCGCCACCAAGGACGGCGTCATCGTCATCGAGGCCGGGCGCTTCCGCACGCAGGAGCAGAACCGGGCGGATGCAAGGGCAAGGCTTACGGCGCTGGTCGCCAAAGCGGCGGAACCGCCGCCGCCGCCGCGCAAGAAGACGCGGCCCTCGAAAGGCGCGGTCGAGCGGCGGCTGAAGAGCAAGGCCGGACGCGGCACGATCAAGAAACTGCGCGGCCGGGTGGAGAACGATTAAGCACCACACCAAGGTCGCGTTGTTTGACGCTTTCGGGTCGCCGTTCGCGTTTGAGAGTGGCATGTTGCGGCGATCAACCATCGCCATGCGAGGCAACCCATGCTCGTTCTGCCCAAGGGCGTCCGCCACATGCCGGCCTATCTGCCGCGCATCGCCCAGGAGGCGCTGGTCGAGGATGTCAGGCGCATCGTCCAGCAGGCGCCGCTGTTCGTGCCGGCCATGCCGCGCACCGGCAAGGAGATGAGCGTGCGCATGACCAATTGCGGCCCGCTCGGCTGGGTCACCGACAAGGAAGGGGGCTATCGGTACCAGCCGATGCATCCGGTGACCGGAGAGCCATGGCCGCCGATCCCCGAAGGCTTGCTCGATCTCTGGCAGCAGGTGTCGGGCTATCCGCATCCGCCGCAGGCCTGCCTCATCAATTTCTACACGGCCGAAGCCAAGATGGGTTTGCACCAGGATCGCGACGAGGTCGATTTCTCCGCCCCCGTCGTCTCCGTCTCGCTGGGTGACGACTGCCTGTTCAGGGTCGGCCAGACGACACGCGACGGCGCCACCAAATCGTTCAGGCTGAAGAGCGGCGACGTCGTCGTGCTTGGCGGCGAGGGCCGCCTCGCCTTCCACGGCGTCGACCGCATCTATCCTTCAACCTCGGCTTTGCTCAAAAACGGCGGCAGGATCAATCTGACGCTGCGCCGGGTGACGAAAGCTCAGTGAGCGAGTTGCGGGCATCCGAGCGCCGCGCATAGACTTCAATGTAGTCCCCAGTCGCGATTTCCACGTAGTCGTCCATCAGGGTTTGGAAATCCGCATTCCGACGCATCCACACGATCCAAATTGGCGGAAAGTCCGCCGTGAGCGACCACGTCGACTTTTTCTTGTTCATCCGGTCCATCAGGATGATATCGGGCCTGTTGTCACGGATCAGGGAATTGACGTAGCGAGTATAATTATCAAGGTCTTGCCGCGCGATGCGCTCGTCTTCGCCTTGATACTTACCCCGCATCAAACCCCAAAGCGCATAGGTGCCAAGCCAATCATGGGCATAGGCCGACAGCCAGCGACCATTGGCCATTCTCGTCAGCGGATTGCCGACGGAAAGGTCGGAACTGACCTGAACGATCGATGGCGAGGCGTAACGGCTGTTGATGGCATCGACCAGACCTTTCTCAGGCAGCTGGTAGAACTGGTGATGCGTCACCGAAAGTGCGGCGACCACGGCCAGCGCGGCTGCCGCATGGAGCCTGACACTGGCGATCTCAGAGGCGGCCTGTGGGTTTGCGAGGCCAACCGCTATTCGCCATCGTGATGCCACCGCCAGCAGCATCGCGACCAGCATCGTAGCCTGGTAGGGATACTGGTGATTGGGCCAGTATTTCCCGAGGTACAGCATGGACACAAAAAAGCCGGCGGCACTCGCCACCGCCAGCGCAACGCCGTCTCGCCAGACAGATTTGCGCATCTGGAAAACCACGAAAACGACGAAGACGGCGAAAGTCGGCAATGCCGCGAAAATGTTGATGTTGGCTCGCAAGCTGACATAGTAGCGCATCAGCAATTGCAGGAAAGTGCCGAAAAACTCGGGAAACCATACATACACACTGACGAGATAGGCAGTGCAAACCGTGAAGATGACGACGTTTTCAGCCGTCAGGCACGCCGTCAGCGAGCGTTTGCGCCAAGCGATGTAGAAATAGGGCAGTATGATACCAGTTGCCCAATGTGGTTTGACCAGAAGCAGTACGCTTCCAGCCAAGCCAACCGCTGCGGCAAGGCCAAGAGGAACCGGCGCATCTGCGCGGTTGTCGATCCGCCACATCATCAGGAACAGCATCGGCATGAACAGCATCGTACCGATATGCTCGCGCTGGCCGAAAACATTCCCAGGCATGATGAGAAGCAAAACCGCTAATGCGGGATAGATCCATTGCGTCTTCAGATCGACGAAGATTCGACTTCGCTCGATGACGACAGCCGACAGCGCAATCGAAACGAAGAAGATCAGATAGATGAAGCACTCGATTGCGGATTCCGGCGAGATGCCGAGCCTGTGGGACAGCCATACCGGCCCAATATAGAGGGCCACGGAGAAAGGCGGATTGGTTTCCAGAATGTCGACATAGAGCCTCTGACCATCCAGAACCTTTTCGCAGATAACGATGAGCCAGCTGACGTCGGTATTGTCGCCGGCGGTCCACGGCATAAAAAAAGAGAACACCACTACGGTCGCAACAAGCCATACCGGCGACAAGCTTCCAACCGCGGACGCAAAGCCAGTCGCAGTACTGATGTTTCTTACATTTCCCATGCTCATCGGACCGCCCCAACAAAGATGACTTTTACGCAGAATGACGAAATCATGGACGGGAACACAGCTGTGCCGGCCTCAGTGCCAAGGGTGGCAGTTGATCCGGTTCTGAGGAATACAAGCCAATATGGTCGGAAGCAGAAGCCGATCGTGCGTGCGCGCCCACTGTGTCGAGCAGCGTCGAAATGGGCACGACCGGTGCTCGCGCCGCTCGCCCAGCGGCAGTGCTGACATCGATCACCGGCTGCTCCCGCCACTGGAACTGACACCGAAAGCTAGCCGGGATTGCCTAAAGTGCGGTTAATCGCGCCATTACAGTCTGCGCGGTTCAGCCGGATTTTCGGTGGCACCGCGTCGCAGGCAACCAGGGCCGGCAAGGCACCGACTGTTTCCCGGATCGGTTGAGGCCTTGAACCGATTATGCCTCGATTTCCAACGCCGACAGCGGCCTGGAGCAACAGGCCAGGATGAAGCCGTCATCGATCTCGTGATCGAGGATGCCGCCATTGTGGCTCATTTCGACATCGCCGAAGACCTTCTTGACCTTGCAGGTTCCACACAGGCCGAATTCGCAGGCCGCGGGTATCCGCACGCCCGAGGCGCGCGCCGTCTGCAGCACGGTCTGGCCGGCGACACATTCGGCATCGACGTCCGAAAGCGCGAAGCGAATCGCTGTCGCGGCTTCGGCGGGAACAGGGGCGCCGTCCTGTGCGGGCGCTGCGAACGGCGCCGGGATTTCCTCCACCACCGGCGCGGCGAAGCTCTCCTGGTGGTATTTCGTCATGTCGAAGCCGGCGGCTTCCAGCATGCCGCGCACGGCCCGCATGAAAGGATCCGGACCGCAGCAGAAGATCTCGCGTTCGCGAAAATCGGGCGCCAGCAGCGGCAGCCTTATGGCGTCGATACGGCCCATATGGCCGTACCAGCCCTCACGGCTTGAGCGCTCCTCGATCATGAAGCCGAGCGACAGGCCGGGCATATGGCCGCCGAGCAGTTCGAGTTCCTTGCGGAAGATGATCTCTTCGGGTCGGCGCGCGCAGTTGACGAAGCTGACATCGGTCCATGGCGCGCAGTCGTTCAGCCAGCGCAGCATCGACATCATCGGCGTCACGCCCGAGCCTGCCGAGATGAACAGATATTTGGCTGCCGGATGGCTGTGCAGCGAGAAGTCGCCGGCCGGCCCGTAGGCCTTGACGTGTGAGCCAGGCACCAGATGATCGAACATCCAGCGCGTACCAATGCTGCCGGCCTGTGCCTTCACCGTCACCGCGATCGAGAACGGCCTCGATGGCGACGATGACAATGTATAGGTGCGCATCAGCGGCCCGTCATCTGTCGGCAGTTCCAGCGTCACGAACTGGCCCGGCTTGTAGCGGAACCAGGTCTGGTTGTCGGAGCGGAAGGTGAAGGTCTTGACGTCAGGAGACTCGTCGCTGACCCCAATCACTTCCAGCACCTGGAGCCGGTCGTTCCAGGGCGCCATCTGGTCGAGATGGCGGTAAAGGCCAAGATCAGTCATCGCGTTCATCCTTTGGCCTCTCAGGCGACACTGCGGAGCGCTGGTCGACCATCCTCGGCGAGGCGCGGACCAATGAAACGCGCATACCAGTCGACGAACTGGATGACGCCACCCTCATGCAGCTCCGAATACGGGCCTGGTTCGTAGGCCGGCGACAGGATGCCGAAGGCGTTTTCCTCGACGATACGGCGATCCTGATCGTTGGTCTCGGTCCACACATGGGTGAGTTCGGCGAGATCGTAATCGACGCCCTCGACCGCATCCTTGTGCACCAGCCATTTCGTCGTTACCGCCGTTTCCGTGGCACTGATCGGCAGCACGCGGAAGGTAACGGCGTGATCGATCAGGATGTGGTTCCAGGTGGTCGGATAGTGATAGTGCATCAGGGTGCCGATGCGGTCGGCCGAGACGCTGTCGGAGAGGTTCTTCTTCACCGCCCGCTTGCCGCTCATCGTGTAGCTGACCGCGTCGCGCAGCAGCGGCGCGCGGGTGGCGCGATATTGCCCGGCCGGATCGATGCGGAATTTGCTCGGCAGGCCAACGGCCTCGCATTTCGCCCAGTGCGCGATCATCTCAGGATCGCTGTCGGCGCCCTGTACACCGGTCACGGTCGGCGCCTCCGGGAAGGTCTTGCAAAGCTCCGGATGGCTGCCGGCGCAATGATAGCACTCGCGGTTGTTTTCCCAGACCAGCTTCCAGTTGCCCTTCTCGACGATGGTGCTCTGGAAAGCGATCTTTGCTTCGCTCAGCCGGTGCGGCTTGAGATAGGGTTCGATCATCGCCCGCATCGGTGCGAAGTCGGCGGGCTCCCTGGCCAGGCAGATGAAGACGTAGCCGGCCACGCTCTCGCAGGCGACCGGCTTCAGGCCGAACTGGCCTTTGTCGAAACCGTCGGCCATCTGGCGGGCGAACAGCAGGCGGCCGTCGAGCTCGTAGGTCCACTGGTGATACGGGCAGACCAGTTTGGCCGCCAAGCCCTTGTCGGTGTTGCAGACGCGGCTGCCGCGATGGCGGCAGGAGTTGTGGAAGGCATTGATCTTGCCCTGCTGGTCGCGCACCAGCACGACCGGATAGTCGCCGATCTGCACGGTGATGAAGCTTCCCGGCTTCGGCAATTCGCAATCATGGCCGATGAACAGCCAGTCGCGATACCAGATCAGCTCCATGTCGAGCTTGAAGTAGTCCGGGTCGGTGTAGAAGGGCTGTTCCAGCGAAAAGCCCTCTCTGCGGCTGTTCAAGAGCCTCAGCATATCGTTGCGCGCATCCATGTCCTGTCCTCGCATTCATCGCATCGGCCCGTCCAAACGGACGCGCGTCGCTCTAATGACTGAACCGGAGGGGATGAGAGGAAGGACAAGGCTGCATGCCGGCAAGCGCCGGGCATGCGGCATCCGCCTCTTGACCGCCCACCGCGATCAGTCGAGTTCTACGATCTCTGGCTGGTTTCCGGGCTCTGGAGTGTCCTTGCGGACGGTCGCGACACCTTCCCAGGCTTGCGCCCAGTGGTCTCCCGTTGCGACTTGAACTCCACCACCGTCGCGGGGGCAGCGCCGGACTTTGACCGGCTTCCCAATTCTCCGCCCCGTCGTCACGAAGCGGCACCTGAGATGACATGATCTAATCACGACAGCGCTTGCGACATCGGCATGAAAGCGACATTGCATCCATGTGGCGCGACACCCATGCGCAACGATCTGGTCACGAGCAGCGACAGCGAAAATCATCGCGGTGACGGCCGCGCCGGGCGTCGGAATCGGCCCGGAGTGGAAGCAAAAAGGGTTAACGGTTTCGAAAAGTGACTATTAGCAGATTCTAAAATCGAACCGAACGGTTCGTTTCTGTTGACGGTGCGTGCAGGACGGTGTGAACGCCGAGCCTCCGATAGAGTCGGTGATGACGACACCGACTTTAATTAACGCGTTGATATTGCAACGGAAAAATCGCACGTGGAAGATCTTGGTACAATTTCAAGTAGTGGATTCATGGTCCACGTTGAACATCTTCGTGATTGGAAACGGCTAGCTGGCTCTCCCACATCGGGGTCGTCCGAACGACGCGATTTCAATCCCAAGACACGCCGCTAGACGGACGGAAAAATGCTGGAGTACCCAAAATGAAAAAGATTGTTCTCACTGCCGCCGCCCTTCTGGCCATTTCCGGCAGCGCCTTCGCTGGTAGCGATCACTATGGTGCGAATGGCCCCGCGGCCACTGCTGCCGACAGCTCTTACACCGCTTCGATCAAGAAGTCGGAACCGGCTGCTCAGACGCCCACCCACGGTGCTGACCGCAACCTCTTCGGCAACAACTAACAGCCGATCTCCAGCAGGCGGCGGGTTTGGCCTGCCGTCCTGGCGACATTCGAAGAATTCAGGAGACTTGAAATGAAGAAGATCGCTCTTGCTGCCGTCGCCGTTCTGGCCATTTCCGGCAGCGCTTTCGCCGGCAGTGACAATTATGGTTCGAATGGCGCTAGCCAGCCGGCCGCCACGTCGACCGACAACTCATACACCGCTTCGATCAAGAAGTCCGAACCGGCGGCTCAGACGCCTACGCACGGTGCCGACCGCAACCTGTTCGGCAACAACTAATATCAACGACAACCGGCGGGCTTGCCCGCCGCTTGGATTCGCGAATACCGGAGTACCCGAAATGAAAAAGATTGTTCTTACCGCCGCCGCTCTTCTGATTGCCGCCGGCAGCGCCTATGCGGCCAACGACAATGTTGGCGGCACCGACATCAACAAGCAGGCGACGACCGCCAATGTCGACACTTCGCATACCGGCTCGATCCGCAATGAAGGATCGCCTGTCTACAAGCTGCTCAATTCCTCGGGTGACGCACAGAAGTCCGCCCCACAGGGCAGCGACCGGAATCTCTTCGGCCGTTAATAGCCGATGTGGAATACAAAAAGAGCCGCGGGCCGATGCCTGCGGCTCTTTTTTATCACCAGAACCCTGTTTCAGGCCGCCTTTGCCTCTACCTCGTGAAGCGCGAAGGAGCGGCCGTCCGCGTCGAAGATATGAAGGTCGCCGGCATCGGCGGTCAGCCGCAGCGTCGAGCCGCGCTTGACCTCGACATTGCCAGGCAGCTTGGTCACCAGGGGCAGGTCGGTCCTGCCGATGTCGACATAGACCAGCTGGACCTCGCCGAGTTGTTCGATATAGTCGACCGTCCCTTCGAACAGATAGTCCGTGCCGCTGGCGATCGCGAGATCTTCCGGGCGCACGCCGAAGCTTACCGCCGCGCCCTTCGCCGAAGCCGGTGTCGCGATCGGCACCGTCGCCTTGCGTCCGCCGACATGACTGATCACGGTCGGGCTGCCGGTCCTGTCGACGGTCGCCGGCAGGATGTTCATGGCCGGCGAGCCGATGAACTGGGCGACGAACAGATTGCCGGGCCTCTTGTAGAGTTCCATCGGTGTTCCGACCTGCTCGATATGGCCCTCCTTCAGCACCACGATACGGTCGGCCAGCGTCATCGCCTCGACCTGGTCGTGGGTGACGTAGATCATGGTCGTGTTGGGCATCGATTCCTTGAGCTTGGCGATCTCGATACGCGTGGCGACACGCAGCGCGGCGTCAAGGTTCGACAGCGGCTCATCGAACAGGAACACTTTCGGATTGCGCACGATGGCGCGGCCGATGGCGACGCGCTGACGCTGACCGCCCGACATCGCCTTGGGCAGACGGTCGAGATACTTGGTCAGCTGCAGGATTTCCGCCGCCTGGCGCACGCGCTTGTCGATCTCGGCCTTGCTTTCCTTGCCGATCTTCATCGAGAAGGCCATGTTGTCGTAGACGGTCATGTGCGGATAGAGGGCGTAGGACTGGAACACCATGGCGATGCCCCGCTTCGACGGCGGCACGTCGTTGACAACCTCGCCGTCGATCCTGAGTTCGCCTGAGGTGATCTCCTCGAGCCCGGCGATGGACCGCAGCAAGGTCGACTTGCCGCAGCCCGACGGGCCGACGAAGACGATGAACTCGCCCGATTTGATGTCGAGGTCGATGCCGTGGAGAATGTTGAGATTGCCGTAGGACTTCTTCACTTGTCGCAGCGTGACATCGGCCATGATTTTCTCCCGGTGATTTGAAATTCAGTCTATGCGCCCGAACCAGGCGCCGTAGCCGCCGAGGCGGACGGTGCCTGTGTCTGCCTTCTCCGAAAATCCGTGTCCCGGCAAAGGTTGCAGCGATCGGTCGCCAAGGTCAACCTCGGCCGGCTTGGCGCCCAGATTGAAGACACAGACGATCTGCTCATTGCCTGCCCGGCGCGTGAAGGCGACGGTGTCGCCCTGGCTTTCGATGAAATTGATATCGCCCTTGGCCAGCGCCGGATGGGCGCGGCGGAAGGCGAGAAAGCGCCGGTAGTGCTCGAGCAGTGACGTCTCGTCACCCTGCTGTACATTGACCGCCTGCGACAGATGCTTGGCCGGCACCGGCAACCATGGCTTTGCCTGGGAGAAGCCGCCATTCTTGGCGCTGCCGTCCCACACCATGGGCGTGCGGCAGCCATCCCGGCCCTTGAATTCCGGCCAGAAGCGGATGCCATAGGGATCCTGCAGGTCCTCGAAGCGCAGGTCGGCCTCGCCGAGCCCGAGTTCTTCGCCCTGATAGATGCAGACCGAGCCGCGCAGCGACATCAGCAATGCCGAAATGACCTTGAGATAGGCGACCGGGTCGGCCTCGTTGGCGGCCCAGCGCGAGGCCGGGCGCATCACGTCATGGTTGGAAAACGCCCAGCACGACCAGCCGTCGCTGGCGACCTTGCCGAAGGCTTCCAATACCGAGCGGACCTTGGCGGCGCTGATCTTCTCCGGCGCCAGGAAGTCGAAGGAATAGCACATGTGCACGCGCTTGCCGCCGGCGGTGTAGGCCGCGACCACGTCCAGCCCGCGCTGCGAATCGCCGACCTCGCCGACCGCGGCGGTTGCCGGATATTCGTCGAGCAGCGCGCGGAAACGCTCGAGGAAACCAAGGTTCTCCGGGCGGCTCTTGTCGTAGATATGGTCCTGGTAATTGTAGGGATTGACCGCCGGCGCGGTCTGGTCGTTTCGCTCCTCGGGCGGCAGCGGCGGATTGTTTTCCAGCCCCTGGCTGTGGAAATAGAAATTGATGGTGTCGAGCCGGAAGCCGTCGACGCCGCGCCCCAGCCAGAAACGGGTGACGTCGAGCAGCGCGTCCTGGACCTCATGGTTGTGGAAGTTGAGGTCCGGCTGCTCGGCGAGAAAATTGTGCATGTAATATTGCTGGCGGCTGGTGTCCCACTGCCAGGCCGATCCGCCGAAGATCGACAGCCAGTTGTTGGGTGGCGTGCCGTCGGGTCTGGCATCCGCCCAGACATACCAGTCCGCCTTGGGATTGGTGCGGCTCGACCGGCTCTCCTTGAACCACGGATGGATGTCGGCGGTGTGCGACAGCACTTCGTCGATCATCACCTTGAGGCCCAGCCGGTGCGATTCCGCAACCAGCGCATCGAAATCGGCAAGCGTGCCGAACATCGGGTCGACGTCGCAATAGTCCGACACGTCGTAGCCGAAATCCTTCATCGGCGATTTGAAGAAGGGCGAGATCCAGATGGCGTCCGCGCCAAGCGCGGCGATGTAGGGCAGGCGCCGTACTATGCCTTTCAGGTCGCCGATGCCGTCGCCGTCGGAGTCCTGGTAGGAGCGCGGATAGATTTGATAGATGACCGCGCCACGCCACCAGTCACGGTCGATGGCGGGATCCGGTCTCGAAGTCGCCTTCAAAGCCGATTGCATTGTCTCAACCTCCTTTCACCGAGCCGGCCAGCAGCCCGCGGACGAAATAGCGCTGCAGGGAGAAGAAGACGATCAGCGGCACGATGATGGTGATGAAGGCTGATGTCGTCAGGATCTCCCAATTGCCGCCGCGTGAGCCGAGCAGCGCATTGAGCTTGGCCGTCAGCACGATCTGGTCGGGCGCCGTACCGAGGAAAACCATCGCCACCAGGAGATCGTTCCATACCCACAGGAATTGGAAGATGGCGAAGGAGGCAAGCACTGGGAAAGACAGTGGCAGCACGATCTTGACGAAGATCTCGAAGTCGCTGGCGCCGTCGATGCGCGCCGATTCCATGATCTCGCGCGGCAGGCCGGCAATGTAGCTGCGCAACAAATAGATGGCGAAGGGCAGGCCGAATCCGGTGTGCGCCAGCCAGATGCCGAGATAGGTCTTTGACGGCACGCCGAAGAAAGTGCCGACGCCATTATAGAGCCTGAGCAGTGGAATGAGCGACATCTGCAGGGGGACTACTAGCAGGCCGATGATGACCGCGATCAAAAGCGCGCGGCCGGGAAAGCGCATCCACGCCAGCGCATAGGCCGCGAAAGCCGCGATCAGGATCGGGATAACCGTCGCCGGGATGGTGACCGTCAGCGAGTTCACGAAGGAGCGGCCGATGCCTTCCGAGAACAGCACGGTCTGATAGTTGTCGGTGGTGAATTTCGGCGGAGCCGAGGAGGCGAAATAGACACGCTGGCCGCGATCGCCTTCGAACGGCTTGGGCGAGGCAAGCACGAAACTGCCGTCGGCGTTGACCTGCAGGGTCACGCCGTCACCGAGATCCGCTGGCGTGCCGGCCGGATACTGTGTCGGCGCGGCGGCCTTGACACCGAAGGCGCTGATCGCGCGCTTGGCGCCATCGCCGAAAATGTTGCCTTCGATGACGTATTTGCCGTCCTTCTGGGTCTGCGTCGAGGCGGCCGGCAATCGTCCGGCCTCAGTCTGGCTCGAACTGGCAAAGGAATTCCACCAGCCCGAGGCGACGATCTGATCCTTGTCGCGCAGCGACGAGACGAGGATACCGAGCGTGGGGATGGTCCAGATCACGACGAAGACGAGCACCGCGATGTGGACGCCGAAACGGCCGACAAAGGACTTTCCGGTGGTGACGGCCATCTCAGTGCCCTCCCGTCTCTTTGTTGGCCTGACGGATGTTCCAGATCATGATCGGAATGACCGCGATCATGATGATGATGGCGATCGTGGCACCGCGGCCGAAATCGCCGCCGCCGCGGAACATCCAGTCGAACATCAGATTGGCCAGCACCTGGCTATTCCATTGGCCGTTGGTCATGGTCAGCACGATGTCGAACACTTTCAGCACCAGGATGGTGATTGTGGTCCACACCACCGCGATGGTGCCCCAGATCTGCGGCACCATGATCTTCCAGAAGATCTGGAACGGGTTGGCGCCGTCGATGACCGCGGCCTCCAGCGTTTCTTCCGGAATGCCGCGCAGCGCCGAGGACAGGATAACCATGGCAAAGCCGGTCTGGATCCAGATCAGGATGATCATCAGGAAGAAATTGTTCCAGAACGGCAGCGATATCCACACCTGCGGCTGGCCGCCGAAATGCTGGATGACGGCGTTAAGCAGGCCGATCTGGATCTGGCCTTCACCACGATATTCGTAGATGAATTTCCAGATCACGCTGGCGCCGACGAAGGAGATGGCCAGCGGCAGGAAGATCAGGCTCTTGGCAATCGTGCCCCACCAGATCTTGTCGGTGAGCACGGCGATGATCAGGCCAAGGAAGGTGCAGGCCGCCGGCACCACCGCCAGCCACAGGATGTTGTTCAGGATCGAGTTTCGCAGATCCTGATCGCGCAACGCCCATTCATAGTTGGCAAGCCCTATGAAACTGGTGCCGCCACGGTCGAAGACGGAGAGCCACAGCGTCGCGATCACCGGATAAATCAGGTAGATGGTCAGGATGATCAGAGCCGGGCCGACGAACAGCCAGGGCCGCACCAATCCCTGCCGGCGCAGATTGTTGACGGCAGCCGTGCCGGAGACCCCGCGCGAGGGGAATATCAGGTCGAGCAGTTTGTTGGCGCCCCAGAAATAGGCGACACAGCCGCCGACGCCGATGATGATGACAAATATGGCCGAGAAGATCTGAGTCGCCATGGGTCCCTCTCCCTGCGCATGATCGGCCAGGCAGTGCTGGCGACCGGATGCACCGACTTTCAGTTGTTCGGAACAATCGAAACGCTAAGGCATCCGGTGTGCGGCGCCGGTCGGACCCGGGCCGTAGCCCGGATCCAGCAGGAGGATCTGGAAGGTTCAGGTCGCGTCGCAGCGGCCTACTTGATTGCGTCCCAGCTCTTCTGGACATCGGTGGCGACGTCCTGCGCGGACTTGCCCCCGACCAGGTCGATCATGCCGGTCCAGAAGGAGCCCGCACCGATCTTGCCGGGCATGAGGTCGGAGCCGTCGAACCGCACCGTCGTCGCTCCGATCAGGATCTCGCCCTGCTTCTTAAGCGCCTCGCTGCCATAGGCGTCCTTGTTGGCCGCCTTGAACGGGGTGACGAAGCTCTTCTGCGCCATCCACAATTCATGCGCGAGCGGCATCTGCAGGAACTTGATGAATTCGCGCGATGCCTTGGAATCCTTGGTGATCATCACCAGCGTTCCGGCCACTTCCAGCGGCGTGCCCAGTTCCGGCTTTGAGGCGAAAGGCGGATAGTAGAAGAAGTCCGCGTCCTGGCCGAGCTTCACGCCCTCCGGGAAGAAGGAAGGGATGAACGACGCCTGATGGTGCATGTAGCACTTCGGCGGTACGGTAAAGAGGCCCTTCGGGCTGTCACGGAAGTCGGTCGCGGCCACGGCCTTGGCACCGCCATCCACCATCTTGTCGTCGGTGGCGATCTTGCCGAAAATGTCGATGGCGTTGACCACAGCCGGATCGTTGAACGGGATCTCGTTCTTCACCCATTTGTCGTAGACTTCCGGCGGCTGCGTGCGCAGCATGATGTCCTCGACCCAATCGGTCGCCGGCCAGCCGGTGGCGCCGCCGGAGCCAAGCCCGATGCACCACGGTTTGCCACCATCGGCGATGATCTTCTTTTCGAGGTCGGCGAGTTCCTCCTGCGTCTTAGGCACCTTGTAGCCGGCTTCCTGGAAATTGTCGGGGGAGTACCAGACCAGCCCCTTCACGTCGATCTTGTAGGGAAAGGCGTAGAAGCCGGACTTGCCGTCCTTGCCTGTGTAGGTGCCGAGCTTGGCCCAGGAGTCACCTGCGGCGTAGTTCTCCTTGATCCAGGCGGCCACGTCGTCGCCCAGCGGGGTGAGCACGCCCTTGGAAGCAAGGTCCTGGATGAGGCCCGGCTGCGGCAGGACGGCGATGTTGGGCGGGCTGCCGGCCTGGGTGTCGATGACGATCTGCTGCTCGTAGTTCTCGGACGAGGAATATTTGACCTCCGCGCCGGTGGCCTCGGAGAAATAATCGAGTACCGAACGGACAAGCGTCTCGTCCTCGCCACGCCATGGCCCGAAGATCGACAGGGTCTCACCCTTGAGATCGACCTTCTTGAGGTCTTCGTAATTCGCCCAGTGAAAACGCGGATCCTCGCCTGGTTTGAACTTCAGTTCGGCCTGCGCGGGCGCGCTCAGGGCAAGCGTGGCAAACGCTACACCCAGCAAAAGCATTTTCTTCATCGGTATTCCCTCCCAGTGGGTCACATGCACCGGACGGAACCTCCATTCCGCCCGCCGACGCCGCAGGACTGTGACTCAGTCGCAAGGGAACCGCAACCTTTCGAAGAGTCTTCCAAAGCGCTTTGGCTACTTCGATCTCGCCATTGAATCGACCGGAAGTCAAGAGGGCGGCAGCCTAGTCGATTTAATCTCGGCCGCTTGGAGTCCAAAAGTGCGCCGCAGCATAGTTTCTGGCGCTGCAGCAGCAATTTTTGTTTCAAACTCACGCCTCGCGCGCTTATGGTTATCATCTCACGGCCGCGCACTTGCAGTGCTTGGGTCGATTCAATTTAAAAGCGCTTTGAGGCGAGGAGGCCTCTCGTGAATCTCAAGCAACTCGCGCATATGCTGGCGCTCTCGCAGACCACGGTAAGCCGTGCGCTGAACGGCTATCCAGAGGTCAACGAGGAGACGCGCAGGCGCGTCATGGACGCAGCCAAGCGGCATGGCTATCGCCCCAACCCGAGCGCGCGCCGGCTGGCGACCGGCAAGTCGGGGATGATCGGCTACGTCCTGCCGACGGGTGCGGCCGTCGACATCGATCCGCATTTCGTCGAATTTCTCTCCGGCCTCGGCGACTATGCCCGCGCGCACGAACTCGACCTCGTACTGTCGCCGGCCGACGCCGACGACCAGGAGACGACCTACCGGCGTATCGTCGCCAACCGGCAGGTCGACGCCGTCTACATTTCCTCGCCACGGCCGGCCGACCGGCGCGTGGCGCTGGTCAACACACTCGGCATTCCGTTCATCGTCCATGGCCGCAGCGAAGGCTTCGGTTTCGACTATCCCTATCTCGACATCGACAATGAGGGCGCCTTCCACGAGGCGGCGCGGCTGCTCGTTCAACTCGGTCACCGGCGGCTGGCGCTGATCAATGGCGACGACCGCGAGACCTTCGCCATCCACCGCGAGCGCGGCGTGCGCCGCGCGCTCGCCGCGAGCGGGTTGACCCTGGGCGACCGCCATGTCTGCTCCCTCGCCATGACCGAGGAGAACGGCTATCGCGCCACCAGGCGCCTGCTCGAACAGGATGGCGCGCCCACCGCGATCGCCTGCTCCAGCCTGATCATGGCGCTGGGCGTCGTGCGCGCGGTGCGCGACCTTGGCCTCAGCATTCCCGGTGACGTCTCGCTGATCGCTCATGACGACGTCTTTCCCTGGCTGAGACCCGAAAATTTCTCCGTTCCGCTGTCGACGACGCGCTCCTCCATCCGTCTCGCCGGCGCCCGTGTCGCCGAGCGGCTGGCGGCGCGGATCTCGGGGCTGGAAGAGGGCGCGCGTGGCGAGATCTGGCCGGTCGACCTGGTGGTCAGGGGATCGGTCGCCGGGGCGCCGGTCTAGGTGCCAAAAGGTCAATCATTTGAATGAGTGAGGGCAACCTATTGCAGATCCGCAAATCGCCCTGAACGCCCTCGTTCTGAGCCTGCAGCCAACTATCGCCTTTCTCGGAATTTTCGCCTAAGACCCTTGGACTAAGAATAGTGGGGACTCGAATGCTTAAAGAAGAAATTGACGACGCAAAGCGTGCAGTGAATACAGACACTGTTCAGATTACAATCGGAGAAGTGGGGTAATGTGTACACTTCAAAAGAATTAAATATTCTACCAGATTTTCAGAGATTGTTTCGATGGACTAACGAGAGAAAATCTAATTTTGTCGAGTCAATATTAATCGGGATCCCGGTGCCGCCGGTGTTTGTGTATGAAAATGAGGATGGTACGTGGGAATTGATTGATGGCCTTCAGCGAATTTCCACTCTCCTCGAGTTCATGGGCGTGTTGAAGGATGTCGACTCCGGTGAAAGTCGTCGATCCAAACTTCAAAAGACCAAGTATTTGCCATCGCTTGAAGGGATGGTTTGGGAGCATAAGGAAGATAACGAGGTGCCGCTCGATAAGGCATTGCAATTGTTCTTCCGAAGAGCTCGAGTGGATTTCCAGATTCTCAAGCATCCCAGCGATCCAAAGACCAAGTTCGATCTCTTTCAGCGCCTCAACCGAGGCGGTGCTTATGCCAACGAGCAAGAGGTTAGGACTTGTTCCATGGTCTTGGCCAATGCCGAGTTCACTCAGGCGATACGCACATTCGCGCAGCGGGATGATGTTAAGGGCATTTTCCAAATTACCAATGAACAAAAGGGCACGCAACGTGATGTGGAATACATAGTGCGGCTAATCGTGCATACGTTTGCTGACTACGACCGCAGCTTAGACGTGCAAGAATTCCTTGATGCTACGATTGTTGACATATTGGCCGGGAAGGATCGCGTAGAAGTTATGCAAACGATCACTTGGACAGTGGAGACCCTCCATAGAGTGCTTGGCAACGGAGCGTTGATCCCGCCGCAAGATGCCGGTGAAGGCATCGCCAATCGGTTCTCTTTGCGGGCGCTTGAAGCCATTGCGGTGGGGATCGGTCGGAACAAGGTTGCAATTATGAATCATGGACATCCAGACCAGTTTGTTGCCGAAAGAATCCAGCGCTTCTGGCAACGGCCGGAGGTCGCTGACATGAGCGCATCCGGGCTACGCGGGACCGTAAGATTACAACGAACCATTCCATTTGGGGAGCAATGGTTCAGCCCGAATGCCTAAACTGGACGACTTCTTTGATGAGATCGACGCTGCAAGGGTGCGACGAGCGAAGGAACTCTCCGAGGTCAAGAGATCATTCGGCCGACTCGCGGGCAATGATGTCTACGGCGTTGCGTCCAAGGCGGTTGTCGTGCTCGCCTATGCCAATTGGGAGGGTTTCTACAATGAATGTGTGCGCGCTTACCTGAAATTTTTAGTTGAGAAAGGCGGTAGGGTTCGGGACCAGGACTGGATGCTTTTGGTCAGCGCGTTTCATGCGGATTTTGAAAGCATGCGAGACAGAAACCATTCGCTCGATTCGCGCCAGGCTTTCGTCAAGAATCTGCAAGCCCGCATCGACTGTGGGTTCGACTCGGTTGATGGCAAAATCGTCGAAGCTCGTTCCAATTTGGACTTCGCGAGGCTGTCTGAAAACTACGGCCTTCCCAACTTCGATCTATCCACAATGCAAAAGGTCCGAAATCGACTAGACAAGGAACTGGTCGGTTGGCGGCATGCGGTCGCTCATGGAGACTCTCCCGACCTCACAACTATGGATGTGGAGGCTCACATCAATTTCACGTCTTCGCTACTCATACTAATTGCCGACCGATTCCAGTTCGCAATGCTGGCAAGGATTTAGCCGGGATTCCTAAAAGCAGCACACTACTCCTTAGCCGCCTCAGCTCCCTTGATATCCAGCAGCCCATAGCCGAAGTCGTTGTCGCGCCCCTTGGGGCCGAGATCCCTGGCAGTCGTGGCGAGCGCCTTCTCGATGTTGTCGGCCGAGCGGTCGGGCGCGGCATGGATCAGGTTGGCGATTGCGCCGGAGACGATCGCGGCGGCAAATGACGTGCCGGTAACCACGTCCGAACCGGCGCCGCTCGGCGCCACCATCTCGACGCCCGGCGCCGAGATGAAGACGTAGGCGCCGCGATTGGCCTGCGGCATCAGCGCGTCCTTGGCGTCGGTAGCGGTCACCGCGATGACGCCGTCGAAGGCGGCCGGATAGCCATAGGGCGCTTTCGGCCCGTTGTTGCCGGCGGCGGCGACCAGCACCATGCCGAGCGCCCACGCATTGCGGCAGGCGGTGCCGAGCAGGTCGTTCTTCGGGCCGACGAAGCTCATGTTGATGATGCTGACGTTCTGCTCGGCAGCCCAGTCGAGCGCTGACAGGATGACGTCCATCGTCGACTTGCCGCCTTCGAAGGCGCGGGCGTGATAGATGCGGGCGCCCGGTGCCATGCCCTCCAGCGCGCCGACACCGGCGATCAGCCCGTCGACCGAGGTGCCATGGTCGCGCTTTTCGATCGGCACATCGGGCATGGCATCGAATTGCGCGGCGATGACGCCGGCCAGCGCAGGATTGCTGTCGTCGATGCCGGTATCGATCACCGCGACACGGACGTTCTCGCCGCTGGCCTGTCTGGAATCGAGCGCGATGCGGTCAAAGGCATAGTTTATGATGCCGGCCGCCTGCTGCAGCGAGTAGATGTGGTTGGGTTCGCGCCGCTGCGTGCGGCCGTCGGCGGCAAGCTGTGCCAATACCACGCCGACGGGGCGGCCGTCAGGAATGCCGAAGCGGACCAGAGTGGTGCCGAGCAGCCGGGACTGGCGCTGCGAGCGCACTTCGAGGCCAAAGGAGGCGGCGATCTGCTGCACGGCGCCGGCATCGCCATCGACCGTCACCAGCACCTCGTCGGGCACGAAGTCACCGGCGACGGCGCGCGGCGGCTGAACGGCGATGAGATCGGTCGGCGACACGATCGGCCCGCTCGGCGGCGGACCGGCCTGGTTGTTGGCCGGCGGCGTCGCCGGCTGCGGCCGTGGGGCCGGCACCGGCGCAGGGTTGGGAAAAAGATCGACGATCAGGGCGGGAAGAAAGACCGCCTGACCAGGACCCGCGTCGCCGGCCCTGTTCTTGGCGCCATTGCCGTCCTTGGCGCAATCGGCACCGGCCGCGTTGGCCCCGTTGCGACAGTCGATTTTCGTGCCGTCCGGATTGGTCCCGCTGGTCTGCGCCGAGGCAGGCACGGCCGCGATTGTCGCCGCCGCCGCCAAAGCAATTCCAGCAAAAGTGCGTAGTGGTTTTCCGTCCGGAATTGCGAAAAGGAAAGCGGATGGAGCGGATCGACGTTTCGGTGAAACGGTGAACCGCTCCAGGATCGCCGCAAATCGAATGACCGCCTCAGCCGCCATCAGCCGGTTTCCTTCCCTCGATCACAGTCTCGGTGAAAGGCTGGGCGGCAATAAGGCCGAGCTCCTTGGTGTAGTCGGCCGTGTTGGCTGCGGGAATGGCGAGCCGGAACACGCCGTCGGCGGTCGGTCCGCCGATGATCTTCAGCCCTTTGCCGCCGAGGAAGCTGGAAACGTCGGACATCTTCGCATCCGGCTTGAACTTGACCAGCGCGAACGGCATCTTCGCCAGATCGTCCTCGGCGCCGGCAATCTCGAAATCCTTGCCTTTGCCGCCGGGCTGCACCAGCGACTGCACCACGATCAGCGCCAGCAGGACCGCCGCCGCCGCCCAGGCGACACCGGCGGGCACCGCCATGAAGCGGCCCCAGGCCTGCGCCAGCCAGGACGAGCCGGCCGGCATCCGCGCCGGTCCTGCCTCTGCCTCGAGCGTCTTGGCGAAGCGGCTGAGCGCGTCGGCGGGCGGGCGGATCGCTTCATTGGCGGCTGATGTGCCCGAGAATTCGGCCTCGGCCTCGCCAAGGGCGGCAAGAGCGGCCGGATCGCTGGCCAGCCATTCCTCGACGGCCTCCAGTTCGGCCCCTTCCAGCGAGCCGTTCAGATAGAACGGCAGCAGCGTTTCCATTTCGTCGCGGCGCGACATCTTTTCAGCGGCGCTCATGGCCACCCCCTGTCGTAACCGGCGGCCTTGAGGGCCTCGCCGAGTTTCTTGCGGGCGTAGAACATCCGGGTCTTGACGGTCGCCCCCGGGATGCCGAGCACCTCGCCGATCTCGGTCACCGACTGTCCATGAAAATAGGCGAGGTCGATCACCGTGCGGTGTTCTTCGGGCAAGGCGTCGATGAAACGCCGCAAGGCGGCGGCCTTGTCTTCCTTCATGGTGACGACTTCCGGCGTGTCGGCACTGTCGGGCACCGCGGCTGCGGCCTCATCGTCGATCCAGTCTTCCTTCTTCTTGCGCAGCAGCGACAGCGCCTTGAACCGGGCGATGCCGAGCAGCCACGTCGAGACTTCGGAGCGTCCTTCGAAACCCGGCGCCTGGCGCCACAATTCAAGGAACACTTCGTTCGCGATATCGTCAGCCATCATCTCCGATCCCGTCTGGCGCGCCACGAAGCGGTAGATCCGCGCGTGGTGACGCATGAACAGGAGCCGCACGGCGGCCCGGTCGCCCTTCGCGACCCGGTCGACAAGCGCGCGATCGGTCTCCGTCGCCGCCGTCATGGCCGGTCGAGCCGCCTGGCTCCTGCCTGCTCTGTCGCTGAACAGCCCAAAAAGGTTCATCCTCCGCCAAGGAATTCGCGGAGGCTAACCGAAGAGCGGGAAGGTTGCCAGAGTATCCCTTCTCCCCGTTCCACGGGGAGAAGGTGCCGGCAGGCGGATGAGGGGCAGCACGAGCGTTGGAGTGATCATATTCGACGTTTACGCTGCCCCTCACCCCTACCCGGAATGGGGCTAGCGTGCGCACACATCTGCTTCGGAGGGGTGTCAAGGGACGTATTGGCCGGGCGGCAGATGGGGCTTGAAGGG
>NZ_VFUX01000045.1:0-47298 GCF_006441275.1 Mesorhizobium sp. B2-4-17 | reverse complement strand
GGCTCCTTCGGCCTGCCTCATGCCGAGACCCACGCGGTAATGCTGCGCTATACGATCGCTTTCAACGCGACCGCCACAGGTGCCCTTCTGGATCCGATACGCGAAATCTTTGATGACGGCGACATTGGTCATGCGCTTGCAATCTTCGCGGACGGCGTCGGAGCGCCACGGGCCTTGCGTGACCTCGGAATGCGCGAAGCGGATCTCGCCGGCGCCGCCGATCTTGCAATGTCGTCCGCCTATTGGAATCCGCGGCCGCTGATACGCGGCGAAATCCTCGGTCTGCTGAGATCGGCGTGGGCCGGGGAGGACCGTAGCAAAGGTGGCAAGGGCTGAAAGACAGTCTCAATGACAAATGGATGCGGCCGCACGAAGAGGTGATCCCGAACGGCTGACCAGCTTCATTCACACCGCGCGCGCGAGCGCCGGTCGTGACGGATCTGCAGGGACGGCGATCTGTGCGACCGCTTGAACCCGCGGCGATATGTGCCTAATTTACGCACATATTTGGATCACTCACCGTGAACAGCCGTTTCGCCGTCGCCACGCACATCGTTGCCTTCCTGCAGTACCAGCAGGGCCAACCGGCGTCGTCCGAATTGATCGCGTCGAGCGTCAACACCAATCCGACCTTCATCCGCCGCTTGCTGTCGTTGCTGGCGCGGGCCGGCCTCACAAAGTCGATGATGGGCAGCGGCGGCGGTGCGCTGCTCGCCCGGCCCGGTGATCAGATATCCCTGCTCGACGTCTATCGCGCCGTGGATGAGGAGGGGGTGCTGCTTGCGTTACATGAGCATCCGAATCCGGCCTGCCCCGTGGGCCGCAGCATCAACGAGGTGCTGGCGAACGAGGTAAACGAAGCCCAGCAGGCGCTCGAACGCCGGCTTTCCGCGACCACCATCGCCGACCTCGCAGCCAGGATAGCGGCCCGCAGCGCCTGATCGCGCCGCACGGATCCGAGCATCCACGGCCCCCCGTCGCGCTCCTGAACATTCCAGTCCGGCTGTAACCGCATCACCAGGCACCGCAGCGCTTGACATATTTATGTATCCGATCTAGGTACATATTGTCTGTACCTAGATCGGATACATAAATGCGCTCAACCACTCGATCTTTCACCGCCGCATTCGCGGCCTCATTCGTCTCGCTGGCATCGGTCATGGTGCCTGCGTCTTCCGCAACCGCACATTAGGAGGGTAAATTGACTGAACAGGAACAGCAGGTCGTCGACCTGCTCAAGTCGATCGAGACCGGAGCCGCCGGTCCGGTGTCTGTTATCAATCCCAAAAAGTACATCCAGCACAACCTTGCCGCGGCCGACGGCCTGGCTGGTTTCGGTCAACTGATGGCCTTGCTTCCCAAAGGCTCTGCGAGGGTCAATACCGTCCGCGTCTTCCAGGATGGCGATTATGTCTTCACCCACTCCGACTATGATTTCTTCGGACCGAAGATCGGCTTCGACATCTTCCGCTTCGAGAACGGCAAGATCGTCGAACACTGGGACAATCTGCAGGAAACGGCCGGCCCCAATCCGAGCGGCAACACCATGACCAACGGCCCGACCGTGCCGAAAGACCAGGAGAAGACCGCCGACAACAAGGCGCTGGTCGGCGCCTTCGTGCAGGACATCCTCGTCGGTGGGCAATTCGACAAGCTTGGTGGCTACATTGAGGGCGAGAATTACACGCAGCACAACCCGGCCATCGGCAACGGCCTGTCGGGCCTGAGCGCCGCGCTGGAAGCCATGGCCAAGCAGGGCATCACCATGAAGTACGACACGGTCCACAAAGTGCTCGGCGAGGGCAATTTCGTGCTCACCGTCAGCGAAGGTTCCTTTGCCGGCAAGGCTTCGTCCTTTTACGATCTCTTCCGCGTCGATAACGGCAGGATCGTCGAGCACTGGGATACAATCGAAACGATCCCACCACAGATCGAATGGAAGAACGCGAACGGCAAGTTCGGTTTCTAAAGCAGGAGATCCGCCTGGCGATTTCCGCCCGAAATTGCGGAAGCGAATACTTGGAGCGGGTCGGCGATATGATCGAAGGCTGATCCGCTCTCGTGCACTCGGATGTCGGCGCTTCATCCGAAGCATCGGCACTCTTATCTCGCCCAACGGGCCGGAGGCATCGTCTCCGGCGCATCGATAGTTCGGCGTCGAGTCACGCAAAATAAGCCTTGGCGCGGTTGGAACAGCCGCGGCCTTCGCATCGGTTCTGATATCGCGCAGGCGGCGGCGCGCCGCTCGTTTCCCCCATTTCCGCAAGGCCGACGCCGACAGTGTGAGCGGCGGGGGAAACCAGCTTCACCAAAAGGAATTCGCCCCTCGCTTGACAATGTGCAATCGATCGCATAACAAACGGTGCAATCGATTGCATAAAGGTATTGGATAAGCGCATTGGATAGACTAACGCGTTGGAGGAAACGATGAGCGCAGGGATAGCAGTCAGGGGAGAGGGGCACCGCACCCACATCATCGGGGATCAAAGCGCGGTGACGGAGATCGTCCTTGACGCCATGTCGCGGGCGCCGAACGCCCGTCTACGCGAGGTCGCCGCGGCCTTCGTGCGGCACATGCACGCCTTTGCCCGCGAGGTGAAGCTCACCGAGGAGGAGTTCGAGCTCGGCGTCGATTTCCTCAACCGCATAGGCCAGTCCACCCACGACGCGCACAATGAGGGCGTTCTGTTCTCGGATGCCATCGGCTTCTCGACATTGGTCTGTCTCCTGAACAATGGTCAGAACGGCGCCACCGAGACGGCCTCGGCTCTGCTTGGGCCGTTCTGGCGCATGCATTCCCCGGCTACCGAGAACGGCGGCTCGATCGTACGGTCCGAAACGCCCGGACCGGCACTGTTTGCAAACTGCCGCATCACCGACCCGGATGGTAACCCGTTGGCGGATGTCGAGGTCGACATATGGCAGGCTTCGCCGGTAGGGCTCTACGAGAACCAGGACCCAGGCCAGGCCGACATGAACCTGCGTGGGAAGTTCCGGACCGACGCGGACGGGTGCATCTGGTTCCGCTCGGTCAAGCCCGCCGGTTATCCGGTGCCGACCGACGGACCGGTCGGCGATCTCCTGCGCGCGCAGCTGCGTCATCCCTATCGGCCGGCGCATTTGCATTTTCTCTGCCACAAGCCCGGCTACAAGACCCTGATCACCCAGGTCTTCGTCGATGACGACCAGCATATCGAGAGCGACGTAGTCTTCGGCGTCACGCGCCACCTCATCGGTGATTTCCAGCAAGGTGCCGGTGCCGCCCCGGTTCCAGGGGTCGACAGCCCGTGGTTCCGATTGACCTACGATTTCGTGATGGAGGCCGGCGAAGCCAAGCTGCCGAACCCTCCTATCCGTTAGCAGCCCCGAACACGCCAGAGAGCAATCATGTCAAATTCAGTCCAGCCGGGGGCCGCGGCCTCCTCGTCGGTCACGGTGCGTCCGCGACCATCCTATCCCCGATCGCTTGCCGGCAAGGTGGCCCTCGTCGTCGGCGGCGCCGGCGCCATCGGAGCGGCCACCAGCCGCATGCTGGCCGCTGCCGGGGCAACGGTAGTGGTCACGCATCTCGACACCGAGCGCGATGCGGCCGCAGCCAAGGCGCTGATCGCCGAACTGGGCGGCGATCACGCCGCTTATACCGCCAATCTCGTCGATACCCCTTCGCTGATCGCGTTGCGAGCGCAGCTTCAGGACCGCTACGGACGGCTCGACATCCTGGTCAACGCCGCCGGCTTCACCAAGCCGGTGCCGCATGCCGACCTGGATGCGCTGACCGACGAGTTGATCGATCGTATGCTGCAGGTCAACTGGCGTGGTCAGTTCGCGGCGATCCGCACTTTCGCGCCGATGCTGAAGGCTTCCGGCGACGGGCTCGTCGTGTCGATCTCGTCCATCGCCGCCTTCACAGGCGTTGGTTCCTCGATCGCTTACTGTGCCGCCAAGGCCGGCATCGACGTGATGACCAAGGCGTTGGCACGGGTGCTGGCGCCCGAGGTGCGGGTGCTGGCGGTGTCGCCTGGCGTCGTCGACACCGAGTTCGTGCCCGGCCGCGGCACCGACTTCAACGACAGGGTTAGTGCCTCGACGCCGCTCAGGCGGATCGGCGAGGCCGAGGATATCGCCGCCGCCATCACCGCATGCGCCACCATGCTCGGCTATTCGACCGGACACATCGTCCAGGTCGATGGCGGCCGTGCGCTCTAGGACGGAGGCTCGATGATGCGCTCGCCGCTGCCAAAAATCGTCATCACCTGTGCGATCACCGGCAATCTGACCAAGCCGGAACAGACCCCGCATCTGCCGATCACGCCACAACAAATCGCGGCCTCGGCGCTCGCCGCCGCCGAGGCCGGCGCTGCGGTCGTGCATATCCACGTGCGCGACCCGCGGACCGGCCGCCCGTCGATGGAACTCGAGCTCTATCGCGAGGTGCTGGACCTGATCCGCGGCTCGAACCCGGAACTGATCATCAATCTGACCACCGGTCCCGGCGGTCGTTTCGTGCCGTCGCAGGAAGATCCCAGGGTCGCCGGCCCGGGCACGACGCTGTTGGCGCCCGAACGCCGCGTCGAGCACATCGCCGCGCTCAAGCCCGACATCTGCACGCTCGACCTGAACACCATGAATTCCGGTGGCGAAGTGGTGATCAACACGCCCGGCAATGTGCGCCGCATGGCCAAGGTGATCGCCGGGGCCGGCGTCAGGCCGGAGATCGAACTGTTCGATTCGGGCGACATCGCGCTGCTGGCCGATCTTCTCGCCGACGGCACGCTGCAGGGGCCTCCGCTCACTTCGTTGATCATGGGCGTGCGCTACGGCTTCCAGCCATCGCCGGAAACCGTCGTCTACGCCCGCAACCTTCTGCCGCCGGATGCCGCGTTCACCGCGATAGGCATCGGCCGCTCCGCCTTCCAAATGGTGGCGCAGTCCTACCTTGCCGGCGGTCACGTGCGGGTCGGCCTGGAGGACGCCATCTATCTCGATCGCGGCGTGTTGGCGCCGTCGAACGCCGCAATGGTCGAGAAGGCACGCCGCATCGTCGAAGACCTCGGCGGCAAGGTCGCCGACCCGCGCGAGGCGCGAGCCATTCTCGGCCTGCCCGCTTGGCCGGCCAACACCAACCGCGTCGCCTGAAATTCGAACGGGGCCGACCATGTCACTTACGACCGAACGTCCACGCCAGCTCCAGGTCTCCGCGAGAGGACTGCGCCTGTACGAGAAAGCGCCGGACTATGCGGCGATCAGGCTCGCTGTCGAGGAATACCCGCTGCGCGCCGTCGCGGCCCACGAGGTCCTGGTCGAGATCCACGCCGCCGCCGTGAACCCTTCGGATGCCAAGGCGGCCACCGGGCTCATGCCCTATGCGGTGTTTCCGCGAACACCGGGGCGCGACTATTCCGGCAAGGTGGTGGTCGGCCCGGAAACCCTCGTCGACAAGCTGGTGTTCGGCTCATCGGGCGATCTCGGCATCCGCCAGGACGGTTCGCACGCCAGCCACATGATCGTCGAGGCGGACGCCGTCGTCGAGATCCCGCCAGGCATCGGCGCCCGCCAGGCCGCCGGCATCGGCGTGCCGTTCGTCACCGCCTGGGAAGGGTTGCGGCGTGCGGGCCTGCCTGCCGAGGGCGAGACCGTGATGATCCTCGGGCTCAACGGAAAGGTTGGCCAGGCGGCGGCACAGATCGCCAGTTGGCGCGGCGCGCGTGTGATCGGCGTCGTGCGGCGCGAGGAATCCCATGCTGGCCACGCCAACGGGCCGGTGGAGGTGATCGCCTCGAACACGACGGATGTGCCGGCGAAGGTCCGCGAACTTACCGGCGGCAAGGGGGCCGACATCGTCTTCAACACCGTCGGCGACCCGTTCTACGAGATCGGCCAGAAGTCGATGGCGGTCGGGGGTCGGGCGATCTTCATTTCCGTCATTGACCGCTTTGTCAGCTTCGACATCCTCGCTTTCTACAAAGGCCGCCACACCTATGTCGGCATCGACACCATCGCGCTCGGCTCGGTCGAGACCGGCGCCATCCTGAAGGCGCTGGCGCCAGGTTTCGCCGACGGCTCGCTGCGGCCTTTTCCAATCATCGACAGCGCCGTCTACCGGTTCGATGACGCCCATGCCGCCTACCAGGCCGTGATGGGCTCGTCGCGGAACCGCGTCGTGCTGGTGCCGGGAGGCTGATGCCATGCACGTCGTCCGTTTCGCCGAAGCTCCCGCCTACTCCGCACCCGGCCATCACGATATGCGGATGACGCGGCTGCAAGGACGCGAGGCCGGGCCGGCCGACACCGTCTGGCTGGGCGCCTCGACCCTTGCGCCAAATGGCGGCACGATGCTCGACACTTCGGACGTCGAGAAGATGTACGTCGTACTCGACGGAGAGGTGACCGTATCGAACGGCCGCGAGCATGTGCGCCTGCGACGCTGGGATTCCTGCCGCATCGGGCCGAACGAGGCCCGCCGGTTGCACAACCATACCCAGGAACCCGCCACGATCCTGCTGGTGATGCCGTTGCAGGCGACCGGGCCGCCGCGCTGACCGGCACCTGGGACGTCCGCCCGTCGGGCTCCGTGACCACGCATGCCTACCATCAACCCACGCGACGGGTGTTGCCCGTCGCCGCGATGTCATTCGCCCCAAGGGAGGAACCCAATGGCTCATGTGCATTCCCCACGTCCGCGTAAACCCTGGTACCAGATCCTCTATCTGCAGGTGCTGATCGGCATCGCGGCGGCAATCGTGCTCGGCCACTTCTGGCCGCAAGCCGGCATCGACATGAAACCGCTGGGCGACGCCTTCATCAAGCTCATCAAGATGGTGATCGCACTGGTCATCTTCTGCACCGTCGTGTCCGGAATCACCGGCATGAACGATCTGAAGAAGGTCGGCAGGGTTGGTGGCAAGGCGCTCATCTATTTCGAGGTCGTGTCCACGGTTGCGCTGATCATCGGTCTGATCGTCGGCAATCTGGTCAAGCCCGGCGCCGGCTTCAACGCCGACCCGGCGACCCTCGACGCAAGCGCGGTCGCGGCCTACGCCGGCAAGGCCGCCGAACAGTCGGTCAGCGACTTCCTGATGAACATCATTCCGACCACCATTGTCGACGCTTTCGCCAAAGGCGACATCCTGCCGGTCGTTCTGATCTCGGTCCTGTTCGGCTATGTGCTGTCGCATCTCGGCGACCGCGCCAAACCGGTCAGGGACGTGATCGATGCCGGCTCGCACCTGGTGTTCGGCGCCATCAACGTCATCATGCGGCTGGCGCCGATCGGCGCTTTCGGGGCGATGGCCTTCACGGTCGGCAAATATGGCGTTTCCGCGCTCGGCCCGCTCGTATTCTTGATCGGCACATTTTATCTCACCAGCATCATATTCGTGTTCGGCGTGCTCGGCCTCATCGGTTGGTGGGCGGGCTTCAGCATCTTGAAGTTCCTGCTCTACATCAAGGAAGAGATCCTGCTCGTGCTCGGCACGTCGTCGTCGGACTCGGCCTTGCCCAGCCTGATGGAAAAGCTGGAGCGCGCGGGCGTCTCCAAGCCGGTGGTTGGCCTGGTCGTGCCGACCGGCTACGTCTTCAACACCGACGGCACATCGATCTACATGACGCTGGCGGCGCTGTTCGTGGCGCAGGCCACCAACACCGACCTGTCACTGCATCAGCAACTCGCCATCTTCGCCGTCGCCATGCTCACCTCAAAGGGTGCGTCCGGCGTCACCGGCGCCTCCTTCATCGCCCTGGTCGGAACCCTTTCGGTGGTTCCCGCCATCCCGGTCGCCGGCATGGCGCTCATCCTCGGCATCGACCGCTTCATGAGTGAAGCCCGGGCGCTGGTGAACATGATTGGTAACGGGGTCGCCACGGTGGTCATGGCACGCTGGGAAGGCGAACTCGACTACGCGCGGCTCGACGCCGCGCTTTCGGGCCAGCCGCTCGTCGATCCCTATCCGCTCGACGTCGTCGAAGCGGGCCGTGAAGCTGACTCCGGCGCGATCGGGCCGCTGGCCGTCGTGCCGCGTTAATCCCCGCTCGCCCGGACCAGGGTGGCGATGGAGCACGCTGCCATTGGATAGGGAAGGCCGCCCGCAGCAGAAGCTGATGGGGCGATATATGCTGCCGCCAGCCGCCGCAGTGGTCGATCTCGTGACCACCGCCCTCGGCGCCTTCGAACCACTGGTCGAGCGGGCGGCTGCCGTCTTCTGGAACTCGCCGCCGGCGTGACGGAGGACGAGTTGCTGGCGAGCAAGTTCTGATCGTGGCACCTGAGTAGTGCCCGCAAGGCCCTCGCGAAATTAGACAAAGAACCGTTCAATTCGACAAGACGCGGGCGCGCATGTTTCGCACCCTGTCGCAATATGGCGGCCTTCCATCGAGACAGGTGGTCGGCCTTCTCTTCACGGCACCGGGTAGGCAGATGAAAGTCTATTTATTTTCCCTCGGCGCGGGCCTCCTTGTCGGCGTCATCTATAGTCTCATCAACGTTCGTTCACCGGCGCCGCCGGTCGTGGCGCTCGTAGGTCTCCTCGGCATTTTGGTCGGGGAGCAATTGCCGCCGCTGGTGCGCAGTCTATGGGCCAAGGAGCCCGCGCTGCAATCCTGGCAAAATCAGGTCCGGCCCCATGTCTTCGGTCACCTGCCGCGCGGCAAGCCGGCTCAGGACGAGACGGAAGAAAAGGAGCGCGCATAGTGCCGACGCGTCGTGCCGTTCTTGGCGGGCTTGCTCTCCCCGGTCTCGCCCTGTCTGCCTTTGCTCAAGGTCAACCCCAACAATCCGGAGACAAGTCGGTGACAGCAGACCTTATCCTGCACAGCGGCCAAATAACCACGCTCGACCGCACCAAGCGGTCGGCAAGCGCCGTCGCGATCAAGGACGGCGTGTTCCTGGCGGTTGGCAACGAGGCCGACGTGATGGCGCATGCCGGCCAGCAGACGAAGATTATCGACCTCATGGGACGCCGCGCGCTTCCGGGGCTGATCGACAATCATCTGCATATCATCCGCGGCGGATTGAACTTCAACATGGAGCTGCGCTGGGACGGCGTGCGTTCGCTGGCGGACGCCATGAGCATGCTCAAGCGTCAGGTCGCTGTGACGCCGCCGCCGCAATGGGTGCGCGTCGTCGGCGGCTTCACCGAACATCAGTTCGCCGAAAAGCGCCTGCCGACGATCGAGGAACTCAATGCCGTCGCGCCCGACACTCCGGTCTTCATTCTGCACCTCTACGACCGCGCCCTGCTGAACGGAGCGGCGCTGCGTGCAGTTGGCTATGGCAAGGATACGCCCAACCCGCCAGGCGGCGAGATCACGCGCGACGCCAACGGCAATCCGACCGGGCTGCTGCTGGCCAAGCCCAATGCCGGCATCCTCTATTCGACGCTCGCCAAGGGCCCCAAGCTGCCCTTCGATTACCAGCTCAATTCGACGCGCCATTTCATGCGCGAGCTCAACCGGCTCGGCGTGACGGGGGCGATCGATGCCGGCGGCGGCTTCCAGAACTATCCGGATGATTACGCCGTCATCCAGAAACTTGCCGATGACGGCCAGTTGACCATCCGCCTTGCCTACAACCTGTTCACGCAGAAGCCGAAGCAGGAGAAGGAGGACTTCCTCAACTGGACCAGGAACTCAAAGTACAAGCAGGGAACGGATTATTTCCGCCATAACGGCGCCGGTGAGATGCTGGTCTTTTCGGCCGCCGATTTCGAGGATTTCCGTGAGCCGCGTCCCGACATGCCGCCCGAGATGGAGGGCGACCTCGAGGGCGTCGTGCGCATCCTGGCCGAAAATCGCTGGCCCTGGCGCCTGCATGCAACCTATGACGAGACGATCTCGCGGGCGCTCGACGTCTTCGAGAAGGTCGACCAGGACGTTCCCCTCAAGGGTCTGAACTGGTTCTTCGACCATGCCGAGACGATCTCCGAACGCTCGATCGATCGCATCGCAGCACTTGGCGGCGGCGTTGCCGTGCAGCATCGCATGGCCTATCAGGGCGAGTATTTCGTCGAGCGCTACGGCCCCGGCGCGGCCGAGGCGACCCCGCCGGTGGCACGCTTGCTGGAAAAGGGGGTGAAGACCTCGGCCGGCACCGACGCCACCCGCGTCGCCTCCTACAACCCCTGGGTCTCGCTGTCCTGGCTGGTCACCGGCCGCACCGTCGGCGGCCTGCGCATGACACCACAGCGCAACTGCCTCGATCGCGAGACGGCGCTGCGGATGATGACCGAAAAGGTCACCTGGTTTTCCAACGAGGAAGGGAAGAAAGGCCAGGTCGTTGTCGGCCAGTTCGCCGATCTGATCGTGCCCGACCGCGATTTCTTTTCGTGTCCAGAGGACGAGATATCGCACATCAGCGCCGATCTGACGGTGGTTGGCGGCAAGATCGTCTATGGAGCCGGGGACTTCGCAAGTCTGGACGAGAGCGCACCCCCTCCGGCGATGCCCGACTGGTCGCCGGTCAGGACCTTCAAGGGCTATGCGGCCTGGGGCGAGCCCGAGGGCGCCGGCAAGAACTCGTTGCGGCGAACGGCCATGACCAGTTGCGGCTGCGCGAGCAGCTGCGGCGTTCATGGCCACGACCATGCCGGGGCCTGGTCGAGCCGCCTCCCGGTCTCCGATCTCAAGAGTTTCTGGGGCGCGCTCGGCTGCGCCTGCTGGGCAGTATGATGCGCGACATAAGCCTGCTTGCGGGCCGCCTTCTGCTCGTCGTGCTCTTTGTCGTCAGTGGTCTCGGCAAATGGGGCAACCTCGCCGCCACGGCCGAAACGATCGCCGCCAAGGGCTTTCCCGCGCCATTCGCATTCGCGATCTTGGCGGCCGGCGCCGAGATGTTGGGAGCTTTGGCGATCATCGTCGGTGTCTTGCCACGACTTGCGGCCGTGGGACTGGCCGCCTACGCGCTGGTGACAGCCTTCGTTTTCCACGCCTTCTGGGGAATGCCCGACCCGGGCGCCGCGGAGATGCAGTCTATCCACTTCCTGAAAAACCTCGGCCTGGCCGGCGGTTTCTTGTGCTTGCCGGCGCCGGCGCCGGCCGCTTCGCCTTGATACGAAACGAGAGACCATGATGACGATATCGGATTCCGCGACCGTGCCTGCGAGGCAGGCTCCAGCGCTGCGGTGGGTTGCGATGCTCCTGCTCTGCGGCGCCTATATCCAGGGGCCGGTGACCAAGATTCTCGATTTCGGCGGCGCCATCGCCGAGATGAATCACTTCGGCCTGTCGCCCGCGCCTGTGTTCGCCGTTCTGGTGATCGCCTTCGAACTCACGGCGACAGCGATGATCCTGGCCGGCCGCTGGCGCTGGCTCGCCGCGCTCTGCCTCGCCGGCTTCACGCTGGTCGCCACGTTCATCGCCCTGCGTTTCTGGGAACTGCCGGCCGGACAGGACCGGACGATGGCGACCAACGCCTTCTTCGAACATCTCGGCCTGATCGGCGGCTTCCTCCTGGTCGCGCTCGATGACCTCGCGCGGCCGAAGGGAGCGGACAATTGAGCGGGGAGCCTCCCAGGGCCGCCGTATCCAGCTTCGCGCCGCTGCGACAAAAGGTCTTCGCCGTTCTGTGGGCGGCGACGATCATCGGCAATGTCGGCAGCTTCATGCGCGATGTCGCCAGCGCGTGGCTCGTCACGGATCTCTCCGGTGCCCCTGCCGCGGTCGCGATGGTGCAAGCGGCGGCAACGCTGCCGGTCTTTCTGCTTGCGATCCCCGCCGGCGTACTCTCCGACATCCTCGATCGCCGGAAGTTCCTGATCGCCGTCCAGCTGATGCTCGGGCTGGTGAGCCTGTCGCTGATGTCGTTGTCGCTGAGTGGACTTCTCAGCGTCAGTTCATTGGTGGCATTGACCTTTCTCGGTGGCGTCGGCGCCGCCCTGATGGGTCCGACTTGGCAGGCGATCGTGCCAGAGCTCGTGGGCAAGGCGGACCTCAAGAGCGCGGTTGCGCTGAACTCGCTCGGCATCAACATTGCGCGCGCGATCGGGCCGGCCCTGGGTGGCCTTATCCTGGCGGCTCTCGGCGCCGGCGTCACCTATGGCGCCGACGTGGCGAGCTATGTCGTCGTTGTCGGTGCGCTGATGTGGTGGCGGCGCGCGCCCGACAGCGACGATGCTCTCAGTGAGCGCTTCGGCGGCGCCTTCCGTGCCGGGCTTCGCTATGCGAGGGCCAGCCGCGAACTGCATGTGGTGCTGCTGCGCGCCGCGATCTTCTTCGCCTGCGCAAGTGCCGTCTGGGCCCTGTTGCCGCTTGTCGCCCGCAACCTGCTCGGCGGTGGCTCAGGCTTCTACGGTGTGCTGCTGGGGGCTGTCGGGGCCGGCGCCATTATGGGCGCGATCGTACTGCCGCGCTTGCGGAGCACCTTGGACGCCGACACGCTGCTGCTGCTATCGGCAATTGTGACAGCGGCTGTGATGGCGGCGCTCTCCTTCGGCCCGCCGCAATGGCTCGCGGTCGTAATCCTGCTCCTGCTCGGCATGGCTTGGATCGTCGCCCTCACAACACTCAACGGAGTCGCCCAGGCGATCCTGCCGAACTGGGTGCGGGGGCGCGCGCTCGCAGTCTACCTGACCGTCTTCAACGGCGCGATGACCGCCGGCTCCCTCGGCTGGGGTGCGGTCGCGGAGGCCGCCGGTATCCGCGGCACCTTGCTGATCGGGGCGGCCGCACTGTTCGTCGCGGGCCTGATCATGCACCGCGTCAAACTGCCGGTAGGGGAGGCTGATCTTGCACCCTCCAACCACTGGCCGGAACCGCTCGTTGCCGCTCCGGTCGAAAATGACCGCGGGCCGGTGCTCATCCTGATCGAGTATCGCGTTCCGAAGACGGAGCGCGGAGCGTTCCTGCGGACAATCCGCAAACTCTCCGCCGAACGGCGGCGCGATGGAGCCTATGGCTGGGGCATCACGGAAGATGCAGCCGACCCGGAAAAGCTGGTCGAGTGGTTCATCGTGTCGTCATGGGCGGAGCATTTGCGCCAGCATCACCGCGTATCGAAAGCCGATGCCGATCTGCAGAGCGAAATCGCGCGCTTCCATGTAGGGCCGGATGGACCAGTCGTGCGGCATTTCATCCATATGGATCCGCCACGTCGCCCCGCTGGTTCCGGTAAAGGGGTGAAGGCATGACGCGAGTGGGTCCGATCGCGCTGATATGGCTGTTGCTGACCTCGGGCAGTGTCGTCACGGCGCAGGCGGATGATCGTGATAAGCCGGCGGCGAAAGATCCTTTCGATGCCCTGAAAGACATCCCCTTATCGCCTGATGGCCAGGTCACCCTCTCGCTCGGAGGGCAGTTGCGCATCCGGTCGGAGTTCTCGCGCAATCCTGTGTTCGGGCTGGCGGCGCCCGAGCGCAACGACGGCGTGCTGATGCGGACCTATCTTTCGGCCGGCTTGCGTATCGGCCAATTCCTGAAGACCTATGTCGAGCTTGTCAGTGGGCAGGCGCCTGTCTGGAACGGAACGCCCCCGCCAACCCAACTCGACCGGCTGGATCTGTTGCAGGGTTATGGCGAACTCATGCTGCCGACCGATCTCGGCGGCATCATGATCCGCGGCGGAAGGCAGGAGATGAGCTACGGCTCATCGAGGCTGGTCTCTGTACGCGAAAGTCCGAATGTCCGCCGCTCCTTCGACGGCGTACGAGCCGCCTGGATCGCTTCGTCGGATGCGCGTATCGACGCCTTCGTTACGCGGCCCGTGCTGCCGCAGGACGGTATCTTCGACGACAAGTCCGACCCTGGTCAGGCGTTCTGGGGCGTCTACGGCACGGGTCAGGTTCCCGATTTGCCGGCTCTCAAGATCGATCTCTATTATCTCGGCCTGGATCGCCAAAATGCCCGCTTCGCGCAGGGCACCGCCGACGAGCACCGTCACACTGTGGGCGCCCGGCTCTTCGGCGAGGCGGGCAATCTCGACTGGAATGTCGAGGCCGCCTATCAGTTCGGTCAATTCGGACACGATAAGATACAGGCATGGACCGTTTCGGCCAATTTCGGCTACACCTTCGTAAACATGCCCTTCTCGCCACGCCTCGGCCTTAATGCCGACGCGATCAGTGGCGACGGCAATCTGGAAGACAGCACGCTAGGCACTTTCTATCCGCTCTTCCCGAAGCTGCCCTACTTCTCGGAAGCGAACCTGGTGGCCCCCGCCAACCTCCTCGATATCCAGCCGAACGTCAGTCTGACCCTGCTACCTGAAGTCAAGCTCACCCTCGGCTGGAACCCACTCTGGAAGCAGGCGCAGGAAGACGCGTTTTATGGGCCGGCCATCACGCCCGTCGCGGGGACGACCGGGGGCACCGGCCGTTACATCGGCCAGCAGTTCTCGACCACGCTGGAATGGGAGGTAACCGATCATCTAACGCTGGGAGGCACCTATGTGAACTATGTTCCGGGTGAGCGTGTCCGCGAGGCTGGCGGCACGTCCGGGTCGTTCGCCGCCGGCTGGGCGACCGTATCGTTCTAGTTGGAGGCACAACATGATTTTCCCCGCTCATCGGCATTCAGCCAATCGGATGTGCAGGCTCGCAGGTCGTGCAGCCGAGCGCGCCCTAATCATGCCGAGCGCGCCCTTATCATAAGGAGAGCATTCGCGTGACCGATCAGCAGAAGGGCGGTGTTGGATCCCGCGGGGATCAGATGTTCCCCGTCCTTGCACAAATCCAGGTCGAAGCGGCGCGCCGTTTCGCGAGCGGTCCACCGCAACATTTTTCAGCCGGCGAGATGATCTTCGCCACAGGTGACCGGGATGTGCCGGTCTGGCTTGTGCTTGACGGCTCGATCGATGTCTTGCGGCGAGACGGCCTTGATGAAGAAGCGCCGATCACCACCCATGGTGCAGGGCAATTCACCGGAGAAGTCAGCCAAATTGACGGCCGCGCGACCATCGCCTCGGCTCGATCCGGCCAAGATGGCGCGACCCTGCTTCCGTTCGATCCAGCACATTTGCGGGCGCTGATGATCGGATCGGCGGAAGTCGGTGAGATCGTTATGCGCGCGCTTATTCTACGCCGGGTCAGGCTGATCGAGCAGGGCGGCTCGGGCACGATTGTCATTGGCGGGCCAGGCGATGCACATGTTCTGCGCCTTCAGGGCTTCCTGACCCGAAACGGCTATCCCAACCTCGTCATGGATCCCAAAGTTGATGGCGAGGGCCGCAGCTTCGTTGAGCGCATGGCGCTTCTGCCGATCGAGCTGCCGCTGGTCGTCTGCCCCAACGGCACGTTGTTGAAGCGGCCCAATGAGGCAGAGTTGGCTGCCTGTCTCGGCATCGTTCCCAAAATAGATCCGCATAATATCTACGATGTTGCCATCGTAGGCGCGGGTCCAGCCGGGTTGGCCGCGGCGGTCTATGGTGCTTCGGAAGGCCTCTCGACGATCGTTCTCGACGAGCGAGCCATGGGCGGCCAGGCCGGCGCGTCGGCGCGGATCGAGAATTATCTCGGCTTTCCCACGGGGATATCGGGACAAGCGCTTGCCGGCCGCGCATTCAACCAGGCCCTCAAATTCGGGGCGGAGGTGGCCATTCCCGTGAGCGTGGAGCGGCTGGAACGTGTCGGTGACCGGCTTGTTCTCAATCTTTCGGACGGTACCACGATTGCCTCGCGCACCGTCGTGATCGCCTCGGGTGCAACTTACCAGCGCCCCGACATTCCTGGTCTGTCTCGTTTCGAGGGGGCAGGGGTGTCCTACTGGGCGTCCCCGGTCGAGGCTCGCTTGTGTACGGGCAAGGTCGTTGCTCTTGTCGGCGGCGGCAACTCGGCAGGCCAGGCGATCGTGTTTCTGGCGCCACATGTGGAGCGCCTTCACGTGTTCGTCCGGCGGGACCTGTCGGAGACGATGTCTCGCTATCTTATCGACCGTGTCTCGGCGCTTTCCAACGTGGAGATTCACGTCGGCACGGACCTCGTCGAACTCGACCGCGACGGCGACGCCCTTGCCGGTGCCGTCGTTCGCGACCGTGCCAGTGATACCTATGCCCGGTACGACATTACCCACCTATTCCTGTTCATAGGCGCGACGCCTCATACAAGCTGGCTCGGCGGCTCGGTTAAGACGGACGGAAAGGGCTTTATCCTGACCGACGGAGCGACAGCGTCGCTCGAGACCAGCATGCCGGGTGTCTTTGCGATCGGCGACGTTCGCGCTGGTTCGACCAAGCGGGTCGCAGCCGCAGTCGGCGATGGAGCGGCGGCTGTCGCCCAGATTCACAGTTACCTCAGCAGATCGGCAAAGGAAGCGTTATGACCGCCTGCAACCATGTGAACATGATCCGTGATGTCGTGCCAAGCGCGAGGGGATGTGAAGAATGCCTCAAAATGGGCAGCCCCTGGGTACATCTTCGGTTGTGCCGAATCTGCGGTCACGTTGGCTGCTGCGATGATTCCCCCCTTCGCCACGCGCGCGCGCATTTCGAGCAGAGCGGCCACCCGGTCATCGAAGGATATGATCCACCCGAGGGTTGGGGATGGTGCTACATCGATCAGGAAGAGGTGATCCTTCCCGACCAGACCCCGCAGCGAAGGCCGATCCCACGGTTCATCTGACAACCGGGCATCCGCGGTGACGACAGATCGCGACCGGACATTGCCCGCGTCCGGCCCATATGATGATCAGGGCTGCGGTTTTGCCCGCCTGCCGGATATCCAGATTTTGTTGCAGAAGTCGCCGGTAACGCTGGTGGCCGGAACCGCCCGGCCGACGGCACCTCCTTCGCCCTCGCTGGGTGACCGTCTTATTTTCTCATTCGGTGCAAACAAACTTTGCACAAATCGACAAACCGCGATGCGGATATGCAAGCCGAGGACCGAATCTCCTCCGACAATGCAGTTGCCCGGATTGATGCCAGATACAGCATCCCAGCATTTCTGATCAGAGTATTTTCATTCGGAGAGAGAGCCATGTCGAAATATCTGGAAGTCCTGACGCCGCAAAACAGCCAGCTCATCATCATCGATCAGCAGCCCCAAATGGCGTTTAGCGTGCAGTCGATCGATCGGCAGACGCTGAAGAACAATGTCGTCGGCCTGGCGAAAGCCGCGAAAGTGTTCAATATCCCGACGACGATCACCACGGTCGAGACCGAGAGCTTCTCTGGTTATGTGTTTCCTGAACTCATGGCCGTGTATCCCGAGCACAAGATCCTGGAGCGAAGTTCAATGAACTCCTGGGATGATCAAAACGTCCGCGACGCGCTGGCCGCGAACGGGCGCAAGAAGGTCGTCGTGGCGGGTCTGTGGATCGAAGTCTGCAACCTGACCTTCGCGCTTGGTG
Source organism: Mesorhizobium sp. B2-4-17 (assembly GCF_006441275.1). Taxonomy (NCBI): domain Bacteria; kingdom Pseudomonadati; phylum Pseudomonadota; class Alphaproteobacteria; order Hyphomicrobiales; family Phyllobacteriaceae; genus Mesorhizobium; species Mesorhizobium sp. B2-4-17. The sequence goes on along the minus strand of NZ_VFUX01000045.1, from coordinate 30,030 downwards.
CGATGCTCGAGGGTGATTACGAGATTTACATGGTCGCCGATGCTTCCGGCGGCACTTCGCAGGACGCTCACAAATACGCCATGGACCGGCTGGTCCAGGCCGGCGCCGTTCCGGTGACCTGGCTGCAGGTACTGCTGGAGTGGCAGCGCGACTGGGCGCGCCGCGAAACCTACGAAGCCGTCACAGCGGTCATAAAGGAGCATTGTGGCGCCTATGGCATGGGCGTCGATTACGCCGTCACCATGGTTCACAAAGGTCCCGAGCGCGTCGCCCATGGCGAGCGCATCGGGCCGAACCCGGCCAAAATTTCCTCCTGAGCCGGATTGCCGTTGCGAGCGCGTCCGACGCGCTCGCAACGGCAACGAACGTCAGCGCGCTGTGTGGCCAACCGGCGACCGCGCGAGATCCATGTGGATCGGCAGCCCGAAGGAATTATGATCATGATAAAGTCTCTTCTCGATGGCGGTAACTGCGCACTCGTCTTTGTCGATCAGCAGGCTGGGCTGGCCTTCGGCGTCGGCTCCGGCGATCGCCAGAAGCTCCTCAACAACGCGGTGGCGCTGGCGAAGACGGCGAAAGTGTTCGCACTGCCGATCGTGGCTTCGACCTCGGCCACCAAGGTCTACAGCGGTCCGATGATGCCGGTGCTGCAGCGGGCTATCCCGGACGTCGTGCCGATCGACCGGCGCAGCATGAACGCCTGGGAGGACGAGGCGGCTCGCAGGGCCATGGTTGCGACAGGCCGCAAGCGGCTTCTGATCTCGGGGTTGCTGACCGAGGCCTGTGTCAGCTTTACCGCGTTGTCCGCCGCCGAAGAGGGCTATGAAGTCTACGTCGTTGGCGACGCCTGCGGAGGGCTCACACCCGAGAGTCACGACTTTGCGCTGCGGCGCATGCAGTCGGCGGGCATCCGGACGACCAGCTGGATTCAGGTGTTGCTGGAACTGCAGCGCGACTGGACACGCCACGAGACCTATGACGGTGCGCGTGCAATCGTCGAGGAATTTGGAGGCGGCTATGGTATTGGCCTGGCCTATGCCCGCGACATGATCAAACCAGCCTGACAGCTACGCGCTTGGGACCGCCGAGTCCGGATCGGCGGTCCTCGGATTGATCCGAGGACCGCCGCGCACAGCTTCGCGCCAGCGGAAGTGTTTCGCCGCGCGGTCAATGAGTTCACGGGCAATAGGAATGGCGGACGTGGCTGCGGGCGAGGGTGCGTTGCAGACATGGATGCTGCGGGCCGTCTCGCGGATCAGGAAATCATGAGCCAGCGTGCCGTCGGCGAGCACGGCCTGGGCACGGATGCCGGGTCGGTGAGGCTGGAGATCGTGCACGGTGAGTTCCGGACAGTAGCGCTGACAAAGGGCGAGATAGGCGTGCTTGTTCAACGAGTTCCACATTTCCGATAGGCCCGAGCGCAGGCTTTTTCCGACAAGGCGGCGGAAGCCGCGATAGGTCAGCGTTTCGGCCAGATCGCGCAAGCTGACATCGCCAAAACGATAGCCGTCGCGGGCAAAGGCGAGCACCGCATTGGGTCCGACGGTGACATAGCCGCCTATCATTTTCGTCAGATGGATGCCAAGGAAGGGCAGGCCAGGATCGGGGATCGGATAGATCAAGTGGCTGACGATATCGTTCTTGTCGGCGCCCAGTCGATAGTATTCGCCGCGGAAGGGTACGATTCGGAAGTCGAGATCGACGCCGCCGAGACGCGCTATGCGGTCGGCCATGATACCGGCGCAGGCGATCATGTTGCGCGCCTTTATCTGCCGCATCCCGGCGCCAATCGTCAGACCTGCCGGTTCCTCGCTAATGCGGTCGACCATTGCGCCGAACAGGATTTCGACACCGCGCTCCTTAAGCTCCTTGGCCATTGTACGCGCAACGAGGCCGTAGTCGACAATACCCGTCGTCGAGACGAAGAGGGCGCCGACTCCCTGGATATGCGGTTCGCGCGCGCGCAGTTCCGCGGCGTCGACACGCTCGACAGGCAGGCCGTTGGCGAGGCCGCGCTCATGGAGTGAGGCCATGCGGTCAAGCTCGCTGGTTTGTGTCGCTACCAGCATCTTGCCGCATTGCTCGTAAGGCAGGTCATGATCCTTGCAGAAACGAATCGTTGCCTCGACGCCTTCCTTACACAAGCGCGCCTTCAGGCTTCCAGGCTGGTAATAGATACCAGAATGGATGACGCCGCTATTGCGGCCAGTCTGATGCAGGGCAACGTCATCCTCGCGCTCGAGGACGACAATCGAAAGGCCAGGAAAACGACGCGTCACCTCACGCGCAGTCGCCAGCCCAACGATGCCTCCGCCGATGATTGCAAGATCATGGCTCATGGATGAATTCCGCGCGTTCGAGGACGGCCCGGCCAGGTGCTTTCTGCCGGCTCGTCGATGTTCAGACGATAGGCGCGATCTTCTGCTTACCGTGCTTGCGCTCCCATTCGGCCCAGGCATCGTGCTCGTTGACGTCGCGCAACGGTTGAGGATCGGAATAGATGATCTCGGCGATTTGATCCTTGCGCAAGAAAGTCACTCCTTCGTGCTTGCTTGCATATTCCAGGAACCTGGCTAGCGAGCGGACGCGGTAAGGGCGGCCCTGGATGCGGTCGTGGGTGGAGATCGCCATCATACGCCGGCGCATTGCGCCTTCTTCGTAAAGCTGGTCGAATTCGTCCTTCAATTGTTGTTCGTATTCTCCGGTCGAGAATTTATAGGCCTCGAACTGGATGATGTCGTTTAGGTTCAGCGAATAGGGCACGATCGCCATGTCTTTTTCACGCACCTTGATGAGGAACGGTTCGTCGCGGCTGACATCGTCGATGAAATATCTGAATCCCAGTTCCTGAAGGATCTTCAGTGTGTTGATCGTGCCCCGCATCGCCGCGCCGTTATAGCCGACCGGCACCTTGCCCGTCGCGCGCCTGACGCTGTCGATATTGTCTTGGATGAATCTCTTCTCGGCTTCGTAGTCCAGGTCATATTGTTGTACCCAATCGCGGCCGTGTGCGGCGGCCTCGTGGCCGCGCTCAACGATTTCCTTTGCGACTTCGGGCGCACGGTCGACGGCCGACCCGACCATATGCGACGTCACCTTGATCCCGAAGCGGTCCCAAAGATCCAGCATACGCTGGATGCCTTCACGATATCCGTACTTGTACCAGGACTTCGTTGGAAAATCGGGATAGCTTGGGTCCATATCGATGAAGCCAGAAAAGGGGCCGCCCGGCCCGTAGGGGGCTTCGCCACCGGCCTCCATTTGCATCGAGATGGAAATGACGAGACGGCTTCCATCGGGCCAGTAGGCTTTGCTCATGATCCAACTCCATATCTTGGGAATGCGGAGGCCAAAAATCGGCCTCCGCGAGGTCTTACTTTCCGGTCCAGATTCGTTTGTAGGCGTCGCGATAGCCATTGTCTGGATCGTAGAGGTTCTTGGGTCCGCCATCCGACCCGATATTAGCCGCAGTCACCAGGTGGACCGGGGCGACGAAGCCGGACGCCGCTTGTCCGGCAAAGGCGCGGTTCAGCTCGTCAACAGCCTGCCAGCCGTGCAGATGAAGCGGCTCGGCGACCGTTCCTGACTGATAGAAGCTGGTGCGGATGCGTTGAAAAGCGGCCTCGCTGCCGTCGCCAGCAGAGATATTCCGGGGATGGCCATCCTGCGCCACACCAGCCGAGGCCAAAGAGGCCGACATGAAATCGAAGGTCAAATCGTTGATGCTGAGTGCATAGGTCCATTGATCGCCAAAGCGCTGCAACAGCGACGTGGTAAGCTGCGGGATACGTGTAGCGGCTTCAGCGAGCGGGGTGTCTTCCACGCTGAGAACCTTGCATCCGCCGCAGTCCTTAACCACCTCGGCCATCGCATCCGACTTCGCGATGGCTATCGCGTAGGTGGAGTCGGTGAAGATCACGACGCCGGCTTTGCCCTCGGAGTCCGCAACCGCGAAGGAAGCGGCGGCCTTGGCGACATCAAGCGGGTCGGTGGCGATGTTGGTGACGAGCTTGTATTCTTCTGAAGGGCCCGGGTTGGTCACCGAATGCCAACCGACGACCTGGATGCCGGCGCCCACGGCCTGACTGATCAGTTCGGCCTGCTCTTTGGCATCCACAGTCCCGAGCACGATGCCGTCCGGTTTCAATGCGATCGCTTGTTGCAATGCCGAGGATCGACCTGAAACTGTTCCTTGACCATCGATGACACGTACCGACCAGCCGATTGCCTTGCCTGCTTCTTCCACGCCTTCTGCAACGCCAAGTGCGCCTCCATTACGCTGGTCGGCAGAGACGTAGACAATGGTCTTGTCCTTCTGGGCGATGGGGCCGGATGTTGGGCCGCTCCAAGGCGGATTACTTTTGGTGACTGAAGCGATGTAATCCTGAGCAGCTTTGACATTGCTGTCCTGAGCATAGGCGCCAGCGGCTGTTGCCAGCACGCCGGCAAGTCCAAGGACAAGGAGACGGGTGTTCTTCCGACGGATTGTTGTCATGTGGTTTCCTCCTGATGTGACATGTTGCAAGCTGGTAGCTCGGCGGCGGCCTTAACTGCCGCTCTTCTGAAGGGGCTTGGTTCGGCCGATGGACCGATTTCGCTGCGAGTAGCCGGCGATGCCGATGGCAACGAGAAGTGTCATGCCGTTAAAGAGCGGCTCGACATAGAAGGCACCGCCGAATTGCTGGATGCCGGAGATCCCGACAGCGAGGATCGCCACTCCGACGACTGTCCCCCAGACATTCACGCGCCCGGGCTTGATGGTGGTTGAGCCGAGGAAGGCGCCCACTAGCGCTGGCAGCAAAAATTCAAGGCCGACACTTGCCTGCCCGATCCGCAGCTTCGCGGCAAGGACGATGCCCGCGAAGGCACCGAGCACGCCAGACGTGACGAAGGCGCCGATGACGAAACGTCGTGTTCGGATACCGTTCAATGAGGCGGCACGCTGATTGGCGCCGATCGCGTAGAGCATTCGACCAATGGGCAGATATTCGGCGACGATCCAGAGGACGACGCTGATCGCCAGCACATAAATGGCCGCAATCGGCAACCCGAAGAGGTTTGTCGTATAGATGCCGGTGAATTCTTTCGGCAGCGCACCGATAACCTGACGACCGCCGGTATACCACAATGTCAGTGCATAGAGGACGGTCCCCGTGCCGAGGGTCGCAATGAAAGAGTCGATCCGGGCAATCTCGACGAGCAACCCGTTTACCAGCCCTAGCACCGCGCCGAGTGCGAGCACGACCAACACTGCGGCAAACCAGTTGAGGCCGTATTGCGTTTGCAGGCTGATCGCGAGCACGTGCCACATGACGATGCCGTAGCCGACGGTCAAATCAATGCGGCCCGCCATCATCGGCACCATGGCGGCGAGGGCCAGGATACAGATGATCGATTTGTCCCCGAGCACCGAACGGAGATTGAGCATCGTCGGAAAGGTGGTCGGCAACATAACGCTGAACAGGATTATCAGCGCTACGGCCAAAATCGGCAGACCGTAGACCGGCAGCAACCGAATGCTGCGCTGTAGGCGGGACAGCCCCGCCAGTTCCCGCGGCGTTGGCTCCAGGGCAGTCGATCGAATGGATTCCATGACGTTCTTCCTTCCGCCCCGTTTTTTATGCGATTGACATGGTTCAGCTACGCAGCAGGTGACAGCGACGCAGCGCTAAGCAGATTAGCAATGGACAGTCTGTCTTCGGGCAGTTCCGCGACGATCCTCCCGGCCCGGAAGATGAAAGCCCTATGGCAGATCGCGGTAACCTCCTCGAAGTCGGTGGAAATCAGCAGCACGCTGAGACCATTCGCCGATGCATCTGCGAGCAGGCGATAGATTTCAGCCTTGGCGCCCACGTCGACTCCAGCGGTCGGATCCTCAAGCACGAGCACTCTGCCGCCGATCCGCATCCAGCGAGCCATTACGACTTTCTGCTGATTGCCGCCGGAGAGCGTTTCAATCGGTGCCGAAGGAGCATTTGGCCGCAAACTCACCCGCGCGCCGAGTCCTTCTGCTTCCCGGTTCTCCAGCGCCGGGAATCGCGGGCTGAAGAGTCCCCGACCGGTGGCGACCGGATTGAGGAACATGTTTTCGCGCACGCTCATCCCATGAGCGATGGAGTCGGTATTCCTGTCTCCAGCCACCATCAACACGCCCTTGACGATGGCGTCGAACGGGTCGCGTGGCACATAAGCCTCGCCGAAAAGCCGGATCGTGCCGGCAGCGATAGGTTCGATTCCGAACAGCGCCTTGCCGATGGCGTCTTGGCCCGCCCCGCGCAGACCGACAAGACCGACGACCTCACCGGATCCCAGTTTCAGGTCGAGGGGGCCGACGGTTCCGATTTCTGTTGCTTCAAGCCTTAGTACGGTCTGCGGTTCCTGCGGTTTCGGCGGGCGAATGAAGACCTGATCATGAGGTCGGCCGATGATCGCCTGAACGAGAGATTCCGCGTTGATTTCGGCGGTCCTAGCCGTCGCTGCAACGAGACCGTCACGCAGGACAACGACGCGGTCGCACAGGGCATAGACCTCGTCGAGGCGGTGGGAGACGTAAACCATGCCGACGCCCCGCGCGCGCAACTGCCGTAGGACATCATGCAATCTTTCAACCTCGGCTTGCGGCAAGCTAGCGGTCGGTTCATCCAGAATGATCAACTCGGCGTTGCTTGCCAGCGCCCGGGCGATGGCGACAAGCGATTTGTCGGCGCGGCTCAACGTCTCGATACGATCGTCAGGGTCGATTTCACCGCCGATCTCGATGAGTGCGCGTCGTGCCCGTTCTCGGCTTTCCCGCCAATCGATCAGGCCCAGTCGACGCGGATAGCGGCCGCCGAGCATCATGTTCTCGGCGACTGTCATCCAGGGAATGAGGCCAAGGTCCTGATGGATGAAGGCAATGCGGCCCGCGTTGGCGGCCGACTGAAGCGAACCACCCTTGAAGCTTAGCGAGCCGGTATCGGCTTGAAATACCCCTGCCATGATCTTGATCAGCGTCGATTTCCCGGCGCCGTTCTCGCCCAGCAGGGCAATGATCTCGCCGGCAGCAACGGAAAACGAAACATCCCGCACCGCAACCGTTCCGCCGAACCGCTTTCCGACCCCCGAGACGTCGAGCAGACAGGTGTCGGCGCGTATTCCCAGGCCGACCAAAGGAGCGGATTCATTCTCGGGTTTGGACATGCTCCTCCACTGGCGTCTTTCCCGGGTGCTTACACGCAACCTCTTGCAGCGTTCACGATTGCACGTTACGAAGAGGCCGTCATTCGAAAATAGGCCATGTTTTTTCTAAAACCGGACAGAGTTTCATGAATCTGATCCCACAAAGTAGGAACGTGACTACCAGCCCTGAGACCGATTGCCCCCTCGGCGGAGTCGGCACCGGTCTATCCCGCTTCGTGCTCGGGCCACGGGACGAACGTTTCGCCATCGATCACGGCCATCCCAGTCACGCGATCGAAGTCGATGCATTGTCGTTCGACGCAAGTTCCGAACGTGAAGCCGGCGGGATGCTGGTCTGCGTGCATCAGGGCGAAGCCAAACTGTTGGGGGCGGCGGGGCGGTGGACCTTGCCAGCTGGCCACATGGTGTTCATTCCCTCGGAACGTTCCTATCGGCTGGCGAGCGCGCGACCGGTTCACCTGACCCTGGTGAAGTTCACCCGCTCCGAATCGATCTGGCGCCATCCAGGCTGCTGGGCTGTCCTCATGTCTCCGCTTGCGATTGAAATGGCATCCTTTGCGCGGCGATGGGGAGCGGACCGCGATCCAACGGATACAATCGCCAATGACTTCTTCCGAACCATGGGACAGCTTCTCAGCATCTGGTTCGATGCAAAACGGAAGATGTGGACTCCCTTCAGCAACGATCCGGAGATGGCATATGCAATCGCCTTTGCCCGCCAAAATCTGGAAACGGCGTCGATCACAGATGCTGCGCATGCCGCGGGCATGTCTGAACGTACGCTCCGCCGGCGATTCAAGGACGAATTGGGCATCAGCTGGCGGGAATTCATCAACGAGGCTCGCATGAGCGAGGCGATCAAGCTTTTGCGCGAAGGTGCTTGCAGCGTGACGCAAACAGCATATGCAGTCGGGTTCAACAGCGTCGGGGCCTTCTCGGTTGCATTCACGGCCTACACCGGCTCAACGCCGAGGAGTTTCGCGCGCCGATAGTTGACCGGTCATCAAGAGGAACGCTCGACGGCGTGAGCAGGGAAAGAGAAGGACCACTTCGGAGCTCCTGTGATACATCGCGGGTCTCGCGTTGTGCCGCAAATTGAAAGCGGTGTTGGCGAGACCTAACCAACCGTGCAGGCACCGGCGGTGCAAGCACTGCCCCGTTCGGCGGCACGGCGGAGCGCCGCTTCGAAGATTTCGACTGGTTGCGCGCCAGAAACGATCTCGCCATCGATGTCGAAGCTGGGAACGCTGCGTACGCCTCGATTCTGGACGCTGAGTTCCAGATCGCGGACGGCTTCGGCACCACCGCCTCCCGCCAGGAATGCGGCTGCCTGTGCACGATCCATGCCGTTTTCAGCGGCTATGTCGGCTAGGACGTCGGCATTGCCGATATCGCGGCCATGCTCAAAATAGGCGGAGAAGATTCTATTGGCCATTGACGTCGCGCTGCCTTGCTCCTGAGCCAACTGCATCAGGCGATGGGCGGATAGTGTGTTGGGAGTCCTTTCGATGGCGAGATAGTCGAACTCCACACCATCGCCTTTCGCGGCCTCTACTGTATGTGCATCGAGCAACCGGCTGCGTTCCCAACTCCCAAATTTGAGCGAGCGGTAGGTCTTCCTGTCCATGCCTTCAGGACGCATGTCGGCATTGAGCTCGAACGGCAGCCATTTCAACTCGACATCCGTTCCGTCAGGGAGACTCTCGATAGCCTTGCTCAGGCGGCGCTCGCCGATCAGGCACCAGGGGCAGATGAAGTCGGACGTAATGGCAACGGATATGGTCATGATTGGCTCCTTTCGGAAACCAATTTGTCTCATGAAGGATCCGATGATAATAGACAAACATTCGAGATGTTCATTGCGCAGCACGCAACGGTGATCGATGGACAAGTTTGCCGCGCTGAACGCGTTCGTGGCTGTAGTCGATCACGGCGGCTTCGCGCCCGCCGCTCGGCGTATGGGCCTCGCACCTTCTTCGTTGACGAGGCAGATCAATACGCTTGAGGAAACCCTCGGCACTTTGCTGATGAACCGGTCGACGCGCAGCGTGACGCTCACGGATGCCGGAGCGCGCTATCTCGAGGATGCCCGCCGCATTCTCGACGATATCGAGAACGCCGATCGCGCCATCAGCGAACAGGGCGGGCTGCCCAGCGGATTGCTGCGCATATCCATGCCGGTTGCCTTCGGCCGGCTGCATGTCGGCCCGGCGCTGCCGCTCTTTCTCAGGCGTTTCCCCGAGATGCGGCTCGATATCTCGCTTTCGGATACGGTCGTGAACCTGGTCGAGGAGCGGATCGATATCGCCGTCCGCCTGGGCGCACTGACCTCCTCGAGCCTAATTGCCCGCAAGTTGGCGCCGCATAGGCGGCTGATCTGTGCCAGTCCGGACTACATTGCGGATCGTGGCGCGCCGGTATCCCCTGGCGATCTTTCACGGCACAATTGTCTGCTGTTCGACTATCTCACCGGCGATACCACCTGGACCCTGGCCAGGGAGGGCGCGCGCGAACGGGTCTCCGTTTCGGGAAACCTGCGCGCCAGCGGCTCGGAGCTTTTGCGGGAGGCGGCAATCGGCGGTGCCGGGCTGATCTTGATGCCGACATGGTTGGTCGGCCCCGACCTTTCAGAGGGACGGCTGGTGCCGGTTCTGGAAGAGTGGTCCGTCAGTCCTGGTTCGGAGGAAGGCGCCATCTGGGCGCTCTACCTCCCCAGCCGGCGCGGATCGCGCAAGGTGGGCTGCTTCCTGGATTTCCTGGTGGAACATTTTGGATCGCCGCCCTACTGGGATCCGACGACGACCGGCTGAGCCCTGCTGAGCGGCCGCCCCGTTTTTCTTATCTCTTGATCGTGCAGATCTTTGCGCCCAGCGCAAAGAACATAGCAGGCATCGCTGGATTATCGCTTCGCTCTTGGGTGTCCATATTGATGTCACCAGGCAAGCAGGTGACATATGCGGGACGCTCGTTCACAGACTACGAATTCTGCTACCAAGGCGCGCCGGGCTATCGTCATCGGCGGTTCGCTCGGCGGCCTTTTCGCCGGCAACATGCTGCGCAGCGTCGGTTGGAACGTCGATATCTTCGAGCGCTCCGCGGGCGATCTTGACAGCCGTGGCGGCGGCATCGTGCTCCAGCCCGACGTTGTGGAAGTATTCCGTCGTTCTCAGGCCACGCTCGACAAGTCCGTGCTCGGTGTCCAGTCGCGATACCGGACCGTCTTCCGACCGGATGGCTCGATCGAGTCGAAGCACATCGCGCCGCAGACGCAGACCTCCTGGTCGCTGATCTACACAACGCTGAAGGCCGCCTTCGGCGAAGAGCACTATCATCGGGCGAAAACCCTGCTGCGCGTCGAACAGGATGAAGCCCAAAGGAACGTGACCGCGATTTTTGACGACAACACCCGGGAAGTTGGTGATCTGCTGATAGGCGCGGATGGCGGCAATTCCACAGTGCGACGCCAATACTGGCCGCACATGCAGCCGCGCTACGCCGGCTACATCGCCTGGCGTGGTCTGCTGGCCGAGGACCGTATGTCGCCGGTCTCTCGGGACACGCTGCATGGTGATTTCGGTTTTGCCAACAACAAGGGCTCTCACATTCTCGGCTACCTTGTGCCGGGGGCCGACAACGACGTCCGCCCAGGCCATCGGATCTACAATTGGGTCTGGTACCGCGTCGTCGATGAAAAGATGCTGGCCGAGGTGATGACAGACCGCGACGGAAAATCACGAGGCTATGCGATACCGGAGGGCCTTTTGGCGGAACGCTGGGTCGATCACGTTCACCGAGAGGCGCAGAATCTGCTGCCACCCGGCTTTCGCGATGTCGTGCAGGCGACGCCACAGCCCTTCGCTCAGGCAATCCGCGATCTCGCCTCGGATCGAATGGTGTCAGGGCGAGCAATCATCCTTGGCGATGCTGCCTCGATCCCACGTCCACATACGGCCGCCAGCACGTTGAAGGCCGCCGCCAATGCCATCGCGCTTGCCGATGAACTCGCCGCGTCACCAGATGACGTCGATGCCGCGCTCGCGCAATGGGAGCCGCCCCAAGTGATGTATGGCAAATACCTCGAAAAACAGGGCGTCGAGACTGGGAATTACCTTCTCTTCCGTAACTCGGCAAGGCAGGTCAGCGGTTAGAGATCGCGCCATGTCCGCCGCTCGCCGGCGCCGTGCCCGATAATCCACGATATTCCGCCCTTGCATCAGAAGACGACCGGTCCGCGTCATCGCGCTTTTCACGCGACCGTCACAACACACTTGCTATTGTTGCACGATTGTTTATCGTGCAACATATATATTTCATGTCGGGTGCTATAGAAGTTCACTTATGGATGGATCAGTTGGAATGCCTGGCGCATCATCCAACGGTTAGCAGGTGCAGGGATGCTCTCGCTCGAACAGCACATTTGCTTCGCGGTATATTCGACCGCTCATATGTTCAATCGCTTGTACCGCCCCATGCTCGACGAGCTTGGACTGACTTATCCGCAATATCTGACACTCGTGGTGCTAAGCGAGGAGGGGGCTCAATCCGTTGGCTCTATCGGAGACCGATTGAAGCTGGAGTCGAGCACGCTGACGCCGATGTTGAAGCGCCTTGAAAAGGCCGACCTGATCATCCGTCGACGGGATACGAAGGATGAACGCGTCGTGCATGTCGATCTTTCGCCGGCAGGTCGGGAAATCCTGGGGAAGATCCCGCTGATCAATGTCGCCATCGCCGATGCGATTGGCGAGACTGATGAAGATCGAGAGGAAATCCGGCGCGCGCTCGTCGCCATCCGTGATCGACTGGAAGCGGCGATTGGTTGAATTGCTCTGCTCGCGGCGAACTTGGGCTTAGGTTTCAAAAATGGTGTCAGGGCCTCGGGATGATTTAAATTTTTCCGGAATGCCCACGGGCGGCTTGTCATGCTCATGAAATCGTCGACGACGAAGGAAAAACTGGGCTTTTTCGGCCCGCGCGTTTCCGAGCATTTCGGGATGCCCGGAAGATCGATCATCGAGTTTCAACTCGACGGAGAGTTGGGACTGGCCGCGACCCATTTGTCCTGCGAACGCCATTTCAGGGACCGAACCGGTCCGGCGCCCTGTGAGGATGCGTTCTCGATCTTGCATCAACTCGACGAATTGGAATGCCGTTCCTGCTGGCTCGACGGCCATCATCACAGTTCGGGCCGGGTGGAGGCCAAAGAGGTTGACGTGCTCGATCTGCGCGATACTCCGCAATGGCAATTTCGAGGCCGCTTCGAGGCGTTGCAATTCTACATTCCGTTCCGAGCCCTTTCGGCATTCGCCGATCAATATGGTAGCCGACCGATCTCGACCTTGCGCTGGGAGATTGGCGTTCCCGACAGGATTCTGGGGGGATTGTCCGACGCGCTGATCCAGGCCGCTGCCGTGGCCAGTTCCAACCAACTGCTGATTGATCAGCTTGCAATCAGCCTTCTAACCCATTTTGCGGAAGCTTATGGCGGACTCGATACCGCTGCCACTCAGCCTGGCCGTCTGGCGGCGTGGCAAGAGCGCCGAGCCAAGGAAATCATGACGATGCGCCTCGCTTCCGCTCTGACGATCGCGCAGGTGGCGAGCGAATGCCGACTGACGCCAAGCCACTTCGCGCGTGCATTCCGTCGAAGCGTGGGCGTGGCACCGCATCGATACCTGACACAGTTGCGTATCGGTGAAGCAAAGAAACACCTCGCCGCGCAGCATTCCTCGCTTTCAGACATTGCCCTGATTTGCGGTTTCGGTGATCAAAGCCATTTCACGCGCGTGTTCCGACAATTCACGGGTGTCAGTCCCGGCGCATGGCGTCGACAAGTTGGGAATAATCCGTAGTGAGGCCAGCAGACACGCTGTCATGGCCGGCAAGCACAATCTTTCTCCGCACAAATATCACTGATCTTTGCAGTCTCGCAGCTTTTGCGGGTGGGCATCGGGCGATACATCCGCTATTGGCTTCGACGCCTAGCGACCGGCCGACGCTCCAGTGCTGTCGCGGTAAAATTGGCCGATGCTCACACCAACGGGCCATGGGGTACGTGCATGAGACAACGGGCTTGTGGTCGAATTGCCAGTCATCATATGCGCTGAGGTCGAGGCGCTGCTGCGGAGCAGGGGACGTCAAGTATGACTGGGCGCGGCTTGCACCATGTCACGGTGATTGCGACGGATGCGGCGCGCAACCTTGATTTCTATTCAAGATTTATCGGCATGCGTTTGGAGAAACGGACAGTAACCCACGAGGATCCGGGCACCTATCACCTCATCTATGGACGAGGCGACGGTGCGCCTGGAGGTCATCTGTCCTTCTTTTCCTGGGCCAGCGCGACAGCTGCGACGAAGCAGCCAACCGATGCCGAACTGGTTTTGCTCGGAGTTCACCCGGACGCGCTCGATTGGTGGGAAAGCCGCCTTAGGCGCTGCGGCATACCCTACAGGCGCGACCATCTGCCCTTATGCGGGACGGGGCTGATATTGGAAGATCCGGACCAAGTGAGGCTGGCGCTTGTGGCCTCCGAGCCGATGTCTGGAGCAGTGCGGCGAACGCCCGGCTTCCCCGCGGCGTTCGCTGTCGATGGTCTGGTCGGCGTCTCTCTCAGCATCCAGGCAACCGGCCTGATGGGGGAGATTTTGACCGACGTCCTTGGCTTCACGGAAATCGGTCAGGAAGGAGACTGGACCGCGTTCTCGGCCCACGATGGACCTGGTGGAAAATTCTACCTGCACCGGCGGCGCGGCGGGCCCCGGGCCAGATTGGGGGCCGGGGCCATCCATCACGTGGCGTTCAGGGCGAGGGACGAAGCTGACCAGGCGATGATGGCCGAGATCCTGATGGAACGTTTCGGCATTGCCGCGACCGCGCCCAAGGACCGCCATTATTTCCGTTCGATCTATTTTCGCGGGCCGGATGGCCTGCTGATCGAGATCTCCACCGACGGTCCGGGTTTCCTTCTTGACGAGACGCGGGAGCAACTGGGGACGCGGCTCATCCTGCCTCCCGGGCTAGCCGGCCGCCAGGAGGAAATCATGCGGCTCCTGCCACCCCTCGACTGATCCTTCGCACGGCTGTCGCGCGACATCGCGTCAAGACGTGCGATCGATGCAGGCACTGCTCGTCGCGATTCCATTCAAGCGACGATGCAAATCTGCAATCCCGGACCGCCAGCGATGAATTACCTTGCGAGCGCACCGATGCCATTGGGCAGATGAGCGGATCCAGCCCTCATCGACAGCTCCGATGGCGCGCAGACCTGCTTCAGGAAAGGCTGACAAATGAAACAGGAGGGCGTCGCCGTCCCGCTTCCATTGATGTTGCGAGGCTCGGCAATCTATGCGCTGGCCAGCGCCGCGGGCATCGCCGTGGCGAATATCTACTACAATCAGCCGATGCTCGGCCTCATCGAAGAGGATCTGCCCGGCCGGCTGACGGGATTGATACCGACCGCAACCCAGTTCGGCTACGCCTGCGGACTTTTCCTGCTCGTCCCGCTGGGCGACATCGTTGAACGGCGGCGACTGATCGTTCTGCAGTTCGGCTTCCTCGCCATAGCGCTTGTGCTGGCGGCACTCGCTCCGAATGCCTTGCTCGTCGTCCTTGCCTCTCTCGTGGTGGGGCTCTCGGCTACTGTGGCTCAGCAGATCGTTCCATTGGCGGCGCATCTCTCACCGCCGGAGCGGAGAGGGGCTGTTGTCGGCATGGTGCTGGCGGGCATTCTGACAGGCATCCTTTTGAGCCGGACCCTGGCGGGCTTCGTGGCAACCCACGCCGGGTGGCGAGAAATGTTCTGGCTGGGCGTAGCAATGGCGCTCGCGGCGGGTGGGCTGATGTGGCGCGAATTTCCGGCCTTGCGGCTCGCGGCCATGACGCAAGCACTTGTCTTCGCGGCCTTTACCGTATTCTGGACGGTGCTCGCGTTGCGGCTTCAGCGCCGCCATTCCAGCTTGGGGCGGATATTGCCGGGCTGTTCGGTGTCATCGGCGCCGTCGGCATCCTGGCTGCGCCGCTGGCCGGTCGGTTCGCCGATGCACGTGGCCCCGCGCCGGTCGTCGCGATGGGAGCGATTGTGACTTTGGTGTCCTGGATCGTCTTCGGGGCCTGGACCTCGCTCCCCGGATTGATCGTCGGTGTCGTGCTGCTCGACTTCGCCGTGCAGTCCGCTCTGGTTTCGAACCAGCACATCGTCTTCGCGCTGCGACCTGAAGCGAGAGCTCGGCTCAATACTGTCTGATAGACGCAATGTTTCTTGGTGGGGCGCTCGGCTCGGCGGGCGGCATGACGGCCAACTCGGCGGCTGGACCGGCGTGGTCGGGCTTGGTCTGGCTTTCGCCCTTGTCGCGGCAGCGATGCAATTTGCTCGTCGCCCGCCGCCGCCCGGCGCCGGCCGGCCGCGTTGTATGGGAGGCGGGAGACATTCTGGAGCTCTTTCCGAGGCTCAGCGCCGGGCTCATCTAGCCGGCCGGCTCTCCGGCGGTGAACAGCAGATGCTCGCTATCGGCCGCGCGCTCATGACCAATCCGCTGGTCCTGCTAATGGACGAACCGACCGAAGGCCTCGCACCAGAGATCGTCGCGGAAGTCGGCCGCATCATCGGGACACTCAAGGCGCTTGATTGTCGATCGTGCTGGTCGAGCAGCACACGAATTTCGCCATCCGGCTCGCGGACGATGTCGTCATCATCAATATGGGGGAAGTAGTAGCTCGCGGAAAAGCGGCAGATTTCGTCGCCGACACCGCGCTCCTCCACGCCCATCTTGGCGTCCACTGATCACTGGGAACGCTGGCGAGTTGGAATCCAGTCAACCCTCTCTGCGTCAACGGAACAGCCAGCGGGAGACGAGTTGCGTGTAGCGCGGCATGACGACATAGACGACGATACCGACGATCAAAGCCGCGACCAGAAGATGGCGGATCACGGGCAGCCCTAGCAGAGGAATCCAGCCAAACAGCGGCTGGAGAGACCACGGAACAACAATCGTCAGCGGAAAGATCGCCGATAGCGTGATCAGGAATTGCTTGTAGCGCTTGGCGGGCCGGCCGCCTGGCGGTGGGGTGAACCAAAATTCGAAACCAGTCTTGATGTCGAGGTTCTCTTGCCCGCGGAGGAAGGGGCGTATCTTCTCAACGAGAAGCGCCCGCGTTTCGGAGTCGAGCCACTTGCGAAGGTTCGCAACGGTCTCGAAATGCAGGATAATCGTGTAGGGCTCAGAGGCCACCTGTGGCCGGATCACATTCACGCCTTGATGGCCGGTAAAGGTCTGAGCGACCGGGATCACTTCTTTGAGCCATTCCTCATAGCGAGCCACGGCATCCGGCAGCGGATGCTGTTGGATCACAGTCGTCACCGGTGTTTCGAGCTCGATGCCATTCCTCTCCGGCATGGCTTGGTCAAGCGTCATCGTTTCCGTCCTCTGCTAAACATGCCGCACCCAGGTGTCTCCTTCCGTGGGCCGGGTTCGTCGTCACTGGGTAACGATCGCAGCACGTACCTTCTGTGGCGTCAGCGGCATCTCACGGAAGCGCACGCCAGTGGCGTCTGCAAGGGCGTTGGCAAGTGCGGCGGATGCCGGTCCCTGGCCGGCTTCCGCAACACCGAGGAACGGCTGCCCGGGTTGGGACTCGACAATTACGTCGATCCGCTCGGGTATATCCGAGAAACGCAGGATCGGGTATTCGCTCCAGTCGAATGTGGTGCGAAGCGTGGAGGTGAAGCCCACTTCCTCGCGCGTGCACCAACTCAGCGATTGAATGACGGCGCCTTCGACCTGGTTTCGAATTCCGTCGGGATTAACGGGCTCGCCACAATCGACGGCGGCCTGGACGCGCTCGAAAGCGATCCGGCCGGTGTCCTGATCGACCCTGATTTCCAAGCAGAGCGCGCAATAGGCGCCGAGGTTCTTGTAGCGGGCGAATGCCATGCCGAAGCCGTGCATGTGCTCCCCGCGAACCCGCCCTCTCCAGCCGAAGGCATCGGTTGCGGTTTGCATGACGCGCCTTGCCCGCCTGTCTGCCATATGGTCGAGCCGCAGATCCAGGGGATCCACGCCGGCCTGCAGGGCCAGTTCGTCGAACATGCTCTCGATGGAGAAGACGTTCAAATGCGCGCCGAGGGAGCGCAGTGCCGAGACCCGGGCCGGCCTATCCTTTATGAAATGGTACAGCACGTTCATGTTCGGCAGGTCGTAGAGCGGGTTGGAATTCCGGCTGCCATCCCCCTCCGGCATCGGGATCGGTTTGCCTTCCGGAACCGGGAATGAAGATGCAATCTCGTTTCCGACGAGTACCCCGCCCGCATTGACAGGTCGATTGTTGTGCGGATTGCTCCAGACCTCGTGTCTCCAGGCAACGATGCGGTTGTTCCCATCGACCCCGGCCTGCAATTCCGTAAGCATTCCCGGGCCGAGCGGCTCCCATCCGAATTCCTGTTCGCGCATCCATTGCAAGCGCACCGGGCGTCCGGGCACGGACATGGCGATGAGAGCTGCTTCCGCCGCGACATCGTCGGCGCCATTCTGGCCATAGCAGCCGGCGCCCTCGACATGGATCGCGCGGATCTTCTCGATCGGCCGCCCAAGGAGGTCCGCAGCCACGCGGCGTACGTCGAACGTGCCCTGGCTGTGGGTCCATATCGTAAGCATGTCGTCCTCGAGCAGGGCGAGCGCGCAGGAAGGACCTATCGAGCCGTGGCTAATCCAGGGGCGCGAATAGCGTGCCGAGACGGCTTTTACAGGTGCCGGCGTCGGCGCACGGATATCGAGGATCACGATATCCTGGGATGGCAATGCCTTCAGTGTTTCGCCGACCGAGTTTGTCGGAAACGCCGCCTCTACCGGCTCGAACGGCGATGCCAGGAGCTTTCGCATCAGCCGGATGGCATCCCACTGCTTTTCGGCGAGAATGGCAGCGAAGTCGCCGTTCTGGATGAATTTCACCAAACCAGGCATAGCTTCGATCTCGGTACCTGGCGGAAGTTTCAGGCGGGTTCCCTCGCTTGGTCCGCGGATAACGCGCGCATGCAGCATTCCTGGCAGTCGCAGATCATGGATGAACGCCTGGCCGCCCGTCGTCTTGGCGGGGATGTCGACGCGCGGGATATTCGTCCCCATCGTCCTAAAGTCGGTCGTCTGCCGCAACGGCGCACCGGCAATCGCCTTGACGTGCAGCGACAGCGAGGCGGCAATATCCCGGTAGGACAAGGATCGTCCGTCGGCGGCCTTGATCATGCCGTTGCCCTGGGTCTGCAATTGGTCGACCGCCAGCTCGAGCCTTGCAGCCGCGTTCTCGAGCAGGAGCATGCGAACATTCGCTGCCGCGTTGCGGATCGCGGTCCCGCTGTCCTGCATGGAGTGGCTGCCGGCGGTCAGCCCTTCGTCAGGCGTGCGTTCGGTGTCGACGGTGACTAGCGTTATCAGCGCGGGCGCCAAGTCGAGTTCTTCGGCGGCGACTTGGAGTAGGGCAGTTCTGATACCTTGGCCCAGTTCCGCTTTACCTGTGAAAACCGTAGCCTGGCCGGTGGCGTCGAGCTGGATCCAGGCATCGAGATAGGGCCAGGATTTCAGGCTGCCGGGCAGGTCGGGCGCCACAATGGCTGGCCCGGCGCCACCCTCTCCGCCGCCCGAAAGCTGCGCTAGCGCCGGTGAGACGAACGAGAAGGCTACGGCGATGCCGCTGGATTTCAGGAATGCGCGCCGCGACAGGGTCATTTCGTACCTGCCGGCGCGGTTCCTGCGACCATCTCATCGCTGGCCCGGCGCACCGCGCGCAGGATACGCGTATGAGTGCCGCAGCGGCATAGGTTCGGTTGCATGTGAAGGCGGATTTCTTCATCGGAAGGTGCCAGGTTTCGATCGAGAAGGGCCTGCGCCCGCATGATCATGCCCGCAATGCAGTAGCCGCATTGCGCTGCCTGCTCGGTTTGAAAGGCCTTTTGAACAGGATTGGGGTTCGAGAGGGTGCCAAGACCTTCGATCGTCGTGATCCTGCGGTTCACCAAGACGCTGATGGGGGTGAGGCAGGAGAAGACCGCCTTGCCGTCGACGAGCACCGTACAGGCGCCGCATTGGCCGAGGCCGCAGCCATATTTGGCGCCATTGAGCTCCAGATCGTCACGCAGGATATAGAGCAGGGGTGTGCTGGGATCCGCCTCGATCGTGTGATCCGTTCCGTTGACAGTCAGGCTGGAGCGCACTTGCTTAATCCTCCAAACGGGCCGTTGTAATTAATGATTTGAGGTTTTCCCAGGCCGGACCATCACTGAACCGCGCGCGGACATAGGCGAGCACGTCGGCAAGATCCTTATCGCTCATGGTCTCGGCGAACGGCGGCATGAGCTGATCCCTTCCGTTGGTCGCCGGCAGGCCTTGCAGGAGTGCGAGGGCGGCGTTCGTCGGGTCCGCCATCTTCACCGCCGTGAGTTGGGATAACGGCGGGCGTCCCTGCTGGCCCATCGGGGAGCCAGTTTCGTGACACCCCGCGCAAGCGCCCTGAAACAGGTGGGCACCCTGTGGAAAACGCGTTTCCGCCTCAACGGCGTTGTCGATCGCTAGGATATTCCGGTCTTTGCCGGCCTGCATTCGGGCGGCAACGTAGACGGCGATCGCCTTAACGTCGGCGTCGTCGACACGGGAAAGACCCTCCGCGACCGGGCCCATGGGGCCGCCGGCGGCGCCATGGGCTTTGTCGAAACCGGTCTTCAGATATGCGTGGAGGGACGTCTCGGTCCAGCGGTCGGCCGAGGGATTTGAAGCGTCTAGCGCGGGCGCATTCCAGCCTTCAGCCACGCCACCGTCAAATTCCCGCCCGCGTTCTTCACCACCGACAAGGTTTCGCGGCGTATGGCAGGCACCGCAATGGGCGAGTCCCTCGACGAGATATTTGCCGCGGTTCCATTCTGCCGTCCGGTCCATCACCGGCTCGAATTCGCCTCGGCGAAGGAATAGTAGCTTCCATCCCGCAAGCAGAGGCCGGAAACCGAGACCGGGCAGCAGATCGTTCGCCGGCGTTTCCCGGGAGACGGAGCGGCGTGTCATCAGGAAGGCATAGATAGCCTTGAGGTCGCCATCCGTGACATGCGTAAAGTGCTCGTAAGGCAGTGCGGGATAAAGATGGTTGCCATCGCGCGCCACGCCGTTTTTCATCGCCCGGACGAAAGCCTCTTCCGACCAATTGCCGATGCCAGTCAGCTCATCGGGCGTGATGTTGGTCGAATAGAGAGTCCCGAAGGGCGTTCGCAGCGGGCGAGATCCGGCGAAGGGCGCGCCGTCATCCGCAGTGTGACAGACGATGCAGTCGCCGAGCGTCGCGAGCTGCTCTCCCCTCCGGACCGAGTCGGCTTCGAAATTCTCTCTCGCAGGTCTGGCGATCCTGGCCAGAGCAGGTTCGTGGACAGAGACGACCAGGCCCGCAATTCCTGCGACCGCCACGCCCCCGAGCACCACCAAGGCTGTCCTTCGGGAAACCCTCGTCATGTTCTCTACCCGCCGTTCAGATGCCGACTTCTAAAAATGTTCCGACCGCCGGTCTTGATGAAAAGGGCCGTAATTTGGATGGTATGCATCTTCTCTTTGTTCGACGATGGCGCCGGTCGGAACAGGACCTCGCCTCTTGGGGCTAGGCGTCGTGCTGCTGGCACGCCGGAAGATTGGGGACGAGGCGCCTCGCCTGCGATACCCCAGCCCCGGCCGGAGTGCTTCGCCGACCGCGCGCGTACGGATAAAGCCCGCTTTGTCAAGGTCGTCGCAGGTCAAAGCGTGAATGAGCAAATGGCGATCTCGTCCGAGGGCTGTGCAGCGATACGTCTAAGCTCGATGCTAGCGCCTTGTCGGATCACGGTAGCGGTGCTCGCCTGCATTCTCACTCTCAATTGAACCCCGTCGTTGCGTGTTGATGCTGAAGCAGACGGCGCGACATCGTACGGTAACCGCGTTTCGCTACCCGACCATTCTAGCCGCGCTGTTGCGGCTTCCTGAACAGGACCCTGCTTCATTCGAGGATCGCTCCGACGCCGGAGAGAAAGACCTTCAGCTCCATCTCGACGACTCTTTTCACGTCGTCGACGGGCAGATCGTAGATGAATTTTCGAACGCCGAGATAGAAGATGGCGGCATGCAGGCCCCAGATGGCTTCAATCTCCATCTTGGAGATCGCACACGTCTCGATGGACGGCCGTTCATTCGCATGGCGAAGCTCTTGGATGATCAGCGTGAAAATGCGCTGGCGTAGCAGTTCCAGGTAACGCGTATTGAAGTCGAGGCCCTTGAGGCCGGAAAACATGAAGAGGCGGACCCATTCGTAGGTGAGGATCATCTCCGAATAGTCGCGATAGAATGCCGTGAGGCGCTCCTGCAGGGGGCGGCGGCGATCGCCGATAAGTTCCTCCCAGAAGGGATTCCAGCGGCGAAGGAAGACTTCCTGGTAGACACGCTCGACCAGCGCTTCCTTGTTAGGGAAATAGCGATAGAGCAGGGGCTGCGTGATGCCGAGGCGTTTCGCCAGTTCCCGGGTCTGGCCCTCGAAGCCGAACTCGGCGAAGAAGCTGACCGCCCCGCGCACGATTTCTTGCTCCCGCATATCAGGAGCCATTCGACGCTTCGGCTGAGATGTGCTCATCCGCCTTCTCCTTTGGCCGTTTTGGTCCGTAATTTATCGGGCAATTATTAAAGAGTTGCAAGGCTTCGGCCCACCAAGCTGAAACTGCAGCACGTAGAGCGGGAATATTTTCCGTTGACGGAAAATAGGATGATATGATATTTATCAAACGATAAATAGAAATTGGAGGATTTCTATGGTGAGGAGGGGAAACAATCCGCTGCGCGAAACCCGGGGTCAGACGGCCAACCAGTCGTTCGGGCGCGGCCACAGCGTGCGGCAAGAGAGGGGTCGGCGCCTAACGCCGGACGGCCACTCAACTTCCGAATTTTTTCAGGCGTGCGCTGAGCCGCGCCTAGCACTTCGTGGAGAACGACTATGACTCGCAAACGTGCAATCATCATCGGCGGCTCGATGGGCGGCCTCTTCGCGGCGCACTTGCTGATCCGCAGGGGTTGGACCGTCGGCATTTACGAACGGATCTCGTCCGAGCTTGCCGGCCGAGGCGCCGGCATCGTCACCCATCCGGAGCTTTTTCGCGTGCTGGAGGCGTGCGGCATCGACAGCTCCGCCGCCAAGGTCGGCGGCAGCGTCGAAGGGCGGCGCGTGTTCGACCGGGAGGGCGGCATCCAGGCGGAACTGCCGCTGCCTCAGGTGCTGACCTCCTGGGGTAAGCTCTATGGCATCCTCAAGGTGGCCTTGCCTGCCGGTTGCTACCACTACGGCAAGAACCTGGTGCACGTCGTTCAGGAGGACGCGAAGGTCACTGCGCAATTCGAGGATGGCAATGCGGTGACGGGCGATTTGCTCGTCGGCGCGGACGGCATCTTTTCCGCGGTGCGCCTGCAGTTCATGCCTGAGGCGATGCCCAACTATGTCGGCTATATTGCCTGGCGCGGGCTGGTGGAGGAACGCGATCTTTCGGCGCAAACAGCGCAGGCGATCTGCAACCATTTCGCCTTCTCGCTACCCTCGGGCGAGCAGATGCTCGGTTATCCCGTCGCGGGCGCGGATGAATCCACCGAGATTGGCCACCGGCGCTTCAACTTCGTCTGGTATCGCCCGGCGGCACAGGACGGCGCGTTGAAGAGCATTTTGACCGACGTGGACGGCAATACCCACGCGCTCTCTATTCCGCCGAACAAGATCCGCCTCGAAGTCATCCAGGAGATGCGCGATGCGGCGCGGCGCACGCTCTCGCCGCAATTCTCGGAGGTGGTGGAAAAGACCCAGCAGCCCTTTATCCAGGCCATCCAGGACTTCGAGACGCCGCGCATGGTGATCGGCAAAAACATCGTGCTGCTCGGCGATGCCGCCTTCGTCGCGCGGCCGCATGTGGGCATGGGCGTCACCAAGGCTGCCGGCGACGCTTTCGCGCTCGCCGAGGCGCTTGCCACCACGGACGATAGGGCCGAGGCACTCGCTCGTTACGAGACAGCTCGGCTCGCCTATGGCGCTGCGGTGATCCGCCGGGCGCGCGATCTCGGAGCTTACATGCAGGCCCAGATCCTCACCGAGGAGGAAAGGGCGATGGCGGAACGCCACCGCCACCCGGATGCCATCATGAGCGAAACCGCCGTATCGACTGGCATCGCAGCCTGACACGTCAAAGGAGATCGAAATGGGTGTTTTTGTTTTCAAGCACTGGCCGGACGCGCCGGAGTGGCTGCACCCCATACGCGCCCAGGAATTCGTCGCCAATGCCGGCAATGGCCGTGTCGGCAGCGAGCTCGTGTCGGAGACCGATAGGGTGCGCGTCTGGTCGCTGACGCTGAAACCCTCCGAGCGCATCGGCTTCCATACGCACGTCCTGGATTACTTCTGGACCGCGGTGACCGGGGGCAGGGCCCGCTCGCATTACGGCGACGGGCGGGTGGCCGAGACCAGCTACCAGCCGGGGGACACGCAGCACCATCATTACCGCGCCGGGGAGTTCATGATCCATGACCTCGAAAACATCGGCGGCACGGATTTGATTTTCACCACCGTCGAATTCAAGGACAGCGCCAACGCGCCCTTGCCCGTCTGACGGACGAACCTTCCTCGCAATCGGGATCTTTCAATGGACACCCATCGACCTTTGGATCTGCGCGCCATTGCCGAGCGGCGCGACTTTCGGGAGCTTTGCGCCAAGCGCAAGCGGCTCGGCAACAGCCTCGCCATTGCCATGGCAGTCATTTATTTCACTTTCATAGGCCTCGTCGCGTTCGCGCCCGCGGTTTTGGCCACGCCGATCGCATCGGGCTCGGCGATCAGCGTCGGGATCATCACCGGGGTCGGCATCATGATTTCAGGGTTCGTCCTTACCGCCATCTATGTCGCCTATGCCTCGGCCCATCTTGATGCCATGGTCGATGCCCTGAAGGAGTTCGCGCTATGAAAAACGGCACCTTCTGCTGTGCGGCCTTTGCCGCGGCCCTGTTTCCGTCCCTTGCTCTTGCCGATGCGCTGACAGGGGAGGTCACCCGGCAGGAAGTCAATCCGCTGGCGATTTCCTTGTTCCTGCTGTTCGTGGTCGCAAGCCTCGTGCTGACCGTCTGGGCGGCGCGGCGCGGGACGCGCACGGCACGCGATTATTATGCTGCCGGCGGCGGCCTCAGTGGCCTGCAGAATGGCCTGGCGATCGCCGGGGATTATACTTCGGCGGCGACTTTTCTGGGCGTGACCGCCCTGGTCTATGGGGCGGGGTATGACGGCATGATCTATGCGATTGGCTTTCTCGTCGGCTTCCCGATGATCCTTTTTCTGGTCGCCGAACCCTTGCGCAATCTCGGTCGATACACCTTTGCCGACCTTGCAGCCTATCGCCTGTCGGAGCGGCCGGTCCGCACCGTCGCGGGCATCAACACCCTGGTCATCGTGCTCTTCTACCTGATTGCCCAGATGGTCGGCGCGGGTAAGCTGATCGAGCTGCTTTTCGGCCTGCCTTATTGGGTGGCCGTGGTGCTCGTCGGCACGCTGATGATGCTGTACGTGACCTTCGGCGGCATGCTCGCCACCACCTGGGTACAGATCACCAAGGCGATCCTGCTGCTCTCCGGCACGCTGCTGATGTCGGCGCTAATTCTGTCGCAGTTCGGTTTCAGTCTCGGTTCACTGTTTGCCCATGCCGTGGCGGTCCATCCGAAGGGCATCGCTATCATCGGACCGGGCGGCCTCGTCAAGGATCCGATCTCGGCCCTGTCGCTCGGCATGGCGCTGATCTTCGGCACGGCCGGCCTGCCGCATATTCTGATGCGCTTCTTCACGGTGACGGATGCCAAGCAGGCGCGCGTCTCCGTGCTGGTCGCCACCGGTTTCATCACTGTCTTCTACTCGCTCCTCTTCATCCTTGGTTTTGGCGCGATAGCGCTGCTTACTGGCGATCCGGCCTATCTGGATGGCGCCGGCAAGATTCTGGGCGGCAGCAACATGATCGCGCTCCACCTTGCCAACAAGCTCGGCGGTTCGGTTCTGCTCGGCTTCATCTCGGCGGTCGCCTTCGCAACTATCCTGGCCGTCGTGTCCGGATTGACGATGGCCGGAGCCTCGGCCGCCGGTCACGATCTGGTGGCGCGTGCCATCCTGCGCGGACGCCTCTCGGAAGGTGCGGAAATCCTGATCTCAAAACTTTCGGCGGTGGTGATCAGTGTGCTGGCGATCGTGCTCGGCATCCTGTTCGAGAACCAGAACATCGCCTTCATGGTGGGCCTCGTCTTCGCCATCGCCGCGAGCGCCAATTTCCCAATCATCTTTCTTTCGGTGGTCTGGAAAAACCTGACGACACGCGGTGCTGTGTCCGGGTCGGTCGTGGGACTCGTTTCGGCCCTGGCGATGGTCGCGTTCGGGCCGGGTGTCTGGACGACGGTGCTCAAACTCGGGCCGGCACCGTTTCCCTATGACAACCCCGCGCTGTTCTCCGTGCCGCTCGCTTTCGCGGTGACGGTCATCGTCTCGCTCGCCGATCGCAGCAAGAATGCGGCGCAGGCCCGAGATGCCTTCGATGAACAATATGTCACGGCGTATACGGGTTTGAGGCCCTCCGCCACCTTGTAACCTCGTAGCCGAGGCGGCAAAAGTCCCGACAGGGGCAGTCGCCGACCGCGTCAAGCCCTCGTCATGGAACCCCGGAGAGCACAATGAGCGGAACCAGACTTTTCACGCCGTTCGAAATCGGATCGATGACGCTGCGAAACCGCATCGTCATCGCGCCTATGTGCCAGTATTCGGCTGTAAACGGGGAGATGACCGACTGGCATCTCATCCATCTCGGCAGCCTGGCCTTGTCGGGCGCCGCCGTGCTCACCATCGAAGCGACGGCAGTCACGCCGGAAGGGCGCATTTCCTACGGCGATGTCGGCCTTTATTCGGATGCCTGCGAGCGCGCCATGCGCCGGGTTCTCGACGGTGTGCGGCGCTGGTCGGACATGCCGCTCACCATTCAGCTCGGTCATGCAGGGCGAAAGGCCTCGACTGAGGTTCCATGGAAAGGCGGTCACCAAATCACGCCGGACGCTGAGGGCGGCTGGAAGACGGTCGCGCCGAGCGCCATCCCGTTTCGCGATGTCTACGATCATCCGGACGCGCTCGATCGCGCCGGACTGGCGCGGATCCGCGCGGCCTTTGCTGACGCCGCCAAACGCGCCGCCGTACTCGGCCTGGATGCGATCCAGATTCATGGCGCACACGGTTATCTCCTGCATCAGTTTCTGTCTCCCCTGTCCAACCATCGCACCGATGAATACGGCGGGTCGCTGGAAAACCGCATGCGTTTTCCCCTTGAGGTGTTCGAGGCAGTGAGGGAGGCCTTCCCGGCGGTTCAGCCGGTGACGATGCGGGTCTCGGCGACCGATTGGGCGGAGGGCGGCTGGGACGTCGCGCAGACGGTCGCCTTCTGCCAGGAGCTGGAGGCGCGCGGCTGCGCGGCCATTCATGTCTCGACGGGCGGGCTCGCGCATCACCAGCAGATCGCGCTCGGCCCGAATTATCAGGTGCCGTTCGCTCGCGCGGTCAAGGCCGCGGTAACCATTCCGGTCATCGCGGTCGGCCTCATCACGGAGTTCGAACAGGCAGAGGCGATCCTCACGACGGGAGACGCAGACCTGATCGCGCTCGCCCGAGCCATCCTCTACGATCCGCGCTGGCCGTGGCATGCGGCGGCGCATTTCGGAGAAAGGGTGGACGCGCCCGACCAGTATCTGCGCTCGCAGCCTCGGCAGCATCGCCATCTATTCGATCGCCAGGCTTAGGCGAGCGTCTGGGCGGGACCGCAATCAATGTCTAGCAAAACGGGTGATTAGAACACTTCACCGCAGCCGTCCGGCATCTCACTATCGGCTGGAAAAGCACCGAAGGAGAGCATCGATGCATGCGAAACTCATTCCGCAGTGTTGCGAATTCCCGCCCTTTCCATCGTCGCGCGCAGTGCCGCGATAAAGACCCGCACCTTCGGCAGCACGAGCTGCGTCGTCGGATAGACCGCCCAGATATTGATCGGTTCCGGCCGTGCATCTTCGAGGTCGATACGCACCAGACGGCCGGCGGCGATGTCGCCTTCGGCATACCAGTTGGAGAGCAGGGCTACGCCGCCGCCGGCAAGGCTTGCGGCATGGCAGCCGGCAATGGTGCTACAGGCGAGGCGGACGTTCAGCCTTGCATGGCGGTCGCCATCCGGCGCGCGGAAGGTCCAATGGGTCGCGGCGCCGAGCGCCAAGCAATCGTGCTCGGCAAGATCGGAAACAACGCGTGGCTTGCCACGTCGTGCCACATAATCAGGGCTTGCCACCAGCATTCGCGGATTGGCGGCGAGTTTCTGCGCGATCAGGCTGCTGTCGCGTAGCCGTGCGATGCGGATAGCGAGGTCCGTTCCGGTCGCGACGAGGTCCGGCAGGCTGTCGGTTAGGTCGACGGCCATGCGCAGTTCCGGGTTCTCGTGCAAGAGCGCCGGCACGAAGGGCAGGATGAATTTCAGGCCGAAGGAAATCGGCACCGAGACGCGCAGCAGGCCGGCCGCGCCAACACTTTCCGAGTGCAGGCGCGCTATCGCCGCCGTCTCGTTTTCGATCAGCGCCTCGGCATAGGGCAGGAATGTTTCCCCCTCCGGCGTGAGCGACAGGGATCGCGTCGTGCGGTACAGAAGCCGCACGCCAAGCGTCGCCTCCAGCGCCGCAAGCCGGCGGGTCGCCACCATGGGCGGCAGTCCCAAGCGACGTGCGGCCGCAGCGAGGCTTCCGCTGGCTACGGCGGCGGTGAAGACGAGGACATCATCCGTGTTCATTATATCGAAATCAGTTACACAGGCCGATCATTCTACATCACTAAAACGATGATAGAGGAAATGCTACGTCTCCTGCATCTGTCTCAAGCCAGAAAGGCGACAAACATGGATAGGACCAAACCCGATGGGGCCTCCGCCGAGCAAGGGCTCGGCAAGGGCGCGCTCTTTGCAATGGCGACAGCGAGCGGCCTCGCCGTCGCGAACATCTATTACAACCAGCCGATGCTCGGCATCATCGAGAGCGAGTTCCAGCACCAGCCGATCACCGGCCTCATCCCCACGGCGACGCAACTCGGCTATGCGCTCGGCCTGTTCTTACTTCTGCCGCTCGGCGATGTCGTGCAGCGGCGAAAACTCATCGTTGCGCAGTTCGTCGTCCTCGCCGGTGCGCTGGCGATTGCTGCCATGGCGCCGTCCGCTTGGTCGCTGGCGGGCGCCTCGCTGGTCGTCGGAGCAAGCTCCACGGTCGCCCAGCAGATCGTGCCCTTCGCCGCCGCGCTGGCCGCGCCGGAGAAACGCGGCTCGGCGATCGGAACCGTCATGGCCGGCGTGCTCTCCGGCATCCTGTTCAGCCGCACTCTCTCCGGGTTCGTCGGCGCTCATGCGGGCTGGCGCGAGATGTTCTGGCTCGGCGTGCCACTGGCGCTGGCCGCCGCCATCCTGATGTTCCTTGCACTGCCGAATCATCGTCCGGCATCGCGCATGCCCTATGGGACGGCCATCCGCTCCCTTGCCCATCTGTGGAGGCGGGAGCGGGCGCTGCGCACGGCGGCCTTGATGCAGGCGGCGCTATTTGGCTCGTTCACGGCGTTCTGGACGATCCTCGCGCTCTATCTGGAGACGCCGCACTTCGGCCTCGGCGCTGATGTCGCGGGCTTGTTCGGGATTGTTGGCGCCGTCGGTATCTTCGCCGCGCCACTCGCTGGCGGGCTCGCCGACCGCCGCGGCCCGCATGCCATCATTTGGCTCGGCGGGGTGCTGACGCTCGTCGCCTGGGTGATTTTTGGGACATGGGCTTCGCTTGCCGCCCTGGTGATCGGCGTGATCGTGCTCGATTTCGGCATCCAGAGCGCTCTCGTCTCCAACCAGCATATCGTCTTTGCACTCGATCCGGATGCGAAGAGCCGGCTGAACACGATCTTCATGACCGCGATGTTTCTGGGTGGCGCTGCCGGCGCAGCGCTCGGCACGGCCGCCTGGGGCTATTCCGGCTGGCTCGGCGTCAGCGCGCTTGGTGGACTTCTAGCGGTGGTTGCGCTAGCCGTGCGCCTTCTCGATCATCGGACGGCGCAGCCGGTCGCAACCGTCGGTCACTGACAAGGGAAGGCCTGAAGCGCGTTATTACAACGCGCTTCAGCGGCCGAGCGCGGCCTGGAAGCGTCGGCCTTGCCGTCTATGAGTTTGCTCTGCACCAAGCCACGTCGCCACGTCAGGTGAGAATTGCTGGTGACGCCAAACCGGGCCGGGGCGAGATGCACGCGATCGGCCCAGTTGAGGTTGCGTGTGCGGCCAGCAGCTTGGGCGCGCAGTGAGATAAGCGTCCATTCAGCCCGAGATCGTCTCGAATGCCTTCGCCAGTCGGGCGCTAACCTGTGGCAAGGCGGCCGAAGAGGCGTATCCCTGAGGCCTTCTCCACTGATTCCAGTCTTCGAAGGATTGTTGCATGAGAAAGCCCGAAGGCTCTCGCCGCGCCGGCTGCCGATCCGTGACGGAAGAACGCAAGAGCGCACCGGAGATCATCCCAAATCTGGGTCTTCGCCATGCCTGATTTCGTTCCGCAATTGCCTTTCAAACCGCGACACGTGAATTGACACCTGTCCGCCGACGGGCGGGCTGATCCGGCTTCAAGCGTAACCGAAGGCACCGTCTTGTTGGCGGTGGAGGATTGACCGCACAGTCTCGAGTTAGCGGCAGATCGTCAGAACGGATAATGCTGGCCCGGATCCTCGATCGTCACCCAGCGCAGGTCGGTGAATTCGGCGATCGAGGCCTTG
>NZ_VFUX01000044.1:0-48754 GCF_006441275.1 Mesorhizobium sp. B2-4-17 | reverse complement strand
GTTCGATCCAACCGAATGCTGGAACTATCTCAAACAGGCAGGCTACGTTGCATGTTAATCGCCCGATGCTCTAGTGAGAGGACAACCGTGCGCTTAGACAACGAGCAAACGACACGCATGATCCGATTGCTCGAAATCACTCCGACACCTTCTCCGCAGGGCGCAGAAACAACGAAGGCCTTGCTGTCATGGTTGCGCACGCACAACAGTGAAGGCCGCGTCGATAGTATCGCACGTTCGTGACTGCTGCCCCTACGATTGCCTAGACGGCAGGCTCCAGTCGCTGGCCGATGAGGTGACTTGCCGCTTCGACCGGGACCAACTCGGCGCGCCCTCTTGGGTAACTAAAAGCAGGATCTTCAAGCCATGCCAAACTGGAAAAGGGGCGTCATCTTGAACGCTGGGAAGTAGCACTGGTCAAGGCAATGCTCGCGACCAAGAATAATAACGACCAGGTCCTTGCCTATTTCACCCGGCCGACGCGCTCGATCAATCATCGGCAGATTTCGGAAATCCGGTCGGAAGCAAAGCACAAGGCGATCAAGCCAGCCAATTCGGAGCAACTTGCCGAATTCCTAAACTGTTGGCCGGATGTGGACGGTGAGACGGGCCTCAGCCTAAGGGGCGACGAGCTGCTCGTGAAGGCCCGCGAGAGAATGATCGCCGCAGTCCATAACTTCAACTCAGCGGGCCTCCATTTCCGCGCAGAGATCTTCATCACCACAGCCATGGTCGCATGGACCTACCTCTGCCATGCTTGGTGCAAACGCGAAGAGATCGACTATCGCTACAAAATCAACGGCGCACCCAAGGTATTGGCAAGCGGCGCGGAAGCCTATTGGGAACTCGGCAAATGCTTGCGCAACGACCAGCTGCCCGTCGCCAAGGCGGTACGGCAGAATCTCGAGCTATTGCTAGAGATACGGCATGAGATTGAGCATCGCTCGACTGTGCATCACTTGCCGCCAGTCGGTCGCCCATGACACAGTCCGGCCAAATGATCTGGACGCGTTGTGGCGATGAAGGAGTAATACGGTTGGCCAGCCTCGATCGCTCGCTGATTGCCGGGCTCTCCATCTTCGAGGGCATGGCCGCCGCAGATCTCGACCGCATCGTCGGACAGGCAAGATCCACGAGGATCGCGAAGGATCAGCTGGTGTTCGAACAGGAGCAGGACGCCCATTCCTTTTTCCTGCTGCTCGACGGACATGTGCGCGTGGTGAAATCGACGCCGGATGGTCAGGACGTGACTGTCCGCTACATAAGTCCAGGCGAATTGCTGGGCATCGCCCATGCGCTGGGCCGCGCCACCTATCCGGCAAATGCGATTGCCGCCGTCGATTGCGTGGTTCTGGCCTGGCCGAGCCAGCTCTGGCCGACATTCGCGGCCAACTTCCCCAGTTTCACTGCCAACACCTACAAGAGCGTAGGGACAAGGCTGCAGGACGCACACACGCGCGTCGTCGAAATGTCCACCGAACAGGTGGAACAGCGCATCGCGCATGCGTTGCTCAAGCTGGTCAAGCAGTCAGGCAGAAAGACGGAGGAGGGGATCTTGATCGACTTCCCGATTTCACGCCAGGACATAGCCGAGATGACTGGAACGACGCTGCATACGGTGAGCCGGCTGCTCTCGGCCTGGGAAGACCAGGGACTGGTCGAAAGCGGGCGTCAGAAGGTGACGGTGGTCGAACCGCACCGGCTCCTCTTGGTCGCGGAAGGCCGCGTGGAAAAGGGCTAGTCCGGGTCGCCGCCATCTATCGCCGCGAGCAGATCGCAGCGTAGTTCTTCTTCATTCAGGTCGTGCTCCCGAGCTGCATCGGAAATGGTGTGAAACGAGGCAATAGGGCAGCCGACACAAAGCATGCCGTGCTGCAACACGATGCGGATCGCCGCCGGCGCCTTCCGCATGATTTCGTCCATCGTCGCATCGTCGCCGAATTTGCGTTCCATGCCGCTCGCCCGCGTTTGAAAGCGGACATCTTGCGCCGTCCTTCCGGACTGCTCGTTGCGCTGAAACAAACAGGGAGCAGCCTGCTTGGCTGGGAGGAGGCACATGTCGCCTCAGGGGGCCGGCGCTCCGGAAAAACCCGCAGGCCGGCAGATCAGCTGGCTCCTGGCTCAACATTACAGACCATCGATCGCGTCAGGAACCGCTTCTCCCGCCCGTTGTCGAGCGAGAACATTCCGCCGCGACCGGGCACGACGTCGATGATGAGATCGGTGTGTGTTTCCATGCCGACGTTCCAGCATCGGGGCGTTAGCCGAGGTGATGTCCAGAGCATCCCAACAATGGCAATCATCGGCAGGTGCTAGAACAGTCAACCAACGCCGCTGAAGGTTGCCCCTGAGCAGAACCAAGGCGGCAAAGCGCCCGCAAAGCGTTCGCCTTCCCCAGGCTGAGGCTCAGTACAGAGGAGGGAACGCGCTGTGTCGAGTCGCCGCAATCGGCATTCCCGACGGTCTCCAACTCGGTCTGAACAGCAAGTCCGCAATGCTCGGTCTGCACTCGAATCCTTCCCGTTCGCGGCGATGGTGGTGGTCGTCCGATAGGCTTAATTGCACTGTAGCTAATATAAGATATACCAATCCTTGCGGGAGGCCCCCCGACCGCGATGGCCGGTGTGGCCCGCATCCCAACACTCCAGACCGCACCGGCCATTCCAGGTCATGTCCAATCAGGGGATGTAGCTCGCGCTAGCAAAGCTGCTTGCATGTGGATTTGACAACGCCGCGATGAGCGAACGGCGCACCGGCGGCATCGGCGCTGCGCCATAGGTTTGGTTGCGGACACCAATATTTGCCCCAAAAGGCTACGACGAGGGCTTTGCTGGCCAGCAGCTAAAGGGAGATGGAAATCACCAAGCCGGCGCCGCGGAAGCACTGCCCGTAGATGGGCGGTCGAACACGCAAGGCTTCGAGCCGGCCCCGGCGCAATGCGCCGGGAAGGGTCAGCCTGCGCCAATGGCCGTGCGGAGCCAAACCCGCAACCACTTGCCCTTTTGCCCGCCTTGCCGCAGGACGGCAATGCGCACCTCGCTCAGGACGCATCTGGATGCCAAGTTGCTCCTACAGCCAGATGTCAACTGTCGATATAGCTGCATTCGAAACCCGCATATTCCGTCATGCCTCGTAGATCGAGCACGCGAACACGGCCTTGCCGGAATTCGAGAAATTTACGCTCGCGCAGTTCGCGCAGCATCCTGTTGACATGAATCGGAGTGAGGCCGAGGGCGTCCGCGAGATCGTACTGGGTCAAAGGGCATTCATAGCTATCGCGGGTGACGGAGCCTATGTGTTCCAGGCGCGCCCTCAATTCGAGAAACAGATGTGCGGTCCGCGCCAAGGCACTGCGACGTCCAACATTGGTGAGATGTTCTGCGATGACGGCACCCTTGTGCCCAAGAGCCTCGACGATCAGAGAGAAAAGATGGGGGGATTTCATGGCTGCGAGCGTAAATGTCTTGGTCGAGGCTACCAAGACGTTCAGTTCGGTTTGAGCAACAAACGTTTCAAGCGCGCCACCCCCGCTCGACCGGGACAGGACGAGATCGCCTTTCAAGGCAAAATCCAGGATCTGTCGCTGCCCCCCTGCAAGTTCGTGCGACAGACAACCCCAGCCCGACTCGACTATGAATACGCGATCGTTGTCCTCACCCTGGCTGAAAATGACTGTCTCGGGTGGATAACGCTTCGATGTGAACCCCAGCGTCTTCATGAGCGCCGAATCTTCGTCGGCAAGCCTGATATACGATGACCGCTTTTCATTCCCGCCCAAAGACTGTGAAGCGTACAACATCTATAAGCCCGCCCGATGTCTTCCTTTCTATCCCCAACGGATCGAATGTACATTAAATTTGGCGTGATGGGTACCCGTGCGACGTCGCAGCTACCAGCATGCGAAAGCAAGCGTTGTGCGTCGCAACCCCGCAGCTAGCTTTTATTTCTTGTGAAAGTTTCTTGCATGGAATCGACTATTTCGGCGGCGATGAAGCTGCTGCGATTGTCCACTTGGCCGGCGGCATTCCGCAAGGTCTTTGATGCGTCCTTGAGCAACCCTCTTATCTGTCTTGCCGACAACAATTCCGATGCCTCAAGTTCAAGCAGCACCGATTCACTTACGTGCAACGCGGCAAGGGCAACAGCTCGAGGCCTGGTGGCCAGCAATTTCAAGAGATCACTGCTGGGCCTAGTACGCGATTTCTTTTTTGCCATAGTATGCTTCTCAACTGTCCGGACAAGAAGGGTGTTTGGACTCACATCACCTCGCCTTGAGCGATTTAATCGCGATCCGCGGCGGCAACGAGATTGGAAAAGCTCAATCTGTGCGTCCCTTTAGACATATTGTAAGCATGCTATCCCGGTTTGGAGCGACGACACAGAGGCAGGCGTACCGAATTAGCCGTAGCTTGCCCTTCCACCTTGGGACACCACGACACCGCCGTCGCCGCTAAGACGTCGCATCGGAGAACGGCGACAAGTCTTTTATCAGAGAAACCATGGTCACTTACCCAGCTAACGGGGTCGCCGCTTGCCGTCAGCGACGGGTCTCGCCACCTTTGATTGGACGGGCGCGTACATCGCTGGCCTGCCACGCCGTCGAATCTTCTTCCGTACCCAGCCGGATGAATAGTGTGGGGCAGACCGTGAGGCTTAGCCCAGAGCCCGCGCGGCGAAGCTCTTGCCCAGGCCCAAAGCCGGCATCGGGAAAGATTCGATCTGCCCTTCGGTCTTGTCCAAATACTGCATCAAGGCCGTCACCAAGTGGTAGAAAATGCTGGCGGGAACCTCCGTTGCCTGTGATCTTCCGCGCTCGTCAATTCTGTCGATCCACAAGCCAAGGGGGGCGGGATCGATATGCCATCGAAAGAGGCGGGCGACACGGGCCTCTATCTCTGGTTTCAAATCAGGCCCGCCTATGCCGTCCAAGGCTATGGCTGCCTTGATAGCCTCGCATTGCGGCCAACTGCGGGAGAGCCGGTCGATGGGCATTCCCTGCCGCGACACAGCCGCGTAAGCCAGACCCGTAGCCCGATTCAATCCGCTGGCGATCGCGGACGAATAGAGCTTCCGTGCATAACTGGCCAAGTCCTTTTGTCCGCTTTTTTGAGCGAAATCGATGAGAAGCGAAGCCCATTCGAAATGGTGGCCGGGTTCGGTCGACAGGCCTTTTTCTCCAGGCAAAGGTAGCCAGTCGACGTCGAAATTTTCCCCTACCGTCCAGCTCTCCTGGTCGAAGAAATGGCATCTGAAGAGATCGACCACGCGAGCCGCCCGGCGCAGATAGGTGCGGTCGCCAGTAACGCCATGCCACGCAAGGAAAGCCTCCAGCATGTGCATGTGCGGGTTCGAAAACCGCATCCCGTTGGAGCCGGAGGTATCCAGGAAGCCGTTCAGACGGTCGTCTTCGAGATGCGCGTCGATGAAATGAAATGTCTCTTGCGCCAGTCGCAAGGCCTCGCGATGGCCGCATCGATGAGCATGGCAAAGTGCCAGGAGTACGCAGGAATGATCGTATGCGTCCTCCGCAGGGTCAGCCACGCTGCCATTGACATTAAGGGTGCGCACCCAGCCGCCCCGGGTGGTACGGCCATGTTTGGCAATGAAGTCGATGCCGTGGTCGATCAGCTTGTTGGCTGGTCCCGCCCAGCCGCGTTCCTTGGCCACCGCGAAGGCGTAGATCTGGCGAGCCATGGTGCGCATGCGCTTGGGCTTCCCCAGCGGCCTTGTGTCGAAACCGAGCGCCTCGTGAAAGCCGCCGTTCACATCATCGACCCCTACGGTGGACCAAAGCGGCAGGGTTTCGTTGAAGAGCCAATGTTCGACGCGCTTGCGCCAGGAGCCGTTGATGATGACCCGGTCTCCCGAGGGCGTGTACTTCGTCTCAAGCCGTCCGCTCTTTTCCAACTGCTCGACGACCTTCTTCACGTTCTGACTGTGGCTGACAGGGGCGACGAACACCGCGTCCGGTGTCGCTACTACCGCCACCCCCTTCATGCCGATGACGGTCAGCAGCCTGCCTTGACTTCTAAGGTAGGAGCTGTCGCAGTCCATGGCGACGATGTCGCCCATAACGACATTGCCATTGCCGTCTGTCGGGCTCGCTTCGAGCAGCGATTGCCACGACCCAAGGTCGTTCCAGCGGAAGGAAGCTGTAACCATTGCAATATCGCGTGCATGCTCCATGACGGCATAGTCGATCGAGGTGGAGGGGACGGCCGAGTAGAAGCCCTGGGGGAGACAGATACCCGAGAGGTCCGTGCGTGCAGTCTTGTGGGCCCGTTCTGCAGTTTCCCAGATGTCCGGCTGGAACTCGAGAAACGCCCGACGCATGGTGTCGGCACGAAACAGGAAAATGCCGGCATTCCAGTAGAATCGCCCTGACGATACGTATTTGCGCGCTGTCTCGGCGTTGGGCTTTTCGACGAAGCGCGAAACTGCAGCCACGCGGTCATCAGTTCCTGCAACTTCGATGTAGCCGTATCCAGTTTCCGCATGCGTTGGCTTGATGCCGAACACGATGATGCTCCCTGACTCGGCGGCAGGAACGCCCGACTCGACGGTCTCCCAGAATTGCGCGTCGGTCGATATTTCATGATCGGAGGGAACCACGAGCACAAGTGCATCGCTGCCATGTTCCGAGATTGTCTGCAGGGTGGCTATGGCCACGGCTGCGGCGGTATTGCGACCGACAGGCTCGAAGATCGGTTTACCGCCGTTCAGGCCGAGCGAAGCAATGTCAGAGATAACGCGATCGGCATGTCGTTCGGAAGCGATCAGGTAGATTGGGGTCTGATTGTCGGGCCGCGCCTTGAGCCGCCGGACAGTCTTTGCGAGCATTGAACCGTCGCCCGAAAGGTCGTGGAATTGCTTTGGATTGTCTTCGCGCGAAAGTGGCCACAGGCGCGAGCCCACGCCCCCGCTCATGACAAAACACACCAGCTCGGATGCCATACTCGAGTCCCTTCTCAAGAAATCTCTAACTACTGGCTCCGACCTATGGATCTTGGCGCAACTGCAGGTCGAGAGCATCGGCCATGTCGTGGCGCCCTTTGGACGGAGCAGCGCACCAGAGCCGGATTATAGGCTTCTCCGTCGAGGCTGTCACTGTGGCCCCGGCGAGGAGCTGGCAGCAGCGGCGTGAGGCAGGCAGACTGCGAAAAGCCATGCCGACGTCCTGGACGAAGGCCGCCAAGGAACAGCCCGGCGATCGGGCTCCATCTTGGCGGCGATCAAATGGCTGCCCAAGTCACGTCCACTACCATCCAGCGCGGCGGCGGGCCCGACACCGCCTCGTGATGTAATTGAGTTTGTAAAGGACACCTTCCGCTCCGAAATCGCTCACGAGGGAGGGTATTAGCATGCTGTGGGGCGCCGGCCTCGTCAGGAATTCGGGCAGTCCTGACACCCAGATACGCTCCCCTCATCCAATAGGAGATGCCAATCGGCCGCCGAAAGGATGTCTCGTAGAGGCGAGAGTGTTTTGTATTCTGGCACATGCGTTCCATTCGGGCGCTCACGTTAAGGATTGGGCCGCAAAATGCCGTTTCCCGCATTGAGGTCCCCGTCGCGCGAACATGTCGATGAAAGGCGCCTTGGCCGGCTGGTTCGCCTTCTTCAGGCCACGCAAGTCGAAATCGAGAAGGAGGCGACGCAACTTTATCCGTCTGAAAACGCGATGGCGGACTGCGCCGCGTTTTCTGTGCAGGCGCTCGAGAACGGCGAGACCCTCGAAGTTATCTCCGTGAGGATCGATACGCTCACACATAATATGATATTGAATCACACACGGCAGGTCTCGCTGCAGCGGCAGCTCTCATTCGTGCGCAGGACTCAAGCAGAGTTGCAGCGCCTTCTTCCCTCCCATAGGACGTAGCCGCATACGCCAATTGGCGGCGTTTACCTTCCGCACCGCCGGGATAGTCTTTTTGGGGCAATCTGGGATCGCGGGGCCGCAACTTTCCACCAGACATCGGCCGGACACCATGTTTCGCCTGCGTCAGGATGGCGCGTGCGCCGGAGTTTCCCGCACGCCTGCAGGAGAAGTTGAATGGACCGCATGTTGCCTCATCATTGGCCTGCGACAACGAACAAGCAGGGTGCCATCAGCCAGGAGTTTATCGGCCTCGCTGATATAACCGGATTTTTGCGGCGTTACCTCAGAACGATCATTGCCTGCCTTGGCGCCGCCCTCTTGGTGGCCTGGTTCTACAACTCGACCACCGACCCAGTGTTTACCGCCAGTGCGCAGATCCTGATCGAGCCGAAAGTGCCGCAACATCTACAGGAGGGCGGAGAAGTAAACCTGTCATTGGACACCGCGCAGGTGGAAAGCCAGATCGCAGTGATGCAGTCGGAAAAAATCGCGGCGATAGTCATTGAGCAGCTGAAACTCGTCGAAGACCCTAAGTTCAATCGTCCACACACGCCGATTTTACCGGAGGCATTCAGAAAAATAAAAATGGTCCTGGCTGACGCTTTGGGAGCCCAAAAAAGCGCCAGGCTGACCTCGCTGTGGGAGTATTTCGGCTTGGGCATGCCAGAACCCGCCGCATCACTGAGCGACTATCAAAAATTCCGCCACACAATGTCGAGTTTCCGCGACGGCCTCGATATCCGCAGGGTCGGTGTTTCCTACGCGATAGACATTTCCTTCACCTCCGTTGATCCCGAGGGCGCATCCAACATTGCCAACGCCACGGCCGATGCCTTTGTGCATGAACAGATCGAAACCAAGGCCGACGCGGCACGGGAAGGTGGCGCGTGGCTCGAGAAGCGTCTTCAGCAGCTTCGTGCGCAAATGAACGCGGCCATGGCGAAGGCTCAGGAGTTCCGTTCTCGGCACGACTACAGCGTCGGCAAGGAGGCCAACAATGAAGAGGCCAATGCCACGGACGGCGTCAACGCCGTGCCGACGCTCGAAGAGCTCGAGGTGACCGCCGAAACCTATCAGAAGATGTACGAAAGCTTCCTCCAGGCCTACACCAACTCGGTGAGCCAGCAATCGTATCCGGTGGCCGACGCGAGGGTGATCACGGCCGCGACAGCGCCGCTTTATCCGAGCGCTCCAAGGCCGAAACTAGTCCTTGCCTTCGCCGCGATTGCCGGGCTCATTGTCGGCATCGGGATTTCGTTTGTGAGGCACACGCTCGATTGGACCGTCAGGTCGCCGCGGCACATCAGGGAGAACCTCGGCATCGAGTGCCTCGGAGAGTTGCCTTTGACGAGCAAGCGAATGGAATCCGGCCACATTGACGAGGTCAAGAGACGTCCCTACTCGCGATACAGCCAGTGCCTCAGGAAGGCACGGGCCGAGATCAGCCTTGCGGAAACCAATCATCAGGTCAAATTCCTCGGGTTGACCGCCGTATCCAACGGCAGTCCCAAGAGTTCCGTCATCAGCAATCTCGCCACGCTTTACTCGATGTCCGGTCTAAAGACGCTGGTGATCGACGCCGATGTCCGGCGATCGGTTACCACCATGCGGCTGCTCGGCCGCTCGGTTGTCTACGACAGACTGTGCCAGGACCCGATCCGGCTAAGCATCGTGCGCGCACCAGGCCGGCCGTTCGACCTGCTTCGCAGTTCCGTGGTGGAGGGCACCGACTTGTTGACGCCACGCAACATGGAGGCGTTCCTCTCGGAGGTTACCGCTTTTGGTCTCGCCGATCGCGAACTTGGCGCCTACGACGTTGTCATCGTTGACCTGCCGACACTGGCCTCGGGAGCCGACGAACTGATGATCGGGTCCGTTCTGGACGGTGTCGTCATCGTTGCGGAATGGGGCAAGACGCATTCCGAAACGCTGCGGGACCTTGTCAGAGCGTTGCAGGCCAGCAGGGCGCATGTGCTTGGAGCCCTTTTGGCGAACGCTCGGGCGATGACATCCAAACACCGCACGACATGAAAAGGGCAGATGCGTCCTCGAAAGCCTGGAGGACGTTCGGGATCATGCCTCGGCATTAAGTTTAGGGTGGGGCGCGCAGCGCTACCTCCTTTGCCTTTCTTGCCGAGCGTCCCCCAGATTGGGAAAGTGTCATAGTCAAACAATTCGAAACAATGATCGTCATGACAAACGCCTTCGAGAAGCAGTCACATCTCGCACCCTCGAGTTGGGGCCAGCCATCCGTTCCGGTGGCAGTCGACAACCGAGCGGTCCTGCATGTTGTTTCGGCTCCCGACCACGACAGTGGCGGGGTGTTGTTGATCGACTTGTCGCCCGCCATCAGGGCAGGCTCTATGAATCCTCCCGTGGGAGGTCTTCTGAAGCGAATCCTGGATTTGATCATAGCGGTCACGGCGCTTGTCATGGCCGCGCCGGTAATGGTTGCTGTTGCCCTGCTCATCAGGATCACGACAGGCGGCCCGGCGGTGTTCCCGCACAGCCGGGTCGGCCTCGGCGGAAGACCGTTCAACTGCTATAAGTTCCGTTCGATGGTCGCCAATTCGGAAGCCGTTCTGACAGCCTGCCTCGAAGCCAATCCCGACATCAGAATGGAGTGGGAGAAGACCCACAAGATCAGGAACGACCCGCGCGTGACGTTCCTCGGGCGAATGCTGCGAAGGTCAAGCCTCGATGAACTCCCCCAGCTCTACAACATTGTCCGTGGCGACATGAGTTGCGTGGGGCCGAGGCCGGTCGTGAAGGAAGAGCTCCAGCTTTACGGCGACCACGTAGCGGACTATCTCCGCGCCAGGCCGGGACTGACCGGTCTTTGGCAGGTGAGCGGAAGAAGCAGCGTGGACTATGCCACGCGCGTGGCGCTGGACAGCCACTATGTTCGGAACTGGTCTGTCTGGTCCGACATCGCGATCCTGTTCAGGACCGTCTTCGCGGTGATGCGCTTCGACAGGACCTCCTAACCCCCTGACGCGTCACTCTGCGGTTTGCCTCCAGCGGACGGACAGAAGCACCCCGATGATGTACGCGCCTGCCAACACGAATGCCAGGATCAGGAATTTGAGGACGCTCACATGGCCCGGAAA
The DNA here is from genome assembly GCF_006441275.1 of Mesorhizobium sp. B2-4-17. Lineage (NCBI taxonomy): Bacteria > Pseudomonadati > Pseudomonadota > Alphaproteobacteria > Hyphomicrobiales > Phyllobacteriaceae > Mesorhizobium > Mesorhizobium sp. B2-4-17. Next base: position 37,768 of record NZ_VFUX01000044.1, on the reverse strand, counting down.
TCCAAAGCCGTTCCAGGCCAAGCTTCCAATCGCAAGCAGGGCGGTGGCTGCGAGAAGGGCGGAAACCTTGAACCGCAGGCCTATCAGAGCGCCCGCAGCCGCCAGGGCGATTAGTGTCATGAGCACCGACATCTCCAGTGGCAGGACGGATCAACTCACTGCGGCACAAGGTTCCGTCCGGGGCCTGAGAGCCCACGGTGCTCACTGATATGCGGCCTCAAAGAGCAAGGCAAGTGCTGCGAGCATTGCCTAGACGGTCGGCTTGAGTGCCGAGTCTTGCTTCATCTTCCTGATCTTCCTGAATGGCTTCGGCGGCCGTGGTTTCAGGGCACAAGCCAAGCCGATCATATGGAGGCGATCGAGAGCGTCACAGGATCTGATGCGGTGGGGACCGATCAGCCAACTACGTCAGTTGCCCTGGCGGATCGCGGACTTGATCAATTGATGCCCTGAACCGGAACCGTCCCGGCCTGAAGGCTACCGCCTGTAGGTATGCTAGCCAGACCTGCGTCCGGCGCCGGGATCTCGACCTTCACTGTGTCGCCGGGTTCTAATGCTGTCGTCTCCTCGGCGGGAAGTTCGGCTGTGCTGCTATCCGTTGTCCGGACGATCTTGAAGATTGGCTTGGCACTTTCGGAGCGTTGCCTCAGAGCGAGCAGGGCGGGGACTGCAATCTCGGTTTCGTGCAGCAACTGCACCGCGGTATCGGCCTTGCTGGTGACTTCGTTGAGCTGCAGCTGGGTTTCGCGCAAACCTTCAGCGACTTCGCTGGCGTGCCGGTTGCTGATGTTGAGAATCTCGATGTCGGTCTTGCTGATCTCCTGCCTCACGCGCAGCAGCGAGGTCTCGGCAGCGAGCCTGTCCCCTTGCATCTGCGCGACCGTCCCCTCAAGCGATAGCTCGCGTGGTGCAACCGCCAGTCCCTTCTCGACAAGCGTCGAAACACTCGCGAGCTCCTTCTGGACAAGCTCGATCTGCTTGTCGTGGAATGTCAGTTGCTGTCCCAGCGAGTCCAGTTCCTTTTCTAGGAAGTCCCTGAGTTCATGGAGTGAACGCAGTTGCGTCGTCAGCGCGTCCTTGCCGATCGCAAAGATCTTGCGCTCCTGGTCCATTGTCGATGCAACGGTTTGGTTGGAAGCCCTGTCGTTCAATTCCGCAGGAAATGAGATCTCCTCGCTGCCGGCCAGTTCAGCTTCAAGGCGCGCCTTGCGGGCAAGAAGGCTGACATTGTTCAGCGCCAGTAAACCCACATCGCCCTGGCCTGAGATGACTTCCCGCCCGAGCCGCGATATGTCGTCCTGGCGTATAGGCAAGCCGCCCGCGATCCCCACCGCCTGCAGCACGGTCAGTCCGGGCCGATAAGGAAACTCCCCGGGCTGCTTGACGTTGCCGACGATGTAAAAAGGTCTGTACTGCACAATTTCTACAGCGACATCGGGCTGGCGGCCGAGCCCCATGTTCCGCATCAAGCGATCGCCGATGGCCCGGGCGAGGTCGCCGGGAGCGGTGCCCTGCGCGCGTATCTGGCCGACAAACGGAAGGAAGAGCGTGCCGTCGGCACCGACGACGAAAGCGTCGTTCAGAGCCGTCCATTCGAAAATCACATCACGTGATGCGCGCCATTCATAAACCTTGAGCCTGACCTTATCTTGGGGTCCGAGCAGATACTCGGCAGCCGCCGAAGGCAAGGCGCCGGCGACCGCCGCGGCCAGTGACGCAGAAGCGATCGTCAAAACCCATTTGCGCATTGTCTTCCCCTTCGTCAGATTTTCAAGATGTACTCAGGTTCGATTCGGCCAATCGCGACGTGCAGGATAGCGAGCAGGTTACCCCTGAGCCTGCCCCTACGGTCGACATACGGCTCGGGCCACAGGCTCTTTGCCAGATTGGCTGCAATATTCCTGAGCATCAGGGGAAGCGCGAAAGAGGCCGGCACGGACCCCTTTCTGATCAGATAGATCGCATTAGCAACCTGGGAGTAGCCGAATCGCTCTCCGCTGACGCGACCTGTCTTGATGCCCAGATGGACTCCCCTGATCGAGGATACGCAGACCACCCGGCCTTTGGATCTCAGTTGGCTGGTGAAGTCGATGTCCTCCTGCCAACCATACAGGACGAGGCGCTCGTCGAAACGCAAATCGCCCACAAGCGAGGAACGGACCGACATGTTACATCCGTATGCACCCACATGGTCGATTGCCGAAGGTCCGGCACTGCGGGTGCCCTCTGCTGCCCGCAGCGCGGCTTCGGCATCTTCCCAGGTGAGGCCAGCGTTGGCGGCCCCGTCCTTGATGACCCTGCCCATCACCACCGCCCATTCGTCATTTGTGATAAAGGCTTGTTCGATCTGCTTCAGGTATTCGGCCGATGGGACGAAATCGTCGTCGAAGAATGTGATGATGTCGAAGCGCGCCAGCGACGGCGCAAGAGCCGTGTTCCGCTGTGCGGTCAGCCCCCTCGGCCCGAAAACACATTTTACAGGAAAGGGGCAACTGGCCGGCAATTCAACATGTGTGGCGTCGGGCGCGGACAATATGACTTCATCGGGAAGTCTTTTCTGGCTACCCAAATAGCCGAGCAGGCGCGCAACCTGCGCGCTGCGGCCTAGGGTTGGGATAATCACTGCCAGTCTCATGCCAGGTCCATGTTTTGGTGTCCGCCGACCCTAGGACGGCGAACACACCTGGACAGCCTGCATAAAAGGGTAAGGACAGCCCCAGGTTACCTCGGAGCATAGGCTTTTGGCGTATTCCGGGCGGACGGTCTCCAACCAAAAGTATTAGGCCCGGCCCGCCCCCGCAGCGTCCTGTAACCGATCGGAGGACTTGCAAGAGCCATGGCATGAAAGGGAGACTGCCGGCATTGCGATTGCTGGCTGCGGCAGGGGGGAACCATGCTCCACGAACGTTCTTCCGACCTGGCAATCGCCGCCAAGCTCGCGGTGCCAATCGAGAAACCGCCGACCGCGCCGGGAAGTGTCGACAGATACGCGAGAATAGCGGTGGTTCACGACTGGTGCCCCAACTTCCGGGGAGGGGAGCGGGTTCTTGCGCAAATCTGCAAGCAGTTTCCGAATGCCGAAGTCTTCACGCTTTTCGATTTTCTGCCGGCCGACGTCAAAGAGCAATATTTCCGGGATGTGGAATTCCATACGTCGGCAGCCAACCGGATTCCCATGGTGCGGAAGTTCTACCGATCTCTTTTCTTCTTTTGCCCTTTCCTGATCGAGCAGTTCGACGTGACAGGCTACGATGCGGTGATCTCCTCTTCGGCCGCGTTTTCGCGCGGCGTAATCACCAGGCCGGATCAACCGCATTTATGTTACGTGCATAGCCCCGTCCGCTATGCGTGGGATGAGCAGTTCTCCTATCTTCAGCAGGGAAGGTTGGGCTTTGGTCCCAAGGGAATTCTCTATCGATACATGCTGCACCGGCTGAGGACGTGGGATACCAGGACCGCGCATGGTCCGGACCTGATGTTGGCGAACTCGAACTATGTCCGTTCCCGAATCCAGCACATTTACGGGCGCGACGCGCGTGTTGTCTTCCCGCCGGTTTGCGTAGGAGAACTGCCGTGTGTGGAGGACAAGGATGACTACTACGTCTCGGCATCCTTCCTAGCCCCATACAAGCGCACCGACCTGGTCATCAGGGCCTTCAACGAAATGCCGTCGCGACGGCTGGTCGTCGTTGGCGAAGGACAGCAATCCGCCAGCTTGCGATCGCTGGCTGGGCCCAACATCTCGTTTTCGGGTTTTCTACCCCGCCAGGAGTATGTAGAGACGCTGGCGCGGGCCAAGGCGATGGTCTTCGCGGGCTGCGAGGACTTCGGCATCGCGTTGGCCGAGGCGCAAGCCTGCGGGACCCCGCTGATCGCCTTCGGCCGCGGCGGCGCGGTTGACATCGTGCGGCGCCTGGGGTCATCGGCCGAGCCGACGGGGGTGCTGTTCAAGGCGCAGACTATCGAGTCTCTCAAGGCGGCGGTCGTGCGCTTCGAAGAAAACAGCCACGCTATCACCCCCCGTGCCTGCACCGCCAATGCAGCGCGCTTTTCCGAAGAGAACTTCGATCGCGCGATTCTGGAATCGATCGGGGCAGTCCAGTCACTTCACGACATCATATGAGTTCGCGCGCACCCTGACGCCCTTGGTTTGTGCGTCGAGGCCGTCGGCGGCCGCCATGGCCTTGAGATAAAGCAACGCCGTCGCCCTCCATCTGTATGCTGAGGCTCTTGCCCTTCCCTTCGCCACCATCTCCGTTCGCAACGCCTGAGAACGATGAAGTCGCATGAAGCTGTCGAACCATGCCTCCGGATTGTCGGGAGAGGCGTATAGGGCCGCGCTCGCGCAGACCTCAGGCAGGCTTGCGCGGTCGGAAACCACCACGGGGCAGCCGACAGCCATCGCCTCGAGCGCAGGGAGGCCGAAGCCTTCGGTAAGCGATGGGAAGGCCAGGCACAGCGAGTCCTCAAGGAGAGCAGCCAACTCGCCATCGGAAACGCGGCCAAGCCAGTGGATGTTTCGCGCTTGCGTGCGCGCAGAACCTGACCGGTAAACGCGTGATTCCGACATGCCGACGATGGCTATCCTGAGCCCGACTGCTCCAAGGCGGTCAGCCATGTTCAGGACGAGGTCTATGTTCTTGTGGGGTGCGGCACTTCCGATCATGACTATGGTGTCCCGGGAGGCCGCCAACCGTGTCGGCGCCGAGTGTTCAGGCTTCCAACGCAAGACATGCTCATGGCCGTTAGGGGCCACGAGGGCCTGGTGGGCCTGGATCACGCCTTGGCGGATGAGTTCACCGAGCGAGAAATCGGAGACAGTCGAAATACCCCACGCAGTCTTGCCGAGGCAAGGCAACAGCGTTCTGTAAAGGCTTCTGAAGGCGAGGGAATAGCTCTGCGGCGCGTTCCAGACATTTGCGTCATGAATACAAACGATATGTTTGTGGGCAAGCAGCGGCCCGGTATTGCAGAGGCTGAGCAGACCGCCGCCGTCGAGAGCGACGGGAAGTCGCGCTTGCTCCCAAACATGCCCGCGCGCGCCGCCGATCTCGCGGCGTTCGATGGACGTGAGGGGGATGTCCCCTGATCCGGGTGGACAGAGCAGGCGGAGCTGGAGATCGCTAGCAAGTGGTACCCGCTCCTCAATCAACGAGTCCAGCGAACGGGCGATTTCACAGGCATAACGTTGCACGCCCGTTGTCGCCTGGGAAAGAAAGCGCCCATTGATCGTCCAACGTCGTGGCATGCCCTTACCCCCGAGACTTTCACTGTGGAGCGGCCATAGGGGCGCAGTCACTACGGCCATTCGGTCACCTGTTGGCGCGGAGCCTCATCCGGCCGGGCGAGGGCGGTGTTGTACCTACCTCGAACGTTGGAGGGCCGTGCGCGACCGAGAATGCTAAATTGACCACAGGTGCGGCCGGACCGGAGAGGGTTATGGGTAATTCCGAATTCGATGCGACGCAGTCGCCGTCATCAAGGCGGTTGAATGGCCGCGACAGCGGCACACAGCTGGCGGGAACCCTTGTCGAAGACGCCAAATATCTGATTGGTATACCCGAGCGAAAGTCACGGGACCAAGGGGCGGCGAGGCGACGCTGGACGATAAACGGAGACTTCACGACGCTTCGCCGTAATGGAGTAGCCCGTTATGCTCGCGAAGTGACCATGGCTCTCGACGCTCTCATTTCGGAAGGTCATCCCCTTGGTCGCGACTTGGAAATGGATCTGGTGATCCCACGCCCGCTAACCGAACCCTTGCCCCTCAAGGCCATCGCCGTCCGCATCATTCCGGAATTCAACAGACCACGACTTCCTCAATTTTGGGTTCAGGCGCAGTTGCCCTGGCATGTGCCTGGCGGATTGCTGAGTTTCTGCAACCTCGCTCCCGTCATGCTTAGCCGTCAAATCGCTTGCATCCACGACATGCACACGAGGCTGATGCCGTTGAGCTATGCGAGAGGCTTCCGGTGGGCGCACCGCCTCATCCTCCCAGCGCTCGGCAGGCGGGCTGCTCGTATCACGACGGTCTCGCAGCTGGCGCGAAGTCACCTGATCAAGTTCGGAATAGCACCGGAGGAAAATATCGTCGTCACCTACAACGGCAGCGACCATGCCAGGAGATGGGATGCCAAGAAATCGTCCCTGGCCGTGGATAGGCGTAGGCCATATGTCCTTTGCCTTGGCCGGGGGGACCAAGAATACAAGAACCTGGAGCTTCTCGCCCGGCTGGCCCCGCTCCTCGATGACATGGGTCTGGATCTGTGGATGCCTGGCGACGTCGACGAAGCCACGATCCTGCGATACGTTGCGAAACTGCCCGACAACATCGTCTTGCTTGGCCGCATAGGCGATGACGACTTCAAGAAGGCGCTCGAGGGCGCTTTGTGCTTCCTGTTCCCCTCACGCATCGAGGGTTTCGGGCTCCCGGCGGTCGAGGCGATGGCGTCTGGCTGTCCCGTCATTGCATCGAGCTCGCCGTGCCTCCCGGAAATCTGTGGGGACTCTGCTCTTTATGCCGATCCCGACGATGTCCATGCGTGGGCCGAGAAGGTCCGCCACCTTATGCTCACCCCAGCCTTGCGCGAGTGCCTGGTGACCAAGGGCAACGCCAGGGCAAGCAGTTATTCCTGGCGGTGGATCGCGTGGAAATACCTGGAACTGATGGTCCAGGTTGACGCCGATTTCGGGGAGCGGTCCCGCGGCTGGAGACCGTCCGAAGGAAACGACCTTGCCGATTTCTCGAAACCGGCCGCAAAGCCGCGCTGATTGAAGGCTTCGTGTCTGGCCGGGTGCCAATCCGCGCTCGACGGCCTAACAGAAACGATTGACCCCATATTCCTCAAATGGATTAGCAATGCGCCGTTTGGGTCAATTCTCAGGTCCGCTCGCCTCCGGTAAATTGAGATCGAAGCCGATCGAGGGCAAACAGGCCACCGTAGCGGCTTCATTGGATAGGGCGATGGTCTTCTTAACGCTCGGCACGGTCGGCCTGGCATCGATAACGGCCAGGGTCAACGCTGAGTACTCTCCGGCCGCGGCCCGGTCTGCTCAGGCAAGGAAGTTCTGGCACAATCCTCAGCTTTTGAGGCTCGTATCCGCCTATGCCATCGCCTACATCCACATGGCCGCGGTGGTTGGCGCCGCCCACATTCATCCGGCTGTCTTGGAGATTTTCCGTTTCGGAACGGATCTGTTCGTGGTTCTGGCCGGCTTTCTAACCGCGCATGTGCTAGGGAACAACGGCACGTCCGCAGGTGCTTATTTGCGGACGAGGCTCATTCGCATTGTGCCTTTATACTGGGGCTTCACGGTTCTCGCATTTCTTGTCGAAAACTACGCGATGAATAACCATTCGACGCCCTTGTCAGCACTCTTCATGTCGCTTGCCTTCGTCCCCTACGGTCCCTACCCGATCCTGTATCCGACCTGGACCTTGCTGGTCATCGTCGAGTTCAGCTTGATTATCGCGGCTTTTCAGACTGCCAGCGCCAAAAACGGTGTGTTCTATTCCGCCGCATTTGCGGTACTCCTTGCAGGCGCTGGCAAAATAACGAGATTTGAAAACCCGATTTTCGTATTTTATACCAATCCCATACTGATCGATTTTGCGCTCGGCATCCTCATCTTCACGCTTGTCAGCTCTGGGCCGTTCCTTTTCAAAATGCCGCAGCGCCGCGTCGTTGTTCTCGCAGCGGCGGCAGTCACCTTCGGAGCTGTGGCTGCAGTCTTGCGTCCGTTCTTCTGGCCGGCGCTGCCTCGCGTCCTCGCCCTCGGCGTGCCGATGTCGCTTCTGTTGCTGGGGGTTGTTACTCTGGAGCAGCTTGGCATCTACAACGAATCGAAATTTTTGAACTTTCTCGCCAAATGCACCTACTCGATCTATCTGACACACTGGTTCGTGGATCTCATCTCCGAAAAGCTCGTTGTCGAAAGCGGAAATTCGGCACGGCTGGCCACGGTGCTGTTGTTCGTGACCCCCATGGCCGTAACCTGCGTTTCAGTTTTCGTTTATCTTTATGTTGAAGTGCCTATGACTCGATACCTGTCCGATTGGTTCGTCGCACCGGGAATATCACCGTCATCGGCAGCGCCTAGATCGACGACAGGGCATCAAGGTGGCGCGCAGCCCGGATCGGAGCATCGGAGCCGTTTGCCATGAGAAAGGTCCTGGGCTGAACGCCTCATCTTAAACGAAGCCACCGACAGAAGCTGAGGTCGGCTTCTCGCTTCTGAGTAGGTCAATTCAATATCGCCGTCCGAAACGAAAAAGATAACGTTATGACACACCGTTCGGCGTCAGCTCTACCTCTCGTTGCGGTGGTAACGCCCGTATACAACGGAGGTGCGTATCTCGAGGCTACGATGAGATCTGTTCAGCGGCAAAGCTATGACAACATTATACACGTTATCGTTGACAATTGCAGCTCGGACAACACGCCGCAAATCATCGATCGCTTTCGGTCGGAGCGTGTTGAGCTGATTACCATTCGCAATGACAGCCTCCTTCCGCTGCGAGAAAACTGGACTAAGGCGCTTTGTGCGGTTCCCACCGAGGCCCTTTACGTGAAGATTCTATGCGCAGATGACCTGATGCGTAGCGATTGCATCTCGCGCTTCGTGGAGATTGCTCAACGCGACGAAAAAATCGAAGTCGTTCTTTGCCATGATATCTTCATGGACAGGGTCCATCGCGCGAATTTGCCGCTGAACCAAGGTATTTTTGGAGGCATTGAGATCGCGGCAAAGATGCTAGACGAAAGCATTAATTGGTTTCCATATCATCATTTATTCGTTCGTTTTCCTGGCAGCGCGCAAAGCCCGGTTTTCTTCAACGATGCCCCGATCCATTTTGATTTTTCTGCAGTCGTGCACAGTGTCCTGCGTGGCAAGCTCGCCTATTTGCACGCGCCACTCGTCTACACACGTTGGCACGCGAATTCGCTTACCAGCCAGCAGCTCGGTGCGAACCAGTTAAGAACCTTACTTGAGCGTTTTGACATTTTATGTGCCTTTGGGGTTCAGTGTTGGGACGAGCCGACTTTCCGAAGTAAAAAGGAATGTATGCGTGCCAGAATGATGCGCTTGGCCATAAAATGGACAGTGATGGGAAGGCTGGACGCCGCTCGGGAACTCTTGAAGGGCCTGAAAGAGCGGCAGGTCGCTCCGAGCGCCGCGGATTGGGCCAAATCGTTAGTTGAATGGCTGCCCTATTCGAATTGGAAACGAAGCTGGCGTCTTTCAACGGGCCCTGAGATTGACGAAGCCCAGTTCTGCTCGGAGATTTTTTAAGGCGGAGGCCGCTGACCGAATGCATCCACAGGAGTTGCTGAGCGGTTGAAGCCGCGACTTAATGCGCGATCACAAAATTTCAGTAGGCAATAATTGGCGCCCCGGCTTAATTTCAAAGGATCTTGGACAACAACTCCTGCTCGTGCTCCTTTACACGAAACAGTACATGATCGAGATGCCGCCGAACGACTGCGCGATAGTGCTCCTTGTTTTTTAACAGTTCCGTGAGGTGCGTCTCCAACAGCTCCAGGTCGAGACTTTCTATGGATTGACAAAAATCGCCGAGGCCGAAATCAGTCATCACCGCATCGTTCTTGGCCTCGTATCCTATGGAGATTGTCGGTAGAGCAAGCTTCAAAGCGCAAACCACGTTATGAAAACGGGTGGCAACAACGACGTCAGTGTCGCCAATCTGCCGCATGACGTCATGCAGGGAGTTGATTGGCTCGGCGACAAGCTGACGAGCCCGCCGAGTGAAGCGGGTGCCGTCGATCAGGTCATATCCGCTCGCCTTAGCAATTCGGCCGATATCCCTGACTGCCCGCATATCCACGGTTTCGCCGATAATAAGGCGCACTCGGTAGCCTTGATCCAGCAATGAGTTGACGAAACGGCCCATCTTCTCGATATAGGTTTCATAGAGAGCGGTATCCGACCCTGAGCGCGCGCCTGCGCGCCAGCCGTTGTAGTTCATGAGCCCAACCCCAACTGTCGTCAGTTTTCCTCCGGTGTTGTCTCGCACGGGCAATAGCGTAGGCAGTCTGAACACCAGATCTGGGTAGACTTGATCTCTACTTGTATCGATGCCGAGCGACGATAAGAAATCCTTGGAGACCTGATCGCGGAACGAACGGAAGTAGGCCCAGGCCGCTGCAGACCTCAACATTCGGCGGCTGGTAGAATTTAGTATCGGACCTGCGCCGGTTCCAATAAAGCAGAACTTCACCCCCGACAGTCGCGCAGATGCAGCCCAGCGGAACAGACCGTAGGATGTTCCAAATGGACCTGAGCCGTAGTCGTTTAACGTTGACGTTCCTGGCACAATTATGATGTCGAATTGCCTGACATATTTGATTGCCCGGCCCCAGTTCGCTAGCCTTCCAATTATTCTCATGCTGACTTTATTGCAGAACCTGAGGAGGATATTGGAAAACTCTGGGGCGCTGATTGGTGTTGTGACAATCTGATGCGCTTTACCAATGGCATCTGGATCAACACAGACGCACGCGATAGCCGCCTCCGGCCGAGCTTCCCGCAAGAAAAGCAAGAACGCTTCCAACGACGCGTCATTACCGAAATTACCCCCGCCAAACATTCCGAAAAGGCATATTTTCTGTGGCTTTGCGCCGATGACCTGCGAGAACCCATTCCTGCGCGAAAGGACCATGGTGTGTGCTCGCTATTGGTGCATGCATGCGAGCGGCGGCAGCATGATACCGCGGCCGTGCACGCTCTGATTGGAAGGGGCGACAGAGGTCAGGAGGTTCGAATGGCAAATGCGGGGGCTTCGGCATGCCTCGCAGTCCAAGCCTCTCGGCAGGGTGAGGCCCTGCTTCTTGTCCCGCTTGTTCTCGTCCATGAACATTCGCGTCCTTCCAGGCTCGTTTGGATAACCACTGGCTATGCGACTTTTTCGTCGGCCATCGTGTTCACTGGTGCTCGCCTCACTCGGCCGGGCGGAGCGAGGCACGCCCGAAACCGGGGATGGACTTGATTATCTCGTCAACCAATGGATGTCGGGTAAGGACCAATGCCGCTCCCCATCCACCCAACGCCAACACCCCTGCTGCGAGTGCCTGCCCATGCGAAAGAGCGAAGCCTGTGCCCGACAAGAAAGCCACGCACAGCGGACCAGCCGCGCTCGCTATGGCCATGACGGCGCTTCTCCATAGCGCTGCGGCGATATCCTTCAGTTTCAATCCCAACCGTCGCCGAACGAAGCTCAGGGCAACGTATGCCTGGAAAGGAATCGTCACCAGCATACACCAGGCGGCCGCCTGCAATCCGCCGAAGACGCCAGCCATTGACAAGAGAATGCCAGAAAGCGGGAAGACGATGAGGGCACGGATGAACAAGTCGCGGATCGCACCGACTGCAACCAATACCGGGTAATTGAGCTCAAAACTGAAGGAGAAGAGAAGAGCAATCGCGACGACCTGAACAAGCGGCGCAGCCTCGATCCATTGTCGACCGAGCACGACGTCCACGACCGGATAGGCCAGCACTGAGAGCACAAGGAGAGCGGGCCAGTAGAAAGCCGTGACAATAGAAAGGGCCGCGAGATACGGGCGCTTCAAATCGCTGCCTTGTCTGACCTCTGCCGAAAACGCCGGCAATACGACAGCCACGGCCCCTCCGAGGAGGAGTCTGTCGGGTATCTGGCTGATCAAGAGGGTCCTGCTGAACAAGGCTGCGGCATTCGGTGACACCAGTCGGCCCAACAAGAGCAAGGGCAGGGCGTCAAATATGCGGAAGAGTATGGCGATGGAGCCGTTGTATCCACCGAACGAGACCATTGCGCGCCAATTGGCGAGGGTTGGCTTGAACATCCAGAAATGCGGGCACAGGGCAAGTGCAAGGCATCCAGCAAGCCCGCTGCCGATTAGCCACGCCCAAGCGAAGCTCATATAGCTGAAGCCCGCGAACGCCAAAGCGATTGTTGCCACAGCCCCTGTCGCGCCGTTAGTGATGCTAATGGCAGCTACCTTGCCGAAGGCCATTTCCCGGCGCAGGAGAGCGTTGACTAGGATGACCAAGGCGTCGAGGAAGAGGCAGGCTGAAATAACTCGAAAATAGGGAACGAGGTTCGGCTCCGCGTAGACTGAGGCCAGAATAGGGGACGCGGCTAGGAGAACGGTGACGGCAATCCCGGTAAGGACGAACATCACTGTAAAGGCCCCCCGAATATCCTCGCGGCTGAGTTCCCCGCGCTGGATCAGGAAGCTTGAACTGGAGAATTCCCTGACAGACAGGGCTATCGCCAGGATCGCCATCCCGATCACCGACACGCCGATTTCCTGTGGTGTCAATATGCGCGAAACCACTGCGGTCGTGGCGAAATTCGATACGAGCAGGACATAACGTTCGCCCGTGCTCATCAGAAGTGCGCGTTTAACAGAAGGCATAGTGCCCTTTCCCGGTAGCGGCGGGGCCGCCTTCGTCACGCTGAATAGTCCAACAAACCCGGTTAAAGGTCAGTACCTTCAAAGTAAGGACTAATCACAGACGAAAGGGGTAACGGGCATGGCAGCCGGAGTTGTCGGGCCTTGTTCCAGATCAGCTAAGGGCTGATCAGATTTGGGTAAAATAGGGCGTAAGAGGTTCAAGACAGGGCTTGAGTTGGTGGCGACCTCCGAAAGGGGTATCGCAGACGCGTCGGTCACCCGTATGGGTAGATTGCTACCGGCGCTCGCAGTCCCGACTATCGAGGCCGCCCCGACCGGGAGAACTGTCGCCATGTCGTTTCGTTTCGCAGTCGCTTTGGCTTGCCTGCTGGCGTTTGTCTCGTCTGCCTCCGCCAATTTCCTTTGGGGCATTAACGGTCATCCAATAGTTGCTTATCCGGGTATCCCGATCGAAAGGCAACTCGACTTCGTTAAGGATCTTGGCCTGAAGTCATACAGGGTCAATGTTAGGGGCGAGGGCGACGTGGATATGCTTGCCAACCTTGTCTCCGCCGGAAAGGTGAGAGGCATCGAGATCCTGCCCGTCCTCACGCCCGCCGGCATCGATGTGGACAAGGATAGTCCGGAAGAACTTTACGCCAGGACCCGGAAACTTGCGATCGCACTTGGCTCAAGGTTCAAGGGCGACATCCGTGTCTGGGAACTCGGCAACGAGATGGAGAACTACGCCATCATCAAGCCTTGTGAGAAGCGCGATGATGGCGCGCAATATCCATGTGGTTGGGGACCTGCAGGTGGAACGGGAACGCTCGATTACTACGGCCCGCGCTGGGTGAAAGTGAGTGCCGTCCTCAAGGGGCTGTCCGAAGGGATGATTGCGGCCGATCCGACCATCAGCAAGGCGATCGGCACCGCCGGATGGGGCCACGTCGGCGCGTTCGCACGGATGAAGCAGGACGGCATCGCTTGGGATATCTCAGTGTGGCATATGTACGGCGACGATCCGGAATGGGCTTTCCGGGAAATCTCGGCCTACGGCAAGCCGATATGGGTTACCGAATTCGACAACCCTTACGGAAGCCAGCGCGGCGAGAAGCAGCAGGCCGACGGCATCAAGCAGACAATGACGAGACTTCAAGACCTCAACAAGAAGTACAAGGTCGAGGCCGCGCACATCTACGAACTCGTCGATGAGGCCTACTGGGCTCCTAGCATGGAAGCCAATATGGGATTGGTGAGGCTGATCCCGGCGCCCTACGGTAAATGGAGGGTCGGCGAGCCTAAGCCTGCCTATAAGACGGTGCGTGACTTCACCCGCGGCCCGCAGCCGGCGCCTAGACCTTACCGGGAATGCGATCCAGAGACCCTGGCTGCAAACAAACCCGTATATGTGAGGCAGGCAAGTTTCGTCTATTGCCTCATCCTTGGTCACGATGGCGACACGGCCAGCGTGGATCGTTGGTCGGCAGCTCTTGAAAGCGGGAATAGCAAGCTTGCTGACATGATCTTGGACATGATGGACACCGACGATTTCGAAAGCAGATATGCCACGATCGGCCTGACGGACCGCGCCTATATCAGTTTCCTCTACCTGCTGCTTCTTGACCGTCCCGCAGACAACTACGGCCTTGACACCTATACGCGGCCGCTACGCGCGGGCACCATGACCCGCAAGGACGCAGCCTTCGGCATTGTCACCTCATCGGAGTTCAACTCCAGGCACTCCGCCATCCATGAGGTCTCCGGGGCGCCGACCCCTGGGTGAGCATGAACGACGGGCCGTAGGGAGGGAGCGCAATGCGCTTGATGTCTGTTCTCATGACCTGCGTCTTTTTGGTGGCTATGGAGACTGGAAGCTTAGCCTGCGAACGCGACAAGGGGACGCGTTTCCCCTTACGGATCGAATCTGGAAAGAGCTTTCCGGTCGACAAGGACGGCCATCCATTCTTGATGCATGGCGACTCGGCCTGGTCCCTCATCGCAGATCTGAAGGATGACGAAGCATACCTCTATCTTGAGGACCGCAATGCTCGTGGTTTCAATACGGTGCTGGTCAACCTCCTAGAGCACCGATTTTCCCGCAACGCGCCCGCAAACGCATATGGCGAGAGGCCATTCGCTGGCAACGCCGATTTCGCCGTTCCGAATGAGGCGTATTTTGCCCATGCGGACCGTGTCCTGCAGAAGGCTTGCGACCTCGGTTTCCTGGTGCTGCTTGCCCCAGCCTATCTCGGCTATCGCGGTGGTATTGACGGTTGGTATCAGAAAATGGCTGCTGCAGGGCCAGGAAGGCTTGCTTCGTACGGCCATTTCGTCGGACATCGCTACCGGCACTTCGACAATATCATGTGGGTCAACGGTGGCGATGATGATCCAGCGGACAAGGATCTGGTGAGGGCTGTTGCCAAAGGCATCGTTGACGAGGACCCGGGCGCTCTTAGCACCATCCATGGCGCTCCCGAAACGCCACCACTTGATTTGTGGACTCACGAATCCTGGCTGAACGTGAACAACATCTACACATACGGACCTGTCTACACGGCCGCGATCAGGGAGTACGGCAGGGGTATGCCTTTCTTCCTGATTGAGAGCGCCTATGAGTTCGAAAGTGGTACCGACGAGTACCGGGTCCGCATTCAGGCTTACCAGGCGATCCTCTCGGGCGCCTTTGGCCACCTCTACGGCAATAACCCGATATGGCATTTCGGGGGGCCCGGTCTCCATCGGCAAACATTGGGGTGGAAAGAGGCTCTCAACAGCCCGGGGGCAAAAAGCATGGAGGTGCTTTTCGCGTTCATGTCATCGACAAAGTGGTGGCTGCTCGAACCCGACAGCAAGAACAGACTGCTGGTCGATGGCACGGGCAAGGACATGGGGAGGGCGGTCGCCGCGACCGCAGGGGACGGATCCTATGCTGTCGTCTACCTGCCCGGCAACGGCCGCATTACAGTGGACCTGGCGCGGCTTTCGGCGGCTTCCGTCCGCGCCCGCTGGCGCGATCCGACCAGCGGAGAGGTGACGGATGTCGAAGGTTCTCCCTTCAAGGCGGAGCGCACGGTTTTCCAGCCGCCAGAGCTAAACAGCCGCGGATACAAAGATTGGATCCTGGAGCTGATAGCTCAAGGCCGCCCCGTAGCGCAAAGTCAATGAACGCGCGATTGCGTGCAGCAGGCAACGCAAGGCAAGACGTGCGCCGATTCCTCCGAAAGCATTAGACGTGCGCCACCGCAAAAGAGGTAAGCGTTGGCAACGCTTCCTCGAACGGGGAATCCTGGGCGTCCATTGGCGTTCTCCCCCGTTCCTTCAAGCCCAAGTAGCCTCCCGGATATCAATATCGGCTTGAGAAGAGGTGCGCGATGAAAGTCATGGTAACCGGCCATCAAGGCTATATCGGATCGGTGATGGTGCCGATGCTGCTTCGTGCCGGGCATTCGGTGACGGGCTATGACAGCGATCTCTACCGGCGCTGCACCTTTGCCGCTGGGGGCGAGCGGGCTTCAATTCTATCCATCCAAAAGGACGTCAGGGACGTGCATGCGCGCGACCTCGAAGGGTTCGATGCCGTCATCCACCTTGCGGCCCTTTCCAATGACCCGCTGTCCGACCTTGATCCGGACATCACCTATGAAATCAACCATAAGGGCAGCGTCCGCTTTGCCAAGGCAGCCAAGGACGCCGGCGTGTCGCGCTTCCTGTTCGCCTCGTCGTGCAGCAATTACGGACAGGCGGGCGACGGGATGGTCGATGAAACCGGCGAACTGAATCCGGTCACGCCCTACGGTTGGTCGAAGGTCCTTTCAGAACGGGATATTTCCGAACTGGCCAGCAGCAGCTTTTCTCCCACCTATTTCCGCCCCGCCACGGCCTATGGGCTCTCGCCGCGGCTCCGTTTCGACATCGTGTTGAACAATCTGGTCGCGTGGGCGGTCACCAAAGGCGTCATCCTCCTGAAGTCCGATGGAACACCGTGGCGGCCGATTGTCCATATCGAGGACATTTCCAGGGCATTCATTGCCGGGCTGGAGGCGCCCCGCGAGGCCATTCACAATCAAGCCTTCAATGTGGGACGAACCGACCACAATTATAGGATCCGGGACATCGCCGAGATCGTCGCCGAGATCGTGCCCGATTGCCGGCTTGAACTCGCGCCCGACGCCGGACCCGACAAACGCTCCTATCGGGTCAACTTCGACAAGATCGCGCTTGCCCTTCCTGCCTTCAGGCCGCAATGGGATGCGCGCAAGGGTGCCGAGCAACTCTACCAGGCATACCGGAAGTCGAATGTCACGCTGGAGGAATTCGAGGGCCCGCGCTTCCAGCGTATCGGCCATATCAGGCATCTGTTGACCAGCGGACTTCTGGACGAGCGGATGCGGGTCGCTGGAGTATCCAAGCCATTGGAGGAGGCGCTCGGATAGCTGGATGGAACACCTGAACCCCGCCGGGATCGGCCCGCCGCCGGCAACCGGAGTCGGTCACGAGATTTATGCCCTGGCCGAACGTCTGTTTCCCATCTGCCGGAGCATCACGGGAAATGGCGTGCGAGCAACGCTGGATGTCTTGTCACAGCATATCGAGTTGGAACGGCACGAAGTGCCCACCGGGACGCAGCTGTTCGACTGGACCGTTCCAAAGGAATGGAACATACGCTCGGCAACCATCACGGGCCCGGACGGACAATCAGTCCTCGATTTTGCGGACTCCAACCTGCACGTCGTCAACTACAGCTTGCCGTTCAAGGGGATCCTGACGCTCGCCGAACTGAGGCCGCACATTCATACTCTGCCCGATCAGCCGCAGCTGATCCCCTACCGGACCAGCTATTACGCCCCGACCTGGGGCTTCTGCGCAGCCCACGTCCGTGTGGCTGACCTGCCCGACGGTTTCTACCATGTGGAGATCGACGCCGAGCTCGAGGATGGCACTCTCACATACGGCGAATACCTGCACCGCGGTCGGACCGAGCGGGAGTTCCTCCTCTCGGCGCACATTTGCCATCCCTCGCTTGCCAACGACAACTGTTCGGGCTTGGCGCTGCTGGCGATGCTGGCGAGAAGTCTCAAGGCAAGGAACACACGGTACAGTTACCGCTTTCTATTCGCTCCCGGCACGATCGGCGCGCTCGCGTGGCTGTCGCGCAATGAGGACCGTACATGTCTCATCGACCACGGTCTGGTGCTGTCATGCGTTGGCGATTCAGGAGGCCCGGCATACAAGCGCAGCCGCCGCGGCGACGCCTTCATCGACCGAGCCATGTCCCACGTGCTGGGGCATCGCGCCGGGGCAAAGCTGATGGATTTCTCCCCATATGGGTATGACGAGAGGCAATATTGTTCGCCGGGCTTCAATCTTCCGGTCGGCATGTTCCAGCGAAGCGTCCACGGCACATTTCCCGAATACCACACATCGGCCGACAATCTTGACTTCATCAGCCCAGAGCATCTCGAGGATTCCTTCCGCATCTTGATGGAGGTGATCGACATTGTCGAAGAGGACTGGACGCCGTTGAACCGCTTGCCCAAGGGCGAGCCGCAGCTCGGCAAACGCGGCCTTTATACAGCCGTGGGAGGGCAGAAGTCGTCGGGGGCGACGTCGATGTCCCTGCTTTGGGTGCTGAACCTCGCCGATGGGCAGCATTCGCTCCTGGCCATGGCTGAGCGCTCGAAACTGCCCTTCAAGGAACTGGCCGCCGCTGCGAAACTGCTGTTGGAATATGAGCTCCTGGTAGCCTTATGAGGCCGTTACGGTTCGCCGTCTGACAAGGGGCCAACTTTTGTCCCTTTCCGACATGGCCGTCGGCATCAAGGGCCATCCGATGGAAAAGGTGGGGTCATTGTAGAGGACGCCGGTCGACGCGTTGGGCGTATAGAACTGTGATATGAGATACGAGACCTCGGTGCCGTCGGTTAGGGTCTGGAGGCCGTGGGCGAAGCCGGCAGGGATATAGAGCTGCTTCATGTTTTCGGAAGTCAGCTCGAAACCAAGCCACTTGTAGAGTGTCGGCGAATTCGGACGCAGGTCCACGACGACGTCAAAAATCGCGCCGCGGACACAGGAGACCAGCTTGACCTCTGCGTAAGGCTCCTCCTGGTAGTGCAGCCCCCTGAGAGTTCCCTTTTTGATCGAATGAGCCCGGCTGTGCTGGACAAAGCGCGTCGCCAGACCACAATCGGCCATCTCCTTCTCACAGAAAAGTCGGGTGAAAGAACCACGGTCGTCAAGCATGGGAGTAGGCTCGATCACCCAGACCCCTTGAAGCTCCGTTTCGGTGAACTGCATGCCTTGACTCCCCGGCGCCGAGCGAGACTGCCGCATCAATTGTCAGCGTCGCCAGCCCACGCTGTAAGGGCTACCTAAGCCTTAGGTGGCCTCTCCGATAGCGGTATGTGCGGATGAAAGCTGACTACCCGTTCGGCGAGCCTGGCGTCGGGATCGCCGCCGCCGGCTCGCTATAAGGATTAACGCGCCCGACGGATTGGCAAATCGAAGCGGAGAGGGCCGGATCCTAACCTGCCGTCATCTGCCTACTCAGCCGCGGCAGGCATGGGTTCTGCGGAGCGTACCCGCGGGTTAGGTAGAAGACAGGAGCGGGGAATGAATATTCAGGCTATCGAAACCGTTCGCGGTCACAGTGCGGCAAGCCGCGACGTCGGTTGCAGGCTCTGCGGGTCGCGCCTGCGCCACACCTTGGTGGATCTAGGCATGTCCCCGCCTTGCGAAAGCTTCCTTCAGGCCGAGCAGCTTGATCAAATGGAAGCTTACTATCCGCTCAACGTGCTTGTCTGCGACACTTGCTACCTGGTGCAGCTCAAGGAGTATCTGAGCCCCGAGACCATTTTCGGCGAATATGCCTACTTCTCTTCGTTCTCGTCCAGCTGGGTGGCTCATTCGAAAGTGTATTGCGAGGCCATCACCAGACGGCTTGGGCTTGGCCGTGACAGTCTTGCGGTCGAGCTCGCAAGCAACGATGGCTACCTGCTGCAGCACTTCCTGCCACTGGGCGTTCCTGTATTGGGCGTCGAACCGGCAGCCAATGTTGCGCGCGCCGCGATCGAGAAAGGCGTGTCCACCAGGGTCGACTTCTTCGGGGTCCGGCTGGCAAATCAACTGGTCGGGGAAGGACGTCGCGCCGACCTGATCATTGGCAACAACGTCCTGGCACAGGTCCCAGACCTCAATGACTTCGTCGCCGGGATAAGAATCCTGCTCAAGCCTGAGGGCGTGGTCACGCTCGAATTTCCGCATATCGAGCGGCTGATGGCGGAGAACCAGTTCGACACCATTTATCATGAGCACTTTTCATATTTCTCGCTGCTGACGGTCGAGCTGATGGCGGCGCGCCACGGATTGCGGCTGATCGACGTCGAGGAGTTGCCCACCCATGGCGGCTCGCTGCGCGTCTATCTCGCCCATGATGGCAGTCGCTGGGGCGTGGATGACAGGGTGGGCAAACTTCTCGCCCGAGAAAAGCGGCACGGGCTAACGGAGATGATTACCTATGCCTCCTTCGGTCACAAGGCGCAGCGCGCCAAGCGCGACCTGTTGGCGTTCCTTATCTCGGCCAAAAACGAAGGGAGGAAGATTTGTGGCTACGGCGCTCCAGGCAAGGGCAACACGTTGCTCAATTACTGCGCTATCGGCACCGACTTCCTTGACTTCACGGTCGACCGTAATCCTTACAAGCATGGTCGCTTCACGCCGGGGATGCATATCCCGATCAAATCCGTCGAGGCCATCGACGAAGTCCGGCCAGATTACATCCTGATCCTTCCGTGGAACCTGAAGGACGAGATCATCGAACAGATGCGCCATGTCGCCTCCTGGGGTGCAAAGTTTGTGGTCCCAATTCCTTTTGTGGCGGTGATCGATCCATCGGAGTTAGGCAGATGAAAGTTGTCCTCTTCTGCGGCGGTCGCGGAACCCGGATCCGCGACTATTCCGACAGTATACCCAAGCCGATGATCCCGCTTGGCCACCAGCCGATCCTGCGCCACGTGATGCAGTGGTACAGCGATTATGGACATGACGAATTCGTCTTGTGCCTGGGCTACAAAGCCAATGTCATCAAGGATTTCTTCCTCAACACACGGCCGCAGACCTTTTCCGATTGCGTGGTCACGCAGGGAGGTCAAGACGTGAAACTGCTCGGAGACCAGGCCAAGGACTGGAGCATTACCCTGCTTGATACCGGAGTCTGGCGCAATATCGGCGAACGCCTCTGGGCGGCAAGGGACCAGGTTAAGAACGAGAAGATGTTCCTGGCCAACTACTCCGATGGTCTGACCAACGTCGATCTCGACGACGTGGTGGCGAAATTCGAAGCCAGCGGCAAGATCGGTTGTTTTCTCGCGGTGCGCGCACCACTGACATACCATTTGGCCGATATCGCGGAAGACGGTCGCGTGCGTGAGTTCCGCACAACCGATACCTCGGAGATCTGGATCAACGGCGGCTACTTCCTGTTCCGCCCGCAAATCTTCGACTATATGCGCGATGGCGAGGAGCTCGTTCTGGAACCTTTCAGACGACTGATCGACGACAACATGCTCATGGCGTACAAACATGATGGCTTCTGGCGATCGATGGATACGCTGCGCGATTGGCAATCGCTCGAAGACATGGTCGAACGGGGCGACATGCCCTGGAATAGAAAAGTTACCGCCGAAAAAACCAGACGCGGTCTGGTAGTGGCCGCTTCGTGAGAGGGCTTGGCCTCGCACGTGGCGGGGAGGAACTCTCGATCCTCTGCCTTGGCGCCCATTCCGATGACATCGAGATCGGCGCCGGCGGCACTATCCTTGGTTTGATCGCGTCGGGGGTGAAACTGGACGTCCACTGGTGTGTGCTGAGCGCCGGCGGCCAGCGGTCGGCCGAGGCCCGCGCCTCGGCCGAAGCGTTCCTGAAAGGATCGAAGTCGTCGGTAATCGACATCGCGGATTTCGAAGACAGCTATTTCCCGGCCCATAGCCGGGCGATAAAGCAGCGGTTGATAGATCTAAGATCTCGCGTCCATCCCGACCTGGTGCTGACCCATGCTAGGTTCGATGCCCATCAAGACCACCGGGAGGTCAATCAACTGACCTGGAATGTCTTTCGCGATCACCTTGTGATCGAATACGAGATTCCCAAATGGGATGGCGATCTTTGCCAGCCAAATGCCTACGTGCCGCTCGCTGCCGCAGTGCTGGAACGCAAGATCGAGCTCCTGCAACAGCACTTCGGCACGCAGCGCTCCAAGGACTGGTTCGACCGCGACACATTCGCGGGGCTGGCGAGATTGCGCGGGATGGAGTGCAGGGCGCCGGAACATTTCGCCGAGGCGTTTACACTCAGAAAAGCCAGACTTCTTTAGCGGATTTCCGTCCCGATTTGCTTGAGGGCTTGTCTGAGCCAAGAGGGCACATGGTTCCTGGGAAGACTTCGGGTCGGGCTTTGCCTTCAGGAGCCATCCTCGACGTTGTTGGCGATCTTCGCACGACACTTTTGGGACACCACGCTCTGCCAGATCGGGGTTACCGGCTCATGAAGTGGGTACGAGCCGGTGGGTTTCTGATTGCCGTTTGGTCTCACTGCTCGCTGGCCGAGAGTTCTGTGAGACCGCCGGTATCTGGGCCTGTGGATCGTCATTGTTGAAGCGACGAAACACGATCTGCGAGGGGCGGCCGACCAAAAATTGGCTTGCTCCCGAATCCAGGGCCTTCGCGTACACGCCCAGAGCACCATCGACGGCGTCTATGGTTTTCATGACGGCCGTGTCGTCGTGCGTGTAGCTGACGACGAGAGATGGCATGAGGACACCACGCTTGATCGTCTCCTGCAGGAACAGGGAACGGTATGTCTGCGAGGGCTTGCCGTCCTGGTCAAGCGTGACGTAGGCGAGACAACTAGGACGGCCGACAACTTTGAAGTGCCGATCCAGTCGATGGCGTCTAGAAACCTCCGTGATACCTTGCTTCAATTTCGTTCCCTGACGGTGCAGGTGTTCAATGACGGACTGGTCCTGATAAACCCGTATGGTCGCGATGGCCGCGGCAAGCGCGTGGGTTTCCGCACCATGCGTGGTCGACAGCAGAAAGACACGGGGGCGATCCGTATGCTCGAGCCCACCCAGCCGCATATATTCGCGTTTGCCTGCCAGGGCGGAGACCGAAAAACCATTGCCAAGAGCCTTGCCGAATGTCGACAAGTCCGGTTCGATGCCATAGAGCCTTTGTGCTCCCGCTGCATGCCACCTGAACCCGGTGATCATTTCGTCGAGAATGAACAGCGCGCCATTTTCCCGGCAAAGACGCTGGACATTATGCAGGAAGCCGTCGGCCGGATCGTCGCCACGGGAAGGTTCCAGGATCAGAGCGGCTACCTTACCCGGGTGCCTGTCGAACAAATCCTTGACACTAGCGATGTCGTTGTACCGGAAAGTGAGGGTCAGGTTTTGAACCGCTTCTGGAATTCCCGCATTCATCGGTGTGGTCCCGATGAACCAATCGTCTGTCGAAAAGAAAGGGTGGTCGGCGCAGCACGCGACGAGATCGCGACCCGTGTAGGCGCGGGCCAGGCGGACGGCGCCTGACGTGGCGTCCGATCCGTCCTTGCAGAATTTTACCATCTGCGCGCCGACGAGTTCAAGGAAGGTTTCGGCGCAGTCAACTTCGATCCTTGCGGGGCGCGTGAAGTTGGCTCCGCCTGCAAGCGCCGCCTCCACCGCCCTGAGCACCGTTGGGTATGCATGCCCCAGCCCGACGGAACGGTTGCCCATGCCGTATTCGATGTATTGGTTTCCATCGACATCCCAGACGTGGCACCCCAGACCACGTTCGATAAAGCCCGGCGCGAGAACGGGATACTGATCCTCGCCCTTCGCGTAGGTGTGGCTGCCGCCTGGGATCAGCTCACGGCCACGTTCTTGAAGGCGTCCCGATTTGCGAAAACAGAGGCTTTGCTCAGGCATGCGGACTGCTCCAGTTCGACAGAAAGTCTAGATGTCTGAGCCTGGATTTTCGCGTTCTCCATAAGGTCACCGGTTTAGCACTTATGGTGGATGGTTGGCGCGATTGTGCGGTCTTGTGCAGCAAACGCGCCAACTGACAAGCAGCATCAAGGCGCAAGCGACTCGCGCAGCGTTTCCCCATGCCGGGAGCAGCTAATCGAGCGTAGGTTGGTTGAAGTAGGCTCAACACTGGGACCCTGGGGAACAGTCCGGCGTGTCCAAAATGCTGATGAGCATTTGCGCCGCGGCTGCCGCGAACTACGACCACTGACCCGCGGACATCCCGGGAATTCCCGGCGATCCTGCCAAATAGCCGTCCCCTACGTGATCACGCCATTCACGGGAAAGAATCGTATGGTAAACAGCTAGCAGCGGTCGATTCCCCCGGGATGTAGCCGCTCAGAATGAAGCCCGCCCGGGTCGCTACCGTGGCGGGCTTTTCGTTGACCGCGACCCGCTTGGTGCGTTCGCTACATAAGACCGCGATCGTACATTGAGGGAAGGCGGCTTGTGATTGCGATCACCGTTCAGCCGCAGTTCCTTCCGCGAAGAGATCATTGACCTTGTATGCGACTTCCGTGCGGTTGGTCGCCTTGAGCTTTTTCATGATGTTGCGGATGTGCACCTTCACCGTGCTTTCGCGCAGGTTCAGTTCAAAGGCGATGATCTTGTTGGCCTTGCCGCGTCGGAGCGCCTGCGCGACCTCAGCCTGCCTGAGCGTGAACATGCCGGTCAAGGGCGCATCACGGCTGCCTGAATCTATCAGGTGCCGCATAGACAGAACGCTACTTGCCGGAACGAAGATGCCTCCCGCTGCCGCAAGATTGATTGCCTCGACACAGACATCGATCCCTACAGAGGTTGGAATGTAGCCACGCGCGCCACATTCGAGAGCCGTCAGTATCTGTGCAAGGTCTTCGGTGTCCGCCAAAATCACTACGGGCACCGACTTGAATTCGCACGAAATTCGCCTGATCTGGTCCGCGATACCCTGGTCGGTGACTTTCCGGCCACCTAGGTTGAAGAGAATGGCTGCAAGAGTCATCCCCTCTTTCGCGCGCCATTCGGCAATCGATCCCATGGCCTCGACGGCCATGCCGAGATCGTGGTCTTCCAGAGCCGATGCGAGACATTCGCGGTCGAGCGCCCTTCCGTCCAGGATGAGCAGACATTCCCTGCCTGCTCGTTGCACCATTCCCGCTCCGCCCGACGGGATTTCTGCCTGATCTGCCGAAGTATATTTATGCAGTCCTACTGTGGAGCCCATACTTTTACCCACCCTTTTCCACGCGATCCGCCCTGCGGCGGCCAATTAGCCCCTCACTCTTCAGTTCCTTCAGAAATTGAAAAATAGCGCCCACCGTTTTGGGAGCTTCAGCTGGAATTTGCCCAGCCTTGCACCCACTGCTGTTCCCTATCCCAACCAGAACAACCTGAGCTTATGGGCTATTTATGAGCCAGCGCTAACTTAGATTAACATTTGGTTAAATTTTTGAATCTGCGAAAAACACTAACGGCTAGCCCCGCCGCGGGCGCTACCGTTTTAGGTAAACATGCGAGCTGGCCAGTCGATGGATGTTCTGGAGCGTCTGAATACCGCAGGACATCGCAACGCTCTGAAGGTGAACCCATCCGAAGACGGCTGGCCTCGGCGGTCCTCATCCCATGGGCGTAGCCGAGGACTACCCTCCGACAGTCAAAAGCCATGTATCTCCAAAGCATCGGTTGACTGCATAGGCGCCGGCACTGTCATCTAAGCGCCTGCTTCGCGCAACGCTCAACGAAAGGACCGCATAGGGCAGCTCCCTGGCGCTCCTTGGACGCTGTGGCAAATGCCAGCTCGTTTGGTTGAGAAGGGCAAGGCAAATCCGCCAGCATCCCTTGCGGACATGAGGGTCCGAAGCAGCACACGGTGCCGCCGCACTTACACCGACAGAGCTACGCTATGTATAGCTCGGGCTCAGGCAGTTCCCTGGGGATCATTCTCGGTCAGCCAAGATGCGTCCAGAACAGGTCCGGCATTCTGGACATCGGCTTCGAAGGCGTCGATCAACCTTTTGGCGGCTTTGCTGGCGATATGACTCTCAGGGTAGGTGGCCTTCACGGCCCGTGCACACTCGTAAACTTCCTTGAGTTTCCTAACTTGCTTGAGCCCTAACGCGCGATATACTCCCTGGCTGGTCATATCGCCTCTCCTCCCTGTAGTGGAATTCTCCGCTGCCCGGCCTACTATGCGTCTGCATTGACAGAGGGTTTCCTGGCTGAACCAAAAACTGCGTGCGACTTTAGTAAGATCGTCGGCTTCCCGGGTCGAGGCGTTCTTTAGGGGGCCCGCCGGAACCAGGGCTTAGCCATTCGCGGGAGGGTACGACCCGCTTCGCGCCTCGTTCGTAGACCTGTTTGTTCTCGAAATTGTGCTCAGGTGCATGTTTTGGCGCGACTTTGATGGGGACATTCGATCACTCAACCCCAAGCGCTTTTGAGCGCACCATCACCTTGATTATCAAGGCCACGGAAGTGGCGTGGGGACGAGCATTGGCGCGCTCTACCATCGCCGGTGGAAGGCTACCCCCTTTGACTCACTTGCTCAGGACATCCAGCTGTCGAAAGATTAGCGATCGGACAGCTCGCTGTATCCGCGTCACAGCGCCAAACCAAGCGGGAACTCGTCGGCATGCAGGTGTCTCTGCCGGGACTGCTAATATGCGCGGCTATTTTGGTCACGTCCTACTATTCAAGGGGAATGCTGATCATCGGCTTGATCGCTTCCCAGGCTTTCGGCGCGACGGCCGTCATGACACTGACCTTTCTGGGGGGGTCATCTCCGTTGATCTATACCATGTTCGCGGCCTTGCTTGTCACGACCGTCGCTGCAAGACGCCGTATATGGCTTGATCTTGGACTCGTGTTCGGAAGCATCCGGCCGGTCTGGATCCTGACAAGCCTCATGCTGTACGCAATCATCGGATCATGGTTGTTTCCGAGATTCTTTGCGGGACAGACCGCCGTATTCGTGCAGTCCAAGACCCGCGGCATAGTCATAGAAGATTCCTTGGCGCCGGTTTCCGGCAACATTTCTCAGACCGGCTATTTCGTCCTTGGTGGACTCGCCGCTATAGCGCTTTGCGCCCTGCTGCTGCACTCCGACCGGATCGACCAGGTCCGGCGCGGCTTCTTCTTGTGGTGCGGCCTCCACACGGGGATGGGAGTCTTCGATTTCATCAGCAAGAACGTGGGCGCGGGAGACCTGCTGGCCCCCATCAGAACCGCCAACTACGCGATCATATCGAACGCGACGGAGGCCGGATTCGTGCGGATCACCGGACCTTTTTCGGAGGCATCTTCATTCGCCAGCGTTTCCCTCGCCTGCCTGGCATTCTGCTACAGCTACTGGAGAAAGACGAAATCACCGCTGGCCAAATGGCTGTCTGCCATCCTGCTCTTCCTGTCCATTCTGTCGACTTCATCGACCGCCTATGTCGGGCTGATACTGCTATGCATCCCGGTTGCTTTGTCGATGCTGGCCTCGGTCCTGAGGGGAAAAGTCGAGGGCGAAGAGATCCTCATAATGGCACTCATGGTGTTGGGCGGGACTGCCATATTGGGCATAAGTCTTTACAAGGCCGAGGCGTTTGACCCGTTCGTCAAGCTGATCAACAGCACTATCATCAACAAAGCGGATTCCGGCTCAGCCCATGAACGCACCTATTGGAATGTAAAGAGCCTGCAGTCTTTTCTCGATACCAGCGGACTGGGTGTGGGGTTCGGCAGCTCAAGAGCATCGAGTTGGCCCATTGCTGTCCTGTCCCAGTTGGGCTTGTTCGGGTCGCTGATGATGGGGGGCCTGCTGTGTGTCCTGGCTAGGGGGCTGGGGGCGGTTCGGCAATGGGTGGATCCAGAAACAGACGCCGTCGTGGCTAGCGTCAGGAATGCTGCCCTTGCAAGCATAATTGCCATGTCGGTGTCGGGCGGCAGCGCTGATCCAGGCATCCTCTTTTTCATTGCACTTGCAGTCGTTTGCGCCACGAGAGTCAGTGCTCGGCGCGGCGTTGCCGCATTCGAGCGATCTAGCCCGGCGTCCGGCGACGGCGCGGCCAACGGCGTGTACTCCGGTTCCGCCGAGTTGGCTTTGCGACGGCAAAGGTTGCTGGCAATGTGTCAGGGCCCGGTCATGTTCAAAATGGACGGGGATGTTGACTAACCGTCGACCCTGGGCTCGAACGCCCTTGGCTGGGGCGCCGGTCGTCTGGCAAGGAAAGGAAGGTTGCCGCCAAAAGCTGGTCGCAGCCTGCAGGCTGTGCCGAACAAGTGCAACACGCTGGCGCCACAAGCCTGCCTGACCTCACCTGCGCATCCGACGGCTATATCGTTGCGGGGCAACTCATCCGTGCGAAGCTGATGCCGGTTTTGCGGATTTTCAGAAGACTTTTATATTGCAATCAATATTTGCTTCCATCACGGGCCTACGGCTTTCGTCGGATACAATTACCGAAAGCTTGCTTTGCAACTCGCCCTGAATTTCGTCCTGTGCCATGGCGACCAGCATTCTGACTGCGTCTACTCGGGCCTCAAGCGCACCGACGTAATGGGTGCCCTCGGTGTCGGGAAAATGGGATTTGCCGTCCCGGACATCGAAAAAAAACAGTGGCATTTTGCATCCGCGCTTAACAACAAACCGCTCGTCAAAGCGGGGTTTGGCATCTTGCTCACGGCTGCTTAGGGCATTCGCCCACAAGATTCTAGCAACCGCAGATGGTCAACCGGAGACGGTTGTGGAGAACTCAAATTCGGTTGATCACAAAATATTAAAAAGGTTCGATTGGCCGACAAAACCGTTCCCGAGACTTCGCCTTCTGCACTATCGGGAAGGCGACAGCCATCGCCATTTCAAAGGCAGTGTCGGCCCGCTAAGGGCGCAGCAGGCGTCGAGCCTGAGTAGGCTCAACCAAACTGATAGATAGGCCTGAGGAATGGTTCCGGTAAGCTACCGCCTCGACAAGCGCATTCGTGTCGTTTTCATCGTGCGGAGTTCCTTTCGTGCCTCTGGATTTCATTGCCGAAGCCCGGCCCAACACCTTCGCGTTTGAAACCTCTGCGCTGATCAAGGCGTGCGGCTTTAGGGAATATGACGCGCGCTGGTGGTTTGGCCAGGTCGCGC
Source organism: Mesorhizobium sp. B2-4-17 (assembly GCF_006441275.1). Classification (NCBI taxonomy): domain Bacteria; kingdom Pseudomonadati; phylum Pseudomonadota; class Alphaproteobacteria; order Hyphomicrobiales; family Phyllobacteriaceae; genus Mesorhizobium; species Mesorhizobium sp. B2-4-17. Next base: position 9,204 of record NZ_VFUX01000044.1, on the reverse strand, counting down.
CCGAACTCAACCTGATCGGCGTCCAGGCGTTGGGTATGGGGCTCGGTACGATGATCCGCCGTCTCGGCGTTGGGCCCGACATCGTCACCGGACATGATTTCCGTTCCTATTCGCTCGGCATCAAGCTGGCATTGGTTTCCGGACTGATGGCGGCCGGCGCACGGGTGAAGGATATCGGTCTGGCGCTGTCGCCGATGGCCTATTTCGCGCAGTTCGCGCTCGATACGCCGTCGGTGGCCATGGTCACCGCATCGCACAACGAGAATGGCTGGACCGGCGTCAAGATGGGAGCGGCGCGGCCGCTGACATTCGGGCCCGAGGAGATGAGCGCGCTCAAGGCGATCGTGCTGGCCGGCGATTTCGACCTTGTTGGCGGCGGCTCTTATGATTTCGTTTCCGACTTTCGAGAGACCTATCTCGACGATCTGACCCGAGACAAGCGCATCACACGAAAGCTCAAAGTGGTCGCCGCCTGCGGCAACGGCACTGCTGGTGCCTTCGCACCGGAAGCGCTGGAACGCATTGGCTGCGAGGTGATCCCGCTTGATGTCGAGCTTGATCATACGTTTCCAAACTACAATCCCAATCCGGAAGACATGCAGATGCTGCATGCGATCCGAGACAAGGTGCTTAAGACCGGCGCCGATGTCGGTCTGGGCTTCGATGGCGACGGCGACCGCTGCGGTGTCGTCGACAATGAAGGCAACGAGATCTTCGCCGACAAGGTCGGCGTCATGCTTGCGCGGGATATTTCGCGGCTCCATCCGGGTTCGACCTTCGTCGTCGACGTCAAGTCGACCGGACTGTTCAACACCGACGCGGTGCTGCGCGCCAATGGCGCCGTCACCGACTATTGGAAGACCGGCCATTCCTACATCAAGCGCCGGGTTGCCGAACTCGGCGCGGTCGCCGGTTTCGAAAAATCAGGCCACTTCTTCTTCAACCCCCCGATCGGGCGCGGCTATGACGACGGACTGGTCACGGCAATCGCCATCTGTCAGATGCTGGACCGTAACCCGGCCAGTTCGATGGCCGATCTCTACGGGGCACTGCCGCTGACCTTCGGCACGCCCACCATGTCCCCGCACTGCGAGGACGATGTGAAGTACGGCGTGGTCGAGCGGGTGGTCTCCGATTTTCAGGCTATGAAGCGTGACGGCTCCAGTTTTGCCGGCCAGAAGATCGTCGACCTTGTCACAGTCAATGGCGTGCGCGTCGTTGCCGAGGACGGCACCTGGGGTCTGGTGCGCGCCTCGTCGAACAAGCCGGAACTGGTCGTGGTCGTCGAAAGTCCGGTCTCGTCCGAGCGTCGCCGCCAGATGTTTGATGCCGTCGATGCCGTGCTGCGCCGCAGTCCGGAAGTCGGCGCCTACAACCAGACTTTTTGACAGGGCCAAGCGGCGAGAATGGCGGCTTGGTGCAACTGATTATTGCAAAGTGGGACGACGGGCTCTTGCATCGTCACGCTCCAGGGCAGGCTCTGCCGGGGTTCGCAGCGTCAAAGGTGTGCCGTAATGGGTCACCCGCAAATGGTCCCTCAATTGCATCTCCCATCCGGCGTCAGGGGTGAACCTTTGGCGAGCGCTGGGATAACCATCATGATCGCAAACACACCGCGGGTCGGCTGCAACAGGTGCAAACTTGCTCTTGTCGGCGATGAGACACGACCATCGAATGTCCTGAGATGCCCTGGGTGTGGGGCTTCAGACACGTGCGAGAATGTGATGCTTGAGATTGACGAAAGGCGAGCCGAGGCACTTTCGCGCGCCCTTTGCCGCCCAGAAATGCGGGGGGTAAGAACGGGTCGGCCAAAAGTGTACCGTTTCGCGCTTCTGTTTGGGGCAGGGCGGCTCGTGCGTGCCGACGTCAAAGACCGGCAGTAGCATCGCGCCGGCGGTCGGCCCTTGCCACGCCGACAGCAAACGCCATGATCAGGTGCTTCTGGTGACCTGGTCGGGAGCCGTAATGGCAACCTGTACTCCTCGAACGTCAATTGTCTGCCAGACCGTTCTTTATGGGAACGATTTGCGGGCAGTATGCAAGCGGTATGGGAGCCATCTGTACAGAGCAATGAAGGTAACGGCCCGCACCGCGATCAATGGCAGCTGCCGGAAGTACGCGCGGCTTCAGAATTCGTCGGAGGGTCTTAGTCCATAAGGCCTACTTGAATATTTGCTAGACCATGATGCATCCTTGAGGTCACAGATGGTCCTTGGCCCGGCCACCTCAGTGCTTAGCTAGTGGCACTCGGACTACCGGTCGCCGTTAACGGAGCTCAACAATGACGCCCAAGCGCTTCACCCGCCCGGTTCAGGTAATTGTGGGACTTGGCTTTGCGCATGAGGTGTCATCTGTCATGGACGCCTATCAGCTTCTCGACGAATGGGTCGGGTTCCGCAGCCCAACACATGCGGCCACACTTGCGCTTTTCCGGTCTGCCCTTGCAGACGACAAAAACGCTGAAACGGCTCGCCTTGCCTTTGAGGCATTTGCTCGATCTCGGGGAATTCTAGCCGCGGAGGAAATCGAGTCCTCTGGTGGTGCTGCAGAAGAGTGGATGACAGCCTATGACAGACGGTCAGAAGTCGTGGTTGATGGCTAATGCACGTTGCCCAACAGTGACCTCGGTTTTGGGGAAGACGACTTGCGTAGAACCAACGGCCTAAGGCGCGTCGCCTGAAATCCGTCTCGACGCGAAGCGCTTTAGGTGATGACCGCAGCGGTCACCCCGGTGGCTTGCAAAGCTCTGGACGTGTCCGCATGAAGCCACCTCAGCGGGCGATCGCGCCACGAGCCTGACGGTTTCTTTGCAAAATCGGCAAAGCTCAACCAGATATGGGCTCCGCGAGTTCGTCGGCCGCTTCACTGACGCCGCAGGCAGCCGCGCGCTCGAGCCAGACCCGGCCGGCCTCAGGGTCGCACTCCCCGGCCAGGCCATTGACGAGGTAACGCCCGAGCATGAGTTGGGCTTGGCCATGACCACGCCCGGCAGCGGCGGCGAACCATTTCTGCGCCGCCTTGTGGTCCACCGGCAGGGCCTGGCCAGCACCGTACAGCGCACCTAGCGCAAACATCGCCCCAGCGTGGCCGTCGAGAGCGGCCTGCTTGAACAACTGCGTGGCGACCTCTGGCTCGCGGGCGCCACCGCGCCCGTTGAGCAGCATCTCGGCAAGCGCGACCTGTGCATCGAGGACGCCGGCTTTGCCCGCCCGGGCAAACCAGAGGCGGGCCTGCCTTGGGTCCGTCGCCACGCCACGTCCATCCTGGAGGAGGCGGGCATACATATATTGCGCCTCCCCGACACCTTCGGCGGCCCGCCTCAGCCACTGCGCCGCTTGTCCCTCGTCCTGGCGCACGCCAACGCCGTTGGCGAAGCAGAGCCCGAGATTGAATGCCGCAATCAGGTCGCCCGATGATGCGGCGGCCTCGAACCAACCGGCAACACTTGCACGATCGTCTGGCTCGCCGGCTCCTCCGAGGACGAGATTGGCGAGGTCGATCTGTGCGTCCTGATTGCCGGCATTGGCGGAGGCGCGCAGCCAGCGTGCTCCCTCTTCGACATCCTCAGCCACGCCGTTCCCCGTTAGGTAGAGAGAGGCCAGGGCGCGGGCGGCGGCCTGGTGACCCGCTTCGGCTGCCCGCCGATACCAGTTTGCGGCTTCTGCAAAATCGGGCCGCTGTGTCTTCACATAGCGATCGCCCAGGAGATAGGCTGCCTCGACATTTCCGGCCAAGGCAGCACGCCGCATCCATGCCTCCCCGGCAGCGACATCTTGGCCGGCGAGTGCACCGTCAATCAGTGCCAGTCCCAACCGGAACTGGGCAGAGGGCAGGCCCTTGTCTGCAGCAGCCTGATACAGTTGGGCGGCTGCAGCCATGTCGCTTGGCACGCCGAGCCCGTGCTCGGTAAGGACCGCAAGTAGATAGGTCGCGGTCGGCAGGTCGGCGTCGGCCGCACGCCTTACCTCTTCCGCAATCCGGACCCTGTTTTCGCGATTGCCACGCCGGGCGAGCGACAGGGCAAGGCCAAGACATCCTTCGGCACAGCCGGCGGAAGCTGACTTCTCGTACCAGTGATGCGCCGCATCTGCATTGCGCATCGGCTTGGGGCCGCTGGTGAGGATATAGCCAAGGATCGCCTGTCCGGTTGCCGAGCCCGCCTCGGCCGCCTTGGTGGCCAGTTCGAACGCTGCCGTGAAGTCCGGTTCGCCTGGCCGGTCCCGTTTGAACAATTGCTCCGATCCGGCGCCTTTGCCGCCGGCTTCCGCCGGGACCAGCCCGGCGACGTAGAGAGCGGCAAGGAGCGCCTGCGCATCGACGCTGCCTTGATTGACTGCCCGCAGCAGCCAACGCGTGCCTTCCACACGGCTGGGCGGCACACCCGATCCCTCGAGATAGCAACGCGCGACCCGGTATTCGGCATCGACCATTCCCGCGCGCGCCGCTACCGCCATCAGCGGAAAGGCTTCAGCTGGTTTGCCGGCGTCGAAAAGCTGGATAGACCGGCGCAACGCTGCCGCCGGGGAGACGAGACCAGCCAGCCGATCCAGAATTGTCATCGATCCGAACCTCAGATTGCTCCAATACTCTATGGCTCCCGCATCGCTTCTTGGCTGACCGGGAGCATCACTGCGAGAATGTACTTGAGCACCGTACGCCGACCGACCTTGACGTCGGCGGTCACCGGCATTCCGGGGCTGACGGTGAAACCGGCAGGCACGCCGTGAAGAGCGACCTGATCGATGGAAATGCGCACGCGATAGAACGGCTCGGCGTCGGAAGGCAGCATAGCCAGCGAGCTGTTCGGATCGCGCGCTTGCTCCTGGGCAGAAAAGGAATCCGGGCTGAGCGTCCGCACGGTGCCATGCGCGAGCCCGTATTGCGAATAGGGGAAAGTGTCGAACTTGATGACCACCTGGTCGCCGACATGGACGAAGCCGCTGCTGCGGCCGACGATGTTTGTCTCGATCTCGAGCGGCGCGTTAGCCGGTACGAGGGTGATCAAGCGCTCTCCGGACTGCAGTACCGAACCGACCGAGACCTTGGCCACCGATTGGACGGTGGCGTCGGCTTCACTCTTCAATTCAACCAACTGCTTGCGCAGCTTTGCCTTGTTGAGAAGTTCGCGCGCGTCGGATATCCGCGAACTCGCCTCCGAGAGACTTTGCGAGACATCGGCTCGCCATCCCTGAATGTAGCCGTCGCGCTCGGCGGCCACGGCCTGCTGCTTGAGCCTTGCGGCTTGGGCCGTCTGCTCGGCATTACCAAGCGACCGGGACATTTCGGCGCGATTGTCTTCGGCCAGCAGTGTGTTGAGGCGGCTGCCCACCTGCCGTGCTTCGAGCTGCTTGCGCATCTGTTCGATCGACGCCGCCACAGCGAGCCGCTGGCGGTAGCCGTCGGCATCCGACAGCGAACGCGAGATCACGGAACCGAGTTCGTCGCGCTGGCGGTCGAAGTTTTCGACCTTGGCGTCGTAAACCGCCTTGCGGCGCTCAAAGATCGATGCCTGCAGGGTCCAGCTTGGGTCCAGACCGTCATAGTTGAAGACCTTGCCGTCTGCTTCCGCCTTCAGGCGCGCCACTTCGGCTTCAAGCGTCGAAACCTGCATCGCAAGCGCCGCCAGGTCGGCTGAAGCAAAGGTCGCATCGAGGCGAGCAAGCACTTGACCGGCCTGAACGTGCTGTCCCTCACGAACGTCGATCGAACGCACGATCGCCGTCTCCAGCGGCTGCACGAGGATGTTGGGCGCGTTTGACACCACCAGCCCCCTTGCCGTCACAACCTGATCGACCGGTATTAGTCCTGCCAGGGCGATCAGCGCCATGACGAGGCTCGCAATGATCCAGACGATGCCGCGCGCCGTGCGCGGAATGGGTGCATTGGTGACGGCGCTCGACGGCCACTGGAACTCCAGTATGGCCGGGGTTGTCGGATCCCTCGTTTCCATCCGCTGCCGCCGGGCGGGGAGGGCGATGAGCGAGGTGCTACTCATGGGTTACCGGACCTGAAAGCGTAGATTGTCTTGGCATCGTCAAACCAACCGCGGCGGTATGGCGACCGGACGGCCTTGGCGGCCATCGAGGTGCCGGTTTTGCTGCGACCACAGCTGGCGATAGAGCGTGCATCGCTCGAGCAGCGTCGCGTGCGGCGCGACGTCGAGCACCTTACCCTGATCCATGACCAGGATGTTGTCGCATTCTGTCAGCGAGGACAGCCGGTGCGAAACGATGATCATGGTGCGCCCGCTGGCGATGCGCATGAGGTTGGCGCTGACCACTGCCTCGCTCTCGGGGTCGAGCGCGCTGGTCGCTTCGTCGAGGATGAGGATTGTCGGATCGTGGATGAGGGCGCGCGCGATCGCCAGCCGCTGCTTTTGACCGCCTGAAAGATTGGGCGAACCTTCCTCGATGTAGGTGTCGTAACCATTGGGCATCCGCTCGATGAATTCCTGGGCGCCGGCGAGATGAGCGGCACGCATGGCGTCCGAAAGCGTCAGCCCTGGGCGCCCGGCGATGATGTTGTCACGGATCGAGCCGCGGAACAGAAAATTGTCCTGGAGCACCACGCCGAGCCCTTGGCGAAGATGGCGCAGGTTGATCTCCTTGAGGTCAACGCCGTCAAGCTTGAGGAAGCCGCTGTAGTCACGGTTGATCCCCTGCAGGAGGCGCGCGATGGTCGATTTTCCCGACCCACTGCGCCCGACAATGCCGAACATGGTGCCGGCAGGGATGTGGAAGCTGACCCGGTCGAGCGCGGGCGTCTTTGTAGCGATATAGCTGAAGGTCAGGTCGCTGAACGCGACCTCGCCGACGAGCTTGGGTCTCAGGCCGGTGGAATTCGAGCTGCTCTCCAGGGGCCGGTTGAGAACCGACGCTGCCTCGCCGATCGCCGCACCGACCTCCTCATAGTCTTCAACCAGTCGCGCCAGGCCGACCAGCGGCTGCGCCACGCGCTGGGAGATCATCATGAAGGCGAACAGGCTGCCGACCATGTAGCCGGAGCGGTCGTTCATGGCGAGGTAGGCGCCGATCAGCATGGTGCCGAGCACCATCACGCGTTCGATCGGCGTGACCAAGGTCTGCGGCCAACTGGCGAGCTGGCCGAAGGAGAGACGGGCCTTTCCCGCTTCAGCCACCCGTTCATCCCAGAGCGCCTTGCGCTGCGGCTCAAGGCCGAGCGCCTTCACCGTCTTGATGCCGACGACAGTTTCGCCGAGCGCCGCCGACTTCCAGGTCTCGGCTTCGACCACCCGTTGGTACCTGCGGCGCAGCGGCTTGAGATAGGCAAGGATGATCAACATGATCACGACCGCGCAGGCCACCACGATCCAGGCCAGCGTGGCGTTGATATAGAACATTACGGGCACCAGCACGCACAGCGTGATCAGATCCAGGAACGTGCTGAGGAGCTTTCCGGTCAGGAATTCGCGGATACGATAGACCTGGGCGAGATGATACATCGTCTCGCCGGCTGGATGGCGCTCGAAATAGTCGAGCGGCAGGCGCAGGAGCCGGCTAAAGACGTGCAGATGCAGCTTGGTGTCGAGACGGGCGCCGACAACGTTGATGATCATTCGCCGCGCATGGCCAAGCAGGGTCTCGTAGACGAAAACCACGGCAATCACCGCGGACAAGAGCACCAGAGTGGACAGGCTGTTGAACTGCAGCACCTTGTTGACCAACGTCATGACCATCAGCGGCGGCAAGATGGTAAGGACACTGAGCGTGAACGAGGCAATGGCGATGTCGCGCAGGGAGCGGCTTTCCAGCCGCACCAGTTCGGCCAGCCAGTGCAGGGTGAAAGGCGCGTCCGCCGCCACCTGCGACCGTGTAGGGCGCAGCAGCACGGCCTCGCCCGTCCACACCTGGGACAGCCGCAGCTCGTCGACGGCGGTGACCTCGCCGTCGTCTGGCGCGTCAGCACTTTTGAGGAAGACGACTTTGCGCTCGGCACTCGCGCCGGTAAGGAGACCCGCGCCGCCATCGTTGAACAACAGGACGACCGGTCCGGTGTCCTGGAAGCGCAAGAGGTGGGCCCAGCGGATGCGTATGGCGCGCGACCACATGCCGGCGTTCTGCGCCCACTCGGAGAGATCGGCGGCGCTCGGGACCGGGTTCGCCGTCCTGAATTCCGAGGGGTCGAGTTCGACGCCGTGATAGCGGGCGGCCCGCAGTACGGCCTTGAGGCGCGCCCCGAGCTGGTCGAGCTCGGCGGGACCGCCGGGCGCATTCTGGCCGTCGGTCTGGTCCGCCGCAGCCTCGACTTCGGTGGCGGCGCGGATCCGGAGCGGCTGATTCTCGGCATTTACGGGAACGTTTACCACAGGCTTCTCATCCGGTACGCAGCGCCAACGATCCACAATGCCCAGGCCGAGGCGTTTCTGCCGAGGTTCCTGGCAATGCCGCACTGTACTCCGAACTGATCGGGAGCGCGCCTCTCATGGCATTTCCTCTCTCGAGATGATGAACGCGCGGGTGCCGATTTCCAGGTTAGCCCGCGCGTCCTTTTTTTCAAACTTGGACGAGTTCCCGTTCGTCCGTTCAACAGTCCTGCTCACTCATGCGGCTTTAAGAGATCCTTCAGGGACGTCTTGACGGTGTGGTCGTTGCTGGCGTAGCCAGCGCCAGGCTTGGTCTGGTCCGACGTGAGATCCGTGCTCGCCCCGGACGGCTTGTTCTGGTTGTGACCAGATCCGCTGATCGTCTTGAGGACATTCAACAGGTCTGTCGTTACCGACGTCGCGGCAAGGCCGATCAGGTTGCGGAACGACGCTTGGCCGCCGGGGTCACTGCCGGCCGAGCTCGACGGCAGGAATTGCGTCGTGTCCTTGAGGCCCAGCGTGCTGGGCGTGACGTTGGCTTTGGGGCCGCCGTTTCCGTTGCCGGAGTTGCCCTGTCCCTGGTGTGAGCTGTTGTCGGCATTGTTGTGGTCCCCGGAATTGCCCGGCGCGGGCTGTTCTCCGTTGCCGTGGCCGTTGTTGCCATGACTACCAGTCTCACCACCACCCGAACCGGTCGGGCCAGTCGGTCCTGTCGGACCAGGCGAGCCGGTCGGACCGGTTGCTCCGGTCGAGCCAGTCGAACCGGTGGCACCGGTCGACCCGGTAGCTCCGGTCGAACCGGTTGCACCGGTCGAGCCTGTGGCACCGGTTGAGCCTGTTGCACCTGTGGCCCCAGTTGCACCGGTCGAGCCGGTTGCTCC
>NZ_VFUX01000043.1:0-49465 GCF_006441275.1 Mesorhizobium sp. B2-4-17 | reverse complement strand
TCGCTCTCCACCACATGTCCGTGGGCTCGGCTGGCAAGCGCCCGATTGGCGCGGGCATGATTATATCCAGCCAGCGCCGCGAATGCCGCGGCCACCAGCACTAGCGCGAGTTTCGGTCGATCTCTGCCCAAAAGCATCCCTGTGACTGAACCCGTTTCGCGAGCAACCCTCATGGTAACGTTCGACTGTGCGCCTGGTCTGAGCCTTGGCTCGCTCCGCCAGCCGACGGCAATGCTGCACAGCCGGCTCGAGCGTGGGTGCGTGCCCAGGACCGGTTTGACGAGCGGAAGAGCTCGCGAGGCTCGTTACTTCGATGCCTGACCGGAGACAGGAACCAACCTTACCGGCACCGATTTGGCCGCGGGCACATGCGCCTTCTCCGCCCGATGCCACAAGGGAATCAAAGGATTGAGCTCCGGGTAGTAGCCTGCGCAATTTCCGGGAGGGATCGCGTAAGGCGTGACCCTCAGGCCCCGGACACGTCGCTCGACCCCATCCTCGGCTGCCGATTGCAGATCGATCTCGTCCCCGTCGGAAACCCCAAGCCGTTGCATATCGCGTTTGTTCATCAGCAGAACCATGCGCGTTCCATTGATGCCGCGCAATCTGTCGCGATAACCATAAATCGTGGTGTTGAACTGATCGTTTGAACGGATCGTAATGAGCGTCAGCACATCAGACTGAGAGACGTCGATGTCCGGATCGGTCTCCAACATGGTCGGCGCCTTGAAGTTGGCTTTCTTGTTGGGCGTCTGCCATACCCGCTTCGACGCCTTGATGTCGCGGTGGAACCCTCCCGGCGCCAAAAAACGTTTGTTGAAGTCCTTGAAGTGGTCCGGGTAGCAACGCTCGATCTCGTTCCTGATAAGGCTGTAGTCGCCGACCCATTCGTCCCACGGGACAGCGCTTTTGCCGCCCACCGTAGCCTTGGCGAGTTCGGCGACGATCCTTGGCTCGGAAAGCAGATCGGGACCCGCCGGCGGCCGGTAGCCGAACGAACCGTGAATGCAGGCCGTCGAGTCCTCCATCGAGACATGTTGCTCGCCGCCCGCCTGGCTGTCCCGCTCGATCCGTGACAAGCACGGAAGCAGATAGGTGACCGTGCCGGGGATGAGATGGCTGCGGTTGAGCTTCGTTGCGATCTGTACGTGCAGTCGCAGACGCCGCCACGCCTCCTCGATGAGACCCGTCTCCGGAACCGCGCGCACGAAATTACCGCCGAGGCCGATGAAGGCCTTCACGGATCCGTCGATGACGCCTTCGCACGTCTCCACCGTATCGCGGCCCTTTTCTCGGGGTGGCTCGAATTGGTAGAACGCGGCGAACTTGTCGAGCGGCACCAACTCGGGTTTTTCGGAAATGCCCACCGTGCGCTGGCCCTGCACATTGGAATGACCACGTAGCGGCGAAACGCCGGCGCCCGGTTTGCCGACATTGCCGCGCATCAGCAACAGATTGCACAGCATGTGGACGTTTTCGGTGCCGTGCCGATGCTGTGTCAGGCCCATGCCGTAATTGCCGATCACCGCGGAAGCCTCGCTGTAGATCCTGGCGACACGTTCCAGATCCGCGCGCGCGATGCCCGAACGTGCAACGATCTTGTCCCATGGCGTGCGCCGCAGATAGGCTTCGAATTCTTCGAAGCCGGACGTGTGTTCCGCGATGAAGCCCGTATCGAGAACGCGCCGGCCGCCGTTTTGCACGGCGGCATCATCCAGCGCGAGAAGGGATTTCGCGATTCCGGTCATGGCCGCAATATCGCCACCGCCGCGCACCTGGAAGAACTCGCTCGACATCTTCGTGCCCGGTCCGGGCGACAGCATTTCGACGGGGCTTTGCGGGTTCTTGAATCGCTCGAGACCGCGCTCGGGGAGGGGATTGAAGGTGATCACCGGAATGCCGCGCTGACGCGCCTCTTCGATCGGATGCAGCAGTCGCGGCGCGGTGACCCCGGTGTTGTGCCCGAAGAAGAACATGAGGTCACAATGTGCGAAATCTTCCAGCTGCACGGTGCCGACGGGCGAGCCGATCGACTCCGGCAGTCCCACGGATGTCGACTCGTGACACATATTCGAGGAATCCGGCAGGTTGCTCGAACCGTAAATGCGGGCGAAGAGCTGATACATGAACGACGCTTCGAGCGACGCCCGCCCGGAGGTGTAGAAGACGACGGATCGCGGATCGAGCTTTCTCAATTCCTTGCCGATTTGACGGAAAGCCGCGTCCCATGACACTGGCTCGTATTTGTCGGTAGCCTCGTTGTAGCGCATTGGCTCGACCAGCCGGCCCTGCTTTTCGAGGTCATGATCGGGCCAGTCGAGCAGCTCATTCACCCGGTGAGCGGCGAAGAATTCCGGCCCGCAGCGACGTTTGGTCTGGTCCCAGAGCGTGGCCTTGGCGCCGTTCTCGCAGAACTCGAAAGGCCGTGGCTCCGCTGGCTTGGCCCAGGAGCAGGACACACACATGTAACCGTCGGACTTGTTCTGCCGCATCAGCGTGCTCCAGATGCCCGACACGAGAAGACCTTCGCCGTGTGCCTTGCGTATGAGCGACTTCAGCGATCCCCAACCGCCGGTTGGGTGATTATATCGTTTGATTTTGACGTGGTCGGTGACGGACGGTTTCATGTGGGTGCTCGGCTGTTTGATGACGAACATCAACCTACCTTGGTCAGCTAGGTTCCCGCGTCCGGACCTCCGTTGCCGCGCCAACAGTTCACGGATTGGTGAAGTGCTCAGGAAACCAGGCCGGCATTCCTCCACATTGCGCCCCGTTCGGGAGGATGCCTGCAGCCAATTCCTTGCCACCGCGGCGTGATAAGCACGCTTGTGAGAGACGAGGCGTCCTGCCCAAACCACGCGACCGGAACTTATTTTCGGGCCCGTCGTTGCAGCTGGCATCACCGAGCAGTGTTTCCTCAGGCTGACTGACGATGTCTTCTATCCGCTATCTCCAGATGGCCTCCGAAGTCCTGTCGAAGCGGATGCGTTTCGAGAGACCCCGTCACGCGGGTAGTGATCGAGAGTGACACATCACCATCGCGGAACGGCGGTGTCGGACATGGGCAAACTGCGCTGCGCAGGGGGGATGGGGGCGTTGGCAGTCCTGCTTTCAGGGTGCAGCCAGTGGCAGTCGGCATTGCATCCTCAAGGCGGCGGCGCGCGAGCCATCCTCGGGCTGATCTGGCTTTTTACGGCCGTCTCCGTGGTGGTGTGGGTCCTTGTCGTGATGGCTCTGGCAATGGCTGTCCTTCACCGTCGGCGGGGTCGGCAAACAGGAGAGCCGCTTGCGGTCGATCGCAGACGTGAGCAGAACTTTTTTCGTGTCGTTGCCACAGCCGTTGCAGTAACCATCGCTGTCCTCATCGGACTGACCTTCGCCAGCTTCCTGACCGGAAAATCCAACGCCGCTCTCAACGGAGAGGCGTTTACCATCCATCTCACCGGTCATCAATGGTGGTGGGAGGCGCGCTACCAGCTTGACGGTCAATCCGACATTGTGACCGCCAACGAAATCCATCTGCCCGTGGACCTGCCGATCCGGGTCGAACTCGAGTCCGCCGATGTCATCCACAGCTTCTGGGTCCCGAGCCTCGCGGGGAAACGCGATCTCATCCCGGGCCGGCCGAGCGCGATCACGCTGCTGGTGGAAAAGGCGGGGACTTACCGTGACCAATGCGCGGAATTCTGCGGCTATCAGCATGCGCATATGGCAATGACGGTCGTGGCCGAAAGCCGCTCTGCCTTCGACGCCTGGGTTGCGCGGCAGCGGCTCGATGCCGTGCCGCCGAAGGAAGACGAAGCCCGTCGCGGGCAAGCGGCTTTCCTCGGAACCGGATGTGCGCTCTGTCACAGGATCCGCGGCACACCGGCGGTCGGCGCCGTCGGGCCGGATTTGACGCATCTGGCAAGCCGTGGCTCCCTTGCCGCCGACACCTTGCCGCTGACACGAGGCGCCCTCGCGGCGTGGATCGCCGACCCGCAGTCGATCAAGCCCGGCGCCAAAATGCCGAGCATCGATCTCAGTGCCGATGACCTCAATGCGGTGGTCGCCTATCTGGAGGGGCTGCAATGAGCGCGGCCGAGGTCGAGCTCAACGCGGAGGAGCTCAAGGGCATACGCGACACGGGCCTCGACGACGCCACGCTTCATGCATATCTGTCCAAGACCTGGAAGACACCCGATGGCCTCTACGGTTGGCTGGCGACCGTAGACCACAAGCGCATCGCCCAACGCTACGTCGTCACGGCCTTCCTGTTCCTTATCCTGGCCGGGATTTCCGCGCTCGTGATGCGCTTGCAGCTTGCTTCGCCCGAAGCGGGCCGCGTCGGCCCGGATCTCTACAATCAGCTTTTCACCATGCACGGCACGACGATGATGTTTCTCTTCGCCGTGCCGATGATGGAAGGCTTCGCTATCTACCTAGTGCCGTTGATGATCGGCTCGCGCAACGTCGCGTTTCCGCGCCTCAATGCCTTCAGCTATTGGGTCTATGTGTCCGGCGGATTGATGATCTGGGTGGCGTTTGCCTTCAACACCGGTGCCGATGCTGGGTGGTTTTCCTACGTACCGTTGGCAGGTCCCGAATACGGCACCGGCAAGCGCCCGGATTTCTGGGCACAGATGGTCACCTACACGGAGGTTTCGGCCCTTGCCGTCGCCGTGGAGGTCATTGCCACCGTCTTCAAGCAAAGAGCGCCGGGCATGACGCTGGACCGCATGCCGATCTATGTCTGGTCGGCTTTGGTGATGGCATTCATCATTCTCTTTGCGATGCCGGCGGTGATGGTGTCGAGCACGATGCTCATTCTCGACCGGCTCGTCGGGACGCAGTTCTTCAATCCGGCAAGCGGAGGCGACGTGCTTTTGTGGCAGCACCTCTTCTGGTTCTTCGGCCATCCGGAAGTCTACATCATCTTTATCCCGGCGACGGGCTTCGTTTCGGCTATCCTGCCTGCCTTCGTCCGCAGGCCGGTATTCGGCTACCTGGGGATCGTGCTGTCGCTTATAGGCATCGGGCTGCTGTCTTTCGGCCTGTGGGTGCATCACATGTTCGCCACCGGCCTGCCGCAGCTTGGCGAAAGCTTCTTCACCGCTTCCTCCATGATGATTGCCATCCCGAGCGGGATCCAGATCTTCTGCTGGATCGCCACGATTTGGGGCGGACGGCCGATCCTGGCAACGCCGCTCCTGTTCGTGCTCGGCTTTATTGTGACCTTCGTCATCGGCGGCTTGACCGGCGTCATGGTCGCGTCGGTGCCGCTCGATCTGCAGGTGCATGACACCTATTTCGTCGTCGCCCATCTGCACTACGTGCTGGTGGGCGGGGCGGTGTTTCCGCTGCTCGGCGCGGTCTACTATTGGTTTCCCAAGATCACCGGGCGCATGCTTTGCGAGCGGCTCGGGAAATGGAACTTCTGGCTGGTCTTCATCGGCTTCAATGCCACCTTCTTTCCGATGCACATTCTGGGCCTGCAAGGAATGCCGCGACGGGTCTACACCTATCCGCTCGAAAGCGGCTGGGGAGGCACGAACCTCTTCGTCAGCCTGTGCAGCCTCGTCCTGGCTGCCGGGTTCGGAGTTCTCTTCCACAACGTCGTCCTTAGTCTCAGGCGCGGGCGCCTCGCCGGGGACAACCCCTGGGGCGCGAGCACGCTGGAATGGGCAACCGCCTCGCCGCCGCCGTCGTACAATTTCCCGCGCATTCCGGTGGTCGACCATCGCGAGCCGCTCTGGAAGGATGCCGAGGTACTTCCTGTCGCGGAGGGGCTGCGCATCGACGCACGCGAGGTGATAGCCGGTACCGTCGCCGATGCGGTGCCGCAAATCCGCCAACCCTCGGCCGACAATTCCATCTGGCCGTTTCTCGCCGCCATTGCGGTCGGCGTGGCTTTTCTGGCCTCGATCTATACGCCTTGGGCCGTGGTTTGGGGCTCCTTGCCGGTGGCGGTGACCTTCATCGGCTGGTTCTGGCCCAAGGCTATTCCGGAGGACGAGGAATGAAGCACCGCGCCGTTGCCGATATCAGCCGGCTGCCGACCTATGATTTCGGCGCGAGCACTCCCATGTGGTGGGGAACGCTGGCCTTCATCGCGCTCGAGGCGACCGGTTTTGCCCTCGCGATCGGCGCCTATCTCTATTTGGCGTCGGTCAGTCCGCAGTGGCCGATCGCCGCGCCGCCACCGGACCTGTTCCCGGGCACGGCCATACTGGTCGTTCTCCTCATCAGCGTCGTTCCCAATCACATGGTCGAGCAATGGGCAAAGAGGCAGGATCTGGCGAAGGTGCGCGTCGGCATGATCGTGATGTCAGCCGTTGGTTTCTTGCCTTTGCTGCTGCGCATCTGGGAGTTCGCGGCACTGGAGATCCGCTGGGACCAGAACGCCTACGGCTCGATAATCTGGTTCATCATCGGATTGCATACGACCCACCTGCTTACGGATGTCGGCGATACGGTCGTGCTTGCGGTCCTCATGTTTACGGACAAGGGCAATACGGGCCGACGTTTCAGCGATGTGGCCGACAATGCCTTCTACTGGGATTTCGTGGTCGCTTCTTGGGTCGTGCTCTATTTCATAATCTACTGGTTCCCGAGGATGTGAGATGCAGGCCATCAGGCACCGGCAGCGTTTCTCGCGCCACCACACTGCGTTGCGTGGTCTGGCCGGGCTTCTGCTGTTTGCCGGAGGCCTCGTTTTTCTGCTGCGCGTGCGTCCACGCGAAGCCATTCCATCGAGCGCCTTGGACGTTGCCTCGTTGCCGCGAGACAAAATCGTGACATGGAGCGCCGCCTTCCTCGTGAGTGCCGTTTTCGTGGCCGGTGCCTATCTCGCGCAGGCATGGCGCGCGGAGTTCCTGAGCGAGGCGCAGATCAATCAGCAGACCGGCGGCGAGGCTGCCCGGGCCATCCCGGCGATGATCCGCAACGGTTGCGGCGGATGCCATGAGATTCCCGGTGTACCCGGCGCCAGAGGGACGGTCGGCCCGTCGCTGGCCGGCGTCTCCCGGCGGCTCTATATCGGCGGCACGGCGCGAACTTCCTCCGATGTGATGATACGCTGGATCAGCCGTGCACGGGACGTGGACCCGAAAACGGCCATGCCCAACACCAACCTGTCGCCGCAGGAGGCACGCGACATCGCCGCCTATCTCTATGCACGAACGTGACCTGGAAGGAGCCGTCCCAGGTAGCGTCGGGCAAGCAGCCACACACAAAGCAAAAGGAGCGCGGCGCAGGCGGCGACGAGCGCCTCCACGCAGATCAGCATCAGTGTTTCCGGGGTTTGCGCGCCCGCCCGCATCTGGCGCACATCGGACGCCGCGACGTTGACCTCGGGATTGCCGAAATGGGCGAAAACATAGTTGGCAAGGCTTGCGACCTGGCCATCGTCGAGCCAATCGGCGAACGCGGCCATGGAAGCGCGGCCCGCGACGCCTCCGGCCTGGACGCCATAGAGGATCGTCATCACCACGTTTTGCGATGTCGGCGCCCCCGTCGTCGTGTTGTAGACGAGCGAGGGGAAGCCGCCGTCGGGTGACCCACGCCCATCGGGTCCATGGCAATCGGCGCAGAGCGAGGCATAGAGTCCGGCTCCGTCGGAGGTGATGTTGCCGTGCAGCACGTTTTGGCCGTCCGGCCCGGCACTGGCGGCGATGCCTGGCCGCGAGGACCGCGGCTGCTTCTCCTCGCCGGCTTGGGCCGGTACGCTGCGCAAATAGGCGACGATTGCACGGATGTCGCCGTCGGGCAGATGGCTCAGGCTGTTGGTCACCGTTTCGGCCATTGGCCCACCGGCGTAGGACTTGCCGGGCAGAGCGCCGGTCTTGAGAAAGCGCCCGAGTTCGGCGTCGCTCCAGCCGCCGACGCCGGCTGTCGGGTCGGACGTGATGTTGTAGGCCTGCCAGACGCCCGCCGAGCCGCCGGCGAGGTTCTTTTGCCTGTCCATCCCCAGCGTCATGTTGCGCGGCGTATGGCATGCGCCGCAATGGCCAAGCACTTCGACGAGGTAGGCGCCCCTGTTCCATTCGTTGTCGCGGGACGGGTCCGGAGCGAACCCGCCGCCGCGCCAGTTCGCGATCTTCCAGAACTTCACGATGGCACGCTGGCTGAAAGGAAAGGGCAGGATGTTATCGGGACGGGGTTGATGCATCGGTGGCTGGGCGAAGAGATAGGCCTTGATGGCAAGAACGTCGGCGCGGCTCATCTGCGCGAAGCTGTCGTAAGGCATGGCCGGATAGAGGTCGGCGCCGTCCCGCCGCTTGCCTTCCCGTACCGCGCGGACGAACTCGTCATCCGAATAGAGTCCGATGCCGGTGTCGCGGTCGGGCGTGATATTCGTCGAATAGACCTCCCCGAACGGCGTCGGCACCCGGTAGCCGCCAGCCAGCGGCCGGCTTGGTTCCGAGGTGTGGCAGCCGATGCAATCGGCGGCGCGCGCAAGATATTCGCCCCGATCGATCTCGGAGGCCCAAAGCGGCGGGACGCCTGCCAGCAGCAGCACCAAGAGGAAAGCCATGGACTTCGCAAGGAACAATGCCGTCCGGATGCACCAATCCTGCGGCGCAAAATGGGGTCGACCCAACTTGATATGCAGCATGGTCGAAAACCTGAAGCAGATGGCTCCGGCCTAACCACGGGCGGCGAGCTATGTTCCTGAGCCTCGGCCAGCATGCAATGGCCACGAACGAGACAGCGGTGCCGCGGCATCGGCAGCAACGGCCTTACGATCGCAAGTGAACCGAAATCCGGTCGACCTCGTCACGGTGGCGCCCGCTGCCGTGCAGGCGGTTCGTTCTCGGCTGAGGAACAGAAGCTTCATGCCAATGGAACGGGTTGCGACGCCTCACGTTGCTGTTGCGAAGAGGAGATCACGATGAGACAAGCGGTCATGGCTGTTGTCGCGATGGTTTTGCTCACAGCGTGCAGCAACAGCGATCCGGTGCAATCCAAGAGCGATCCCAACACCCAGCCAGTCGATCAAAACCCCAAAGTCGACAAGGACCCGACGCCTCAGACCTCCACGGGAGGGGATCAGCAGGGAACCCAGCCGGCTCAGGGGACCCTGCCGGCGAAGCCTGCTTCTCCCTGATTCACGAAGAGGTCCGATCAGCTAGCGGACCGCTGATGCTCGTCGTTGCGCCCGTCGACCGAGCGTTTTCGCTCGATTTCCTCCGGCTCTTTCTTGTCGATTTGGGTGAGATCGTTGCGCGCATTACCGGTCGCGCGGATCAACTCGTCCAGCTTGGCCTGCAAGGCTTGGGTATCGCGGTGCTCCGCCCGCTGGATGAGAAGCGTCATGGCCCAGGTCACGAGGGTGGCGACGCCATGCCAGTCGAGTGTTTCATGCTCGAAGACAATCCACGCGACGGTGTAACCAACAAGAATCAGAAAGGCCCAGGGCTTCGCCGTCAGCGTGCCGGTTGTGGTCAGAATTTCTCGGACGGGATGAACGGCCATCATCACGAACGTGGTCGGCGATTTTGAGTTCCAGATTGCGTGCGGAATGGAACACCGGTCCTTTGTGCAAGTTGTCCGGTCGAGGAGACCAGATATGAGCGCAACCGTAGAGTTCTTTCGAAGTTGGTTACAGGAGAATGTCGGTAACCTACCTGCCGACACGCAGGTCAGTATAGCGGTGCTGGCGCAACAGTTCGAACAAGATGCCGATGCCGCCGGATACGGACGCGAAATCCGCGAGGAGGAAATCGGTCATATCGAAGATGCCATCCAGCGCGCGCTCGATCAGGCGAGCGAGAATGATCCTGAAGGGGCAAGGATTCCACCTGAAGAGAGCCCCCTGGCGCCGGTCATCGAAGCCTTGGAGACCTCCGAAGAGATAGGCGGTTCGGGCACGGCCCCAGACGAAGAAGAGCGGGCAACATAGTGTGGACCTGCAGGGAACCGGCGACCTGAGGCCCGCAGATCCGGTCTGCCATCTGCGCGTCGCAGGCGAGTTAGCGAGGCAATCTTTGGCCCGTACGGAACTTTCCGCCTTAGCCCGTTTTTTAGCTTCATCAACTTGTCGAGGGGCGAAAGATGACGCCGAAACCCGACCGGCATTGTGCGCGGCCGAGGGAGGATGGCGTTCGGCAGTGAGGCAGTGGAGTTTGAAGCTTTTCAAGAATTGCGTTGAGCGGCTTTTTTGCCGCGCCTGCCTGGTGATGACCGCAGTGGCCCTGGCTGCTTGTACGTCCTCCGACCCCGTCCAACAGCAATCCAGGACGGTCGCATCAGCCGCGCAGACGGCAGCCCTGGCAACCGACGCCTGGATGGCAGGAGCCGCCCCTGCACGCTATACGGCGGCCACATTGCAATCGCTTGCCGAAACCGTCACCGAGGCCGATCGGCAGTTGCGGTCGGACGCCTCGCCCGAACCCGGAAGGAGCAGTGAAGTTTCGGCGGCGATGACACGGCTGTCAACGGCGGTGAAAGATGCCGAAGCCGCCGTGAAGGCCGGCAGCCGGCCGCAGGCGGACAAGGCGCGGCAGGATCTTAACGGCGCGATGGCGGATCTGACTGTCGCCGCTGCCAGATACGACCAGCCGAAGTCATGAAAAAGCTGCTCGAGATTTCGCTTGGGGTCGTTACCAGTGTTGGGGGCTTTCTGGAGATCGGCTCGATGGCGACGGCCGCTCAGGCCGGCGCATTGTTCGGATTCCAGCTGATCTGGTCGGTCGTTCTTGGCACCGTCTGCATCATCTTCCTGGTCGAGATGGCCGGCCGCTTCGCTGCCGTGAGCCGCCACACGATAGCGGACGGCATCCGCGAGCGGTTCGGCTTCAATGCCTTCCTGTGGCCGCTCCTGACCACGGTGCTGGTCAATTTCATGGTGCTGTCGGCGGAGATCGGTGGCGTTGCCATTGCCGGCGAACTTGCCACGGGCATCAGCTTCCAATGGTGGGCGCTGCCTGTCGCTTTCGTAGCGTGGCTGTTGTTGTGGAAAGGCACGTTCGGCCTGATCGAGAAGGGCGTCTCGACGCTCGGCCTTGTCACGCTCTGTTTCGTCGTCGCGGCGGTGATGCTCAAGCCGGACTGGAAACAGGTTGCTGACGGCGCCGCGCCGAGCCTGCCCAGTCACGATACGGCAAACTACTGGTTCATGGCCGTCAGCATTCTTGGCGCCTCGATATCACCTTATCTCTTCATGTTTTACTCTTCGGGGGCGATCGAGGACCGGTGGGACAAGAACTATCTCGGCACCAATCGCGCCATTGCCGGCCTGGGTATGAGCTTTGGCGGGACAATTTCCGTCGGCGTTCTGATCGTGGCCGCGCTCGTGCTCGGCGCGCATGGTATAAGTCAGGTGGACGACTACAATCAGCTGCCGCTGATGCTCATCCCTATCTTCGGGTTCTGGGGTTTCGTGCTGTTTGTCGCTTCACTCGGCATTGCCTGCTTCGGCGCCGTGCTCGAAATTGCGCTGCAACAGGCTTACCTGATCGCGCAGGGCTTTGGCTGGACATGGGGCGAGGACAGCAAGCCGCGTGACAATCCGGGCTTCGCCAGCGTCTATTCGGTGTCGATTTTCCTTGCCGCGATCCCGATCGCGCTTGGCCTCGATCCGCTCAGGCTGACGGTCTTTTCCATGGCGATTACCGCTGCCAGCCTGCCGCTGACCGTGGTACCTTTTCTCTTCCTGCTGAACGACAAGCATTACGTCGGCGAGCATCGCAACGGGATCATCTCGAATATCGCGGTGATCTTCATCATCACGCTGGGCTTTGTGCTTGCTGTGGTGACCATCCCCCTGCAGATATTCGGAGGCACCTGATGAAGCTGCTGCGCGATATGCTGGACAAACAGGTTGTCGATCGTGAGCAGGTCAAGATCGGCAAGCTGGACGGTTTGGTCGCCGAACTGAGGCCAGGCAAGCCGCCCAGGATCATTGCCATAGAAGTTGGATCGGTTACGCTGGCGCGCCGCCTTGGAAGGCTGCCAGGGCGCTGGATGGCGCGCCTTGCGGCAAAACTCGGTGGCGAACGGCACGCCCGGCCGCATCGGATCCCCTGGAGCAAGGTGCGCGACATCGGCGTCGACATCGAATTCGACATCGACGTGCGCGAGACGGAAATCTTCGACTGGCAGGATTGGTTGCGCGATCATGTCATCGGCCGAATTCCGGGAGCCTGAAGATGGCGATCGTGAACGTCGACCATCTGGCTGGCCGGAGGGTCCTGTCCCAAAATGGCGAAAGCATAGGCTACATAGAGGAGATCGTCGCGGAATCGCAAGGCGACGACTTCGTCGTCACCGAATTCCACATCGGCATTTTCGCCGCTTTTGAACGCCTGTCCGCTTCCTCCGTAGGTACCGCTGTTCTCGACCTTTTTGGACTTCGCCGCCGCGAGGGGCTCTATCGAATTCCGTGGGACAAGTTGGATATTTCGGATCCGATGAAGCCCAAGCTCCTTTGCACGAAGGAAGAACTTGGTGGCATGAAGGCGGAGCCCGAGAGCGGGACATGAAGCTATCACGCGGGCCGACCTAACTTGGCCGAAGCGCATCGGCGCCTGCTCTGGTTTCGCTTGATCGAATCCAAAGGCCGGCCATGAGAAGCGCTGCTCCGCCATAGACAAGGCCAGCCGGAATCCACATCACCAATCCCGCGAGCTGCTGGTCTTCGATAGGGCTCAGGTTCCACAACGCCGCGCCGACAGCGTTTTGCGGATACCAGAGCTTCGGCGACAAAAGCAGCAGAACGCCGAGCAGACCGGTGTGCAGCGAGGTGACGAACAGATGCATCACGGCGTTGCCATAATTCTGCTGGCGGCCTGGACGTGGCAGCAAGGTCCACCAGAAGAGCAGGCCAGTGCCGAAGAAGCTTGCGTGCTGCGCGTAGTGCAGCACGCCCTGCTGAAGTGCTATCTCGAACAGGGCCGGGATGTGCCAGACCCAGATCGCGATGCCGTGGATGACGGTCGTGTTGAGCGGACGGGCGACGAAGGCCCAGGTCATCCGCAGCAGTTTCCCATGCCCGATCGTTCCAAGATTGCGCCGAAACCCGGCGGGCAATGCCCACAGCAAGGCCGCGGCAGGACATGCTGCAACCAGCAAGGGCGCCGCCATGGCCATCAGCAGTTCATGTTCGATCATGTGCGCAGCAAAGACCCGTTGGCCAAGCGCATGGATCGGACTGACCAAAGCCGCCGTCAAGACAATCCAGCCCATGGCGAACCACAGTGCCTGCCGTGCCCGTATAGGCCTGCCGTGGCCACTGCGGCGCCACAGCCGCGTCGCGCCGGTCGCATAGGCAATGGCCACCGCCATCAGCGGCAGGGTAATCGGCAGCGCCAAGGTCCATCCCGCTGCCGGCGCGCCCGCGCCGTAGCAAATCGAACTGGAGAAGAATGCATCGAAGCTCATCGCAGGCAGCCATCGACGATGAGTGCGGCGCTGGCTTGCATGAGGATGACCAGCGCAAACAACAAAGCCGTCCCCATGCCGAGATCGGCAATGAAGCGTTCAGTGTTTTGCTTGCGCCCGGAGGCGCCGTGTAGCCGCCTTGCCCGCCATGATAGCGCACCTCCGACGAGCGAAAGCAGCGTAAGCGTCAAAGCCAAGGGCAGCACGACTGGCACCTGATGGGCGCATTGCCAAGGCACCAGAACGTAGTTCACTTGCGTCGCGATAGCCCAACTCAGCGGTCCTGACAGGAGCCCGCACCAGGAAGAACCCGATAGAACCGTGCGCATCCGAACTCGGTGTCCGCTTCACCAACGTGGGAACCCGCAAAGCGACCATGCTGAAGAATTCCGGCTGTCGCGCGAGCTGCCACTTCCAGCTATGTTGCCACAGCCGCCGCGGATCTAACGACGGTGCGAAAGCAATGTTCCGACAAGGAACAAATGGCCTCGCGGGGTCACGTGGACCATTCGAAACGAACCCGGCTTCGGCGGCCCAGTTGACCGGGAGCACGATGGGTCGAAAGTTGGCGGCAGGGATCCTGGAACGAGTTTACGTCCAGACAGGAACGATCCTCATTCTCCTGCATTCTTCCTAGTCTCCGTTAACATCTTTTGCCGAGGGCCGACCATTGTTACTCCAGGACCGCGCGAACCAGGCGGATAGCATTTCCATCGTCGATCTGATCCCGGCGCTGAGGGCTTTCGCGCGCACTTTTTGCCGCGCCCCCGGGGACGCCGACGATCTGGTGCAGGAGACCCTGACCAAGGGTCTTGCCAATCTGGACAAATTCGAGCCGGGAACGCGAATGAAATCCTGGCTCTTCACCATCATGCGCAACACCCACTATACCCGCGTCAGAGCGGCAGCCAGGGAGGCGCCCGGGCTGCTTGACTGCGCCTCCAGCCGCCCGATTTCCGAAGCGTCCCAGGACTGGTCGATGCAGAGCAAGGAAGTACACGGTGCCATCCAGGCGCTTCCCGCGCATCAGCGCGAAGTGCTGATGCTGATCGGGGTGCTGGGAGTCAGCTACGAGGAAACGGCAGAGATATGCGGGTGCGCGGTGGGAACCGTGAAAAGCCGCCTGAATCGCGCACGCGCGGGCGTGCTGGAAGCGCTTGGCGAGACCTCGTCGCAATCACTGGTCGAAAGGCGCAGTTATTTGTCCGAAGACCATTACGATACCGGCGCCGAACGCCACCGATAATCAGCTCAACTTGATCGTCGTCTCGCGTAGGCGCTTTTCGACCAGCGCATTCTGCAGCTCCATCGCAAGCGCGGTCAGGCGATCAGGAACTTTCTCCTGTTCGATGGCTGACAGCAGTGACGCAATCTCCTGGTCCATGCCTAGACTTGCCTGGGGGCCAAGGTTGCGCTGGCTCATGCGAGACATCGCATTCTCTTAACAAATGATATTCCTGTAAAACAGTGTGCACAGGCGGCCGGCGTTTGCAAGGCAATCCCGGCCTGCAATCCGGCCGGCCTCCGGCTCTGCACAACATTGTTCGGCAATCCGAAATTTTCCCTTCGAGCCGTCACGGTAAGGCGACGATTCAGCTCAGCGTGGTCGTCCACCGACGGTCCCTCGATCGGTTGCCATCGAGCCGGCGTCGCAGGGCATGCCGATTCCACATCCATGGTTGAACTGGACATCGCTGCGATTCCTCTCGAACACGGGTTGAGGCACTATGTTCCTCCGGCTCGAAGAAGAAATGCAGTTCCGTCCCAGCGGCTGAATGGCATCTCCGCGTCGACGATGATCCGCATGCCGGACGCATTTGCGAACCGATGGATGTCGTAGCGGTCAAGGGCGACCGCCCCCCGGTAGGAGTAGTTCAAAACCGCTGCCATGCCGCCGGGCCTGAGCACCCGCGCCATCTCGCTCAAGTGCCGCTCGGCAAGCCCGGCTAGCACCAGATAGGGAAAACTGTCGACAACCAGTATGCCGTCGAAACTCTTGTCGGCGAAGTCGGTGAGGTCCAAGCCCGATGTCTGCCGCAGTTCCACATTGGCAAACGATGCGCATTGCCGGCCTGCGATCGCCAGCATGGTCGAAGAAATGTCGATGCCAACCAAACGGCCGACCATGGCGTGAAGGGCCCTTTCGAACCGACCAATGCCGCACCCGATATCCAGTATGTCCTTGCCGGATCCGGTAAAGCCGTGACCTTCCAGCCAGCCGACAATTTCGGCCGTCGTTGCCGCCAGGATTTCCTCGTCGCCGAGCGAGGACAATTGTACGCTCGCGGCAGGCGAAATGGCGGCCGCGCCGTCAAAGCCGCTCGCCAGCCGCTGCACGGTAGCAGTGGTCGTTTCACCTTCGCCAATGTCATGGCAAACCGCAGCGGCCGCTGCGCGAAGGTCCTCGAAATTATCCAGCTTGCGCAAAAGCAGCGCAGCAACGGACTTAAGCCAATATCGTTCGGCACTGTCGTTTGACCGCATGGTCAAGGCGATATCCGCCAAATCCGCCGCGTCAATTGCTGTGTCCACATGAACCGCCAGCCTGGCGAGGGCGACTTCGGGGGAAACGCCGTCGATCATGCAAATCTCGAGCGTGCGCATTGCCGCTGCCGCCTCATGGACAGATCCGGGACGCGGCGCCGTCATGCCGGCGTGCTCCGCGTCCACATCCTTTGTCTGGTCCAGCGGTCGAGCGCGCCCCAGCCATATTTGTAGCTTTCCTGGCCACGCAGGAAATCGAATTCCCGCGCGCCTTCACGGAGAGCCTCGCCAATGGCGTGACCGATCAGGATCGCTCCCGGGCTCTCGCCGGCATAGGCTGGATCGAAGCCGCCGAGATAGGCATAGGCGCGGCGGCCATGATGGAACCCGTAATAGGCGCCGACAACCGAGCCGCCGATCTCGATCAGCCAGCATCGGGCCAAGCCCTCCGCCGCAAGGCGGGGGAGGGCATTCCGGTGAAATTCCCGCGTGGCGGCGTCAGCCAGCACGCCACCGCCTTGCCCATCCCAACGCGCGCCATGCAACCGGATCAGCTGGCCGAGGAATGTTTCGGGATCGGCCTCGGCGCGCCGGATGTCGACACGGTCTCTGCGGCGTGCGGCTTGGTGGGCGCGGCGCAACTGACGCCTGCGCCGGGCGGGGACGCAACCCGTCAGCGACGCATCGCCAGCAAGCGGGAGCACCGGGCATGCGGCATGGCCCGAATGGCAATTCTCCCGCACGGCCGGCAGTGTCAGGGCCAGGGCGGCTGCCCCAGTCGCGAGATCAGGCAGGACCCATTGCGACCATTCGAGCGAGAGTACAGCCTCGGCGATTGCCGCGTTGACCGCTGATTGTTGTTCCGGTGCGCTCAAAATGTCGAGATAGTCGCTGAGTGAAATGCCGATCGGCAACAAGCGCGGACCGGAAGCGTGCGCTTGCTGATAGAGCGGCGCCAGGCCGGCAAGATCGTGTCCGTTCCATACGGCGATCGCCGTCAATTCACCCGGCGCGAATGTCCGCCACCATGGCAGGAGCCAGGCGGGAGACTGGAAAGGCGTCGCGGCGGGACATCGCGACCAGAGCCGCCGCCAGCTCGGTCCAAGCGCCTCCAATGCTCCTTCGTCGCGGATGATCTCGGCGTGGAGACCGCTCACGGGTGGGTCTCCAGCGCGGGCTGGCGAGCGCCAAGCCGCGCCAGGCCTTCATATACATCCATGTAAGACGAGAGCATATGCTCGAGGGAGAAGCGGCGGCGCGCCTCGGTCCGGCATGTTTCGTTGTCGAGATCGGCCGAGGCCATGATGGCTCGCGCCATCTCGTCGACGTCGTCGACTAGAAAGCCGGTCTTGCCATGCTCGACGACGTTGGGCAGCGCGCCATTCGGAAAGGCAACGACCGGCGTGCCGCAAGCGAGCGCCTCCATGGCGACAAGCGAGCTTGTTTCGGCGGCGAGGCTGGGGATGACCAGGCAGCTGGCGGCATTGAGAAAACGCCGTTTGGCGAAAAAGCCGAGCGGTCCGAGGAAGCGCCTATGCCTGTCGAGACGCGGCGCGACTTCATCGTGGAAATACTGGATATGCGTCTGGTAGGGATAGAGCCTGCCGCCGATGGCCAGCGGCACGCCCGCCTGCTTGGCTGCTTCGAGCGCGAGGTGAATGCCTTTTTCGGGGCATATTCGACTGAGCACCAGCGCGAAATTGCGCCGCGATCGGGTTTCGCTCAAAGCATCGATGTCGACGCCGTTCGGAATCGGCGGCACCAGAATGGAGCCGGCCGGAGCTGTTTCCTGCTGCGCCGCCGATACCGCGTGGAGCCAGAGGTCCTCGCGCACCGGTCGTAGCACCGCCGGCGGGTACCATTCGAGCGGCAGGTGCAGTGTTACCAGCGTCGGGCCAGTGTCCGGCAGGTAGGCATCGAAGTCGATGCCGTGCAGATGAACCACATCGACCGGCCAGCGTGCGCGGGCTTCAGCGATTGCCGCACGATGCGCGTCCTGAGCCCGCCTCTTGGCTGCCTCATCGAGTACGCCCGTTTCGGCAGGGGTCTCGATCAGGGTGCCGGCCGTGTTGGAGCCCTGGCAAGCGACGACAAGGGAACGATGGCCCATCCGCACCAGCGCACGGTCCAGCATGGACAGCACTTGTTCCGCGCCGCCGACGGCGTCAGGCCCGACCGGGGCCAGGGGATAGGCTACATTGAGGACCGTGAGGGTCACAGCACGAAGCCCTCATGCGGCCGAGGCCCGACGCGCTGGAACCGCGCCGGCGCTGATCCCGGGCGCATAGCGCTGGATCATACCGGCGCAAAATTCAGCGAATTCCTCCGGCACCAAAGGCGGGCTGGTGTGGTGGGGTTGCAGGCCACGGTGTTCGGGCGTGAAGCAGAACGTGACCGTAACATTGAAATCCTCAAGCGCCTGCATCTGGCGGTCGAACCAGTCGAGCGCGTTCGGCCTGAAACTGTCGGCCCAGGACAGGCCTGTACGCATATGGGTGACGCCGAGCCGTTTCATCCAGGCAACGGCATCGTCCAGCCGATGGTCTTGGTAGTGGAACCACTGGACCAATCCGATCTGCGGAGCGTAGCGAAGGAATTCCTCGAGTGCCGCCTTCGGCGTGCCGTCTTCGCGCAGCAGGCCCATATAGAAGTGGCGGTAATAGGAAGATCCTTCCGCTTCGCGGTGGCGCGTGGTGGCTTCCCAGGCACGGGGGAGGTCGTAGAGGCTGTACCATTGGATGCGCGGCGCATTGCCGATCAGCAGTTCGGCCGTACGGCGCAAGCCCCATACCTGGACCTCTTCCGCGCCAAAGGTCGAGATACCAACTTCGCTGACCCAGACCGGGAGGTCGATGACCGCGGAAATCTCGCCGAGCTTTTGCGGCCACTCCTGGATTTGCCAAAGGTTCCAGTCCAGCGGGAAACCGTGCACGGCGACAGCGTCGAGGTGATCGAGCACGCCGAATTCCTTCATCCGGGTCATGAACCCCGCATCGATCGGCGAGATACCGCCGAGGACCTTGGTCACTGCCGGATTTTCCCGCTTTATCGCATCCGCGGCCAGGATCGCCATGGTGGCGAAGCGGCTCCAGTCGGGATCAAGCTCGGGATCCCAATGGGACTTGTTGTTGGGCTCGTTCCAGATCATGGCGGCTTCAATCATCTTGTCTCCCTTTCACCGGATAGACGGCACCGCCGCTGGCCGGCTCGCCGGCCACGCGGCAAAAATAAACCTCCGTTTCAGGATGCCGCACGATCTCGAATCCGGCGCTGCGCAGCATGGCCTCGGCGCAGGCGCGGTTCGGAATCCACCAATTTGTCGGATCGTCGGCGTAGCGGTGCTCGATGAAGTGAAGTTTCGGGAATTCCGGCTGGTCAAACAGCTCATGGCTCCAGAAATGGTAGTTCTGTTCGAGCTCGGGCAAATCGGTGCTGCCGCGCTGCATCGACTGGAAGATCAACAGATCGGCCACGACGTGCTCGCGGATCAGATCGAGCGCCAGCAGCGGATGACGCAGATGGTAGAGCACCCCCATGAACAGCACGATGTCGAAGCTTTCGCCCAGACCGCCGACGTCATAGACCGACAATTGCCGGAATTCGATCTCGCAATCCGCGACTTCGGCGGCAAAACGGGCCTGTGCCAGATAGGCCTCGTCGAAGTCGATGCCGAGCACACGGTCGGCGCCACGCCTTTTCATTTCGATCGAATAGAAGCCGGCGTTGCAGCCGATATCGAGCACGGACTTGCCCGTCAGGTCGGCAGGGATCGCGTCCGCGAACTTGCGCCATTTGATCAGCGGATAATTGCCGAGGAAATGGTCGGGCGCGGTCTCGACGCCGGCCAATTCCATATTGTGGAACCACGGCCCGAGCGCATCGATGCGACGACGTATATCGGCATTGGAATGCAGCATTCTAACCTCCTTCGCCTGGAAAGGACGGTACGTGCGAGCGGCCCTGAGCCGTGAACAGATGCGAGCCTGCGTCCGCGGGGACATCGTTGTTTTCGAGCAGGCGCAGCGCCGTGCGGTAGCCGTTGAAGGTCCCGACATCGACGTAGGCGGTGCCTGCCTTGACACCATAAGCCTCACCTCCAGAAGCCAGATAGGCATTGATCAGCGTGCCCAGATATTCGTCGTAACGGTCCCGCTCGCGCCACAGCGCGGCAAGCTGGTGGAAGATACGGCCCGGCATCTTGAACGCGCCCCAGATCCAATTGGTCGCGGCGTCGCGCTGCTTGACCTGAATTTCCCTCACCCGGTCGCCCTCGTCGATAACCACGGCGTCGAAGAGTTCGGGACGATCAACGGGGAACAGCAGGAAGGACAGCCGGTCGTCGGCAAGCCGGCAGAAACCATCCTCGGGAAACCAGATGGTGTCAGGGAGACCGACGAGAACCGTCTCCTGTGGCGAGACCAGCGGCTCCGCGCGGAAGATCGCGTCGCAAAGACCGACCGGGGAGGGCTGGGCCACGAAAATGGCGGTCGCGTTGTCGTAGCCCGCCGCGTAATATTCCAGGATGTCCGATTTGCCCGACCCGATGACGAAGCAGATCCTGTCGACGCCATTGCGCACCATGCGCCGCACGAGATATTCGCTCACCGCGCAAGGACGTTCGGTCTGTCCGTCCAACCTGCTGCCGACCGGCAGCAACTCTTTCGAGAAGCCGAGCGGTTGAATACGGCTGCCGCGTCCGGCGGCCGGCACTATGCCCAGCATCAAACGGCTTCCTTCATCTGTTCGCGCGCCGGCGCATGCAATGCGTCGTTCAGCATCTGGTCCAGATCCGCGGCGCGCCGCGCGGATGTGTGTTCGTCAAGCACACGCTCGCGGGCGCGCATGCGCAGGGTGTCAAGCTCCCGGTCCGACAGGCTCAAGGCGGCGACCACGTCGTCAGTGGTGTCGGCGAGCAGGATCTCGCTGCCGGGTTCAAAGAAACTGTCCAGGCCCGGCCATCTGTCGCTGATGATTGCGGCGCCACAGGCTGCCGCCTCGAACAGCCGGCCCGAGGGGCACCAGCCCTTTTTCGCCATCGCCTCGCGGGTGACATTCAGCGTCAGCCGCGATGAGCAGAAGAAGGCCGGATGATCGGCTGGCGGCAGGTGTCTGACAAAGAAGATGTTGTCGCTCCACGGGAATTCCTGCGGATACTGCGCGCCGCCGATGATGAAGCGGCGATCGGGGAGCCGGGCCGCGGGCTGGACCAGCAGCTTCTCGACGCCGGCCTGACGGTCCGCGGCATAGGTGCCGAGATAGGACAGGTCGCCGGCAAAATCGGCTCTTGCCTGAGCCGGCCGGTGGCGTTTCGGATCGACATGGCCGTAAAGCGGAGCGACGAAACCCGCGCCGAGCACCGTCTTCAGCGCATCGAGCGCCGGCCCGCCCGTATAGCTCAGCACCAGATCGAAATCGCGCAGGCCTTCCGGACCGAAATAGGGCGGCCATTCGCCTTGCTCGATCCTTGTCAACGTGACGGGCGTGTCGAGATCATAGAACACCTTCAGTCCACGGCAGGCTTGCTGCGCAAGCCGCGAGGCTTCGACGGCGTCGGGGCAATAGGAGGTGACGATGACCACATCGGCATGCTGGATCGTGGCCTCGGCGACACGGCGGATATTGTCCCAGTCGGGATACAGGACGAGGTGACCGCCATCGAGATGGTCGAGATCCCGGGTTCCGGCATAGTAGGGCGTATCATGTTCGAAGAAGCTGACAGACCAGCCCAGCCGCGCCAGCGCCCGTATAAGCCCGCGCCATAGCGTGGCATGGCCGTTTCCCCATGAAGAGGTAACGGTGAGGCCGAAAATGACCATCCGCATTTCATAACTCCTGTCAGGCGCTTTCATTGAGGCGAATGAGTTTCGAGCCCCAGTCGCCATGCACGATCGTGGTGATCGACGCCGGCTCGATGTCGAAGCGGAAGCAGTCGCCGAGCTGGAGACCGAGCACCTTGCATACCGCTGCCTTGATGACGTCGGCGTGGCTGACAAGCGCAACGCACTGGCCCTGGGTATTTTGGCGCAGAGCGTCCATCAGGCCGACGATGCGCTGCTGGACATCCAGCATCGTTTCACCGCTCGGCGTGCGCGCCTGTTGGCGTTGATCATTCCACAGACGCCAGCTGGCGTCTGCATTCAGCTCATCGAAAGTCTTGCCCGACCAGACGCCGAAGTCGATTTCGTCCAACTCCTGGCAGATCGCGATGTCGTTGACGCCGCAGGCAAGCGCGATCGGTTTTGCGGTTTCCAGCGTGCGCTCGCGCGGACTGCTGCAGATGGCGGCAAGGGGTTCGCGGGCCATGCGACCGGCGAGATGCTGAGCCTGTGCCTTGCCGGCTTCGCCAAGGCAGATGCCTTCCATTCGGCCCGCCAGATAGCCGCCGACATTGTCGTGCGCCGCATGCCGGATCAGAAAAAACGTCGTTGTCATTCGGCGGCATCGAGCATCGGCTCGTCCTTGCCGGAGATGAAGGCGAGGGTGCGCAGGCGTGCCTCGGCGTCCGTGAACTGCTCCGGCGGCGATTTCATGAAATAGCTGCAAGGCCCGGTCAGGGCGCCTGCGATGCCGCGGTCGAGCGCGAGTTTGGCGCAACGCACCGCATCGATCACCACGCCGGCGGAGTTGGGCGAGTCCCACACTTCGAGCTTGAGTTCAGCATTCAGCGGCACGCCGCCGAAGGTCGTGCCTTCGACACGAATATAGGCCCATTTGCGGTCGGTCAGCCAAGGCACGTGGTCGCTTGGGCCGACATGGATGTTGCCCGCCTCGAGCGGAACGTCGAGTTGGCTGGCAACGGACTGGGTCTTGGAGATCTTCTTCGATTCCAGCCGCTCGCGTTCCAGCATGTTGAGGAAGTCTGTGTTGCCGCCGAAATTGAGCTGGTAGGTGCGGTCGATGCGCACCCCGCGCTCACGGAAAAGATTGGCCAGCAACCGGTGCACGATGGTCGCGCCGACCTGGCTCTTGATATCGTCCCCGACCAGGGGAAGGCCACGCTGCTCGAACCGCCGCCGCCATTCAGGACGCGAAGCAATGAAGACGGGGATGCAGTTGACGAATGCGCAGCCGGCATCCAGCGCGCATTCGGCGTAAAAACGCGTCGCCTCTTCGGAACCGACCGGCAGATACGATACCAGCACCTCGCAACCACTGTCGCGAAGCGCCCCACAGATGTCGGCGACCGGCTCCTTCGACTCCTCGATTTCGTCTCGCAGATATTTGCCGATGCCGTCGAGCGTGGGACCACGCTCGACCCGAACGCCGGTCGGCGCCACATCGGCGAAGCGGAAGGTGTTGTTGGGCGCGCTGTAAATTGCTTCGGCGACGTCGCGCCCCACCTTGGTCGTTGCGACGTCGAACGCGCAGACGACCTCGACGTCATCGACATGATAGCCGCCGAGGTCGGCATGCATCAGTCCGGGTATCGGCTCGTTGCTCTTTGCGTCGCGATAATAGGTCAGCCCTTGCACCAGGGAGGACGCGCAATTGCCGACACCGACGATGCCGATACGAACTTTCTTCGATGCCACGAAACCGACGCCTCTGTTGGTTGGAGGTAAGTTCCTCGCTGCCGAACCGGGAGCGGCCACGAATGTTCCTTCAAATCGTGAAAAATTGCGGCGCCCGGCACGGATCAAACAGGGCTAGTCGGCGTTGGCGGCGGGATAGTCCGGCAGGAACGATGATCGTCTTTGGTGACCACAAGCAGGTGCACAGCGCGTCGCGGCTCAGAGAAGCCGCCTGCGAAGCAGCGGCGGACATCGGCTCGATGCCGGCCGGCATCGAGCGGCATGCTGCCCTGGTGGGCCTGTTCATAAGCGTTTCGGAGCTGGCCCAGGGCCTTGCCGACATCGAGTTCCGGGCCTCTGGGCTCGACAGCAATTCACTGCGTCAACGGCAAGGCGCAAAAATCCTTTTCGGGCTGGCGCAGGAAGTTGCGTGGTCCTGGCAATGCGGCTTTGTCGCTAGCGGAGCGCTGAACGATGATATTCTCGTTATGCTTCGGGACCTGGATTGCCAGGGCGAAGTCGTCACCGGGGCCGCCGAAGGCTATGCCTTTTACGCGCTCTACCCCGAAACCTATCTTGTCGCCGCCCGACGTTCCGGGCTTGCCGCGAACACCTGCGTCATCGGCATTCGCAGCATCGGTCTCGGGCTCGCCGCGATGGTCGCGGCCGCCATCGGCGCCCCACCGCCAGTCAGCGTGCGGCCCATTGGGCATCCTTTCCGCCGCGGCATCGCTGCCGATCCCGAATTGATTGGCGGTTGGCGCCACGATCCGGCCGCCCGATTTGCCATCGTTGATGAGGGGCCTGGCCTTTCCGGCAGTTCGTTCCATGCGGTGATAGCGTGGCTGCTTCACCTTGGCATCGACATCGAGCGCATCCATTTGTTTCCCAGTCATCCTGGCGAGCCGGGTGCCCAGGCGTCGCCCGACATACGTGCGCTCTGGCTCCGCTGCCGCCGCCACGTTGCGGATTTCGAGCACGCTTTCGACCGTTCGACGGCGCCGTCGCTGCAAGACTGGGTCGCCGAGCTTTTGGGCAGGCCAGACATCCGGCTGCGCGAGATCTCCGGCGGAGCCTGGCGCGAGTGTCTCCGAACGCAGCCTGAGTACTGGCCTCCGGTTTTCGGCGGTTTCGAACGCCGCAAGTTCATGGCCTCGGCAGGCGCGAAGCGATGGCTGGTCAAGTTCGCCGGAATTGGCGAAACCGGCCGAAGCAAGCTGCAGTCCGCAAAGTCACTCCAAGAGGCCGGCTTCGGTCCGCCGGTCGTGGGGCTCCGCCACGGTTTTCTGATCGAGCGCTGGGTCGACCCGGAAACTGCTGACGAGGCTCATATATCCAGGGACAGGCTCATCGAGCATCTGGGGCGATACCTCGCCTGGCGCGACGCCAATTTGCAAACCACGCAAGCCGGCGCTTCATTGGCAGAACTCGCAGGCATGGCAGTCTTCAATTGCGCCCGGGCGCTGGGGGAGAGTCATGGGACGCGATTGCGCGATTGGTTCGCCAGCCGGCAGCTGCCACAAACCCAACGCAAGGTCGAGATCGATGGGCGGCTGCATCGCTGGGAATTCCTGACTCGCCCGGACGGAACGCTGCTCAAGACGGATGCTGTCGATCATTGCCGCTCGCATGACCTCGTGGGCTGCCAGGCGATAGAATGGGACGTCGCCGGAGCCTGCGTCGAACATGGCCTGACCAACCTGGAGGTTTCGAAGCTCGTCAGTTGCATGGAAACCGGAACACGGTCTCGAATCGACCTTGACCTGGTTGCTTACATGGAGCCCTGCTACCTGGCTTTTCAGCTCGGCTTGTGGACCATGGCGACCCAATCCTGCGACGAGCGGGACCGCACCCGGCTGGCCGATACCGTCCGGCGTTACCAGGCGGGGCTGCTGCGCTTCGTCGAACTGGCAAGGGCCTGAAGCCGCGAGCTCAATCCAGATTGCGCAGCATGTCGGCTTCTCGTTCCAGAATCGAGGCAACCTCCTCGCGCTGCAGATGCGTCATCATCAAGCTGATGCAACATTCGAGATAGGTGATGGAGGCCCGCCGCAAATAGGCGGCCGTTTCCCTGGCGGCGATCTGATCGATGTCTCTGGCGGATCGTTTCGGTTGCACGGGTCCTTCTCCATCCGGGCTCCCCAGAGCGGTTCAGCGTATGATCGAACCGTGGACCGGCTCTAGCTTATTGTTTCGCGCAATTCCAGACGGAAAACCGCTTCGCACCTTTCCCGGAATTGCTACAGCCCAACCCCGAGAGCCCGTGGATGTTCCCGGCCGCGGCAGAATTGAACACCGCGAACCATGTCATTGCGCCAGCCCGGCAGTCTTCAAACCGGCAGGTTCTGCGCCTTGCCTGCCCTTGAACCGCCAGTGGCGGCAATCGGGGTCAGGGAGGCATCCATCCGATCCGTGTCGAGGTCGGCGAAGTAACCGATCGTCTGCAGCAGGCCCTGTCTGAGAGGCACCTTGGGCGCCCAGCCGAGCAGCGTTTTTGCACGCGTTATATCGGGCCGGCGCCGGCGCGGATCGTCTTGCGGCAAGGGCAGGAACGTCACGGCCGACCGCGTGCCTGTGATCTCGCGTACCAGGCTTGCCAATTGCAGGATGGTGAATTCCCCAGGGTTGCCCAGATTGACCGGCTGGCGCGGATTTGGATCGATGTCCATGAGGCGCAGCAGCCCGTCGACGAGATCTGTGACATAGCAGAACGACCTGGTTTGATGTCCGTCGCCGAATATCGTCAGCGGCCGTTTCTCGATGGCTTGCATGACCAGGTTGGAGACGATGCGGCCGTCGGCCGGATCCATCCTCGGCCCGTAGGTGTTGAAGATGCGCGCAACGCGGATATCGGCTTTGTCGGCACGCAGGTAATCGAAACAAAGGGTCTCGGCCGTCCGTTTGCCTTCATCATAGCAGGCCCGCGGCCCCGTGCAGTTGACATGGCCGACATAGTCCTCCTTTTGCGGGTGCTGTTCGGGATCGCCATAGACTTCGCTGGTTGAAGCCTGCAGGAACCGGGCGCCGTTGTCTGCCGCGAGTTCAAGCAGATTGAATGTGCCGATGACGCATGTGCGTGTCGTGTGAACCGGGTCTGCCTGATAGCGCGGCGGGGACGCCGCGCAAGCCATGTTGAAGATGCGATCGACCGGTTCGCCGAGTTCCAGCGGGGTGCAGATGTCCTGTTCGATCAGCCGGAAGCGCGATCGGCCGACAAGTGGCCTGATATTGTCCATTCGCCCGGTGAGGAAATTGTCGACACAGATCACCCGGTGACCATCCCGGAGCAATGTTTCGCAAAGGTGCGAACCGAGGAAACCCGCGCCGCCGGCGATAAGCACCGTCTGCGTCCGTTGCGCCTTTCTTGATTGCCGCATCTGTATCTTCTCCTGTCTGCCAGTCATGCCGCACTTCCAACGTCCAGGCCGAGGCCTGAACGCATCCGAGCCGGTGGTGCCAGCCGGGATATGAATTCACGGGCCCGGGCGATGCCGGTGTGTCTCGTCAGAACAAGCTTGCGAGCCCGGTCCGCCATGGCGAGCCTTGCACGATCGTTCTGTCCGCTCAGGATCGCGATCACGTCGTCGGGTTTGTCGGCGGTTTGAATGGTCGATTCGGGAAAAAAGCTGTCGAGGCCCGGCCACCGGTCGCTGATAATCGGCGTGCCGCAGGCGGCGGCCTCGAACAGCCGCACGCTCGGCGACCATCCGGCCGCGATCATCGATGCGCGGGTGACATTCAGCGTGCAGCGCTGGCGGCTGTAGAAGGCAGCATGCTCGGCCGGAGGCAAATGTTCTATACGCTCGACATTGCCGGGCCAGGCGATATTAGACGGGTATTGCGAGCCGGCGACCACGAAGCGCCGCCGCGGCAGCCGGCGCGCTGGCTCCAGCAGCAGCGCTTCAAGAGCCGGCTGCCGGTCCGAACTGTAGGTGCCGAGATAGCCGAGATCCCATTGGATGGCATTGTCGGTCCGATGATGCCGCTCCGGATCGACGGAACAGTAGAGCGGCTCGGCTCGTTGCGCGCCGAATTCGGACTGCAACCGGTCGAGCGTCGGCCCGCCGGTAAAGGAGAAATAGACGTCGAAATACGGGATCTGTCGCCTTGCCAGATAATCGCAGTCGTCTTCGGCGATCTGCGCCAGCGTCACCGGCGTGTCGATGTCGTAGAAACACAGTTGCCCGCCGCAGAGCGACGCCACAGTGTCGATCACTGCCTTCCCCTCGGGCACAAAGGATCCGACCACCACAATATGGGCTCGCCGCAGGCGCCGCTCGTGGGCACGACGCAGTTCATCGAGCGTTTCGTAGTAGAGCAAGGTGCAGAAATCGGGCTCCCGCAGATCACGATGGCGCGCGTACCAGGGCACGTCGCGTTCGAGGAACGTGATGCGATGGCCCAGTTCATGAAGGCCTCTCAGCAACCCGCGGAAAGTCGTTGCATGACCGTTCCCCCAGGACGAGGACAGCGAAAGGCCAAGGAAGACGATGTCGAGTTGCTTCGTCATTCCGCCGCCTCCACGGTAGGGCGTCCGACGTGCTCCCTGAAGACGGTATCGACCAGGGCTCCCCTCAGAGTGTAGGTGTGCTCGCCAAGAACACGTCGCAGTGCTGCCTCGCCGATCGCCTTTGCCCGGGCGGGTGTCAGCGTCCGCACGATCTCCGCGACGTCGGTTCCGTCTCTCGCGACCAGTATTTCCTCACCGGGGGTCAGGAACATCTCGACACCGAGCCAGGCATCGGTGACGATGCAGGCACCTGCCCCCGCCGCTTCGAAAATCCGGGTCGCCGGCGAAAAGCCGTTGGCGGCCATGCTGTCGCGGCTGATGTTCAGCACCGCTTTCGGCGTGACGTTGAAGGCATTATGATCCCTGGTCCCGACATGGCCGAGCCAGGAGACGTTGCCAGGCAGAGGTTTGTCTCCCCACCCGGATCCGCCGAGCAGGAAACGCTTGCCGTCCAGCGCTCGGGCCGGTTCGAGGAAAAAGGCGTCGACGCGCGCCTCGCGGTCGGGCAGGCGGTTGCCGAGAAAGGCAAGATCGCAAGCAAAACGCCGGTCGCCGGCGACCG
The DNA here is from genome assembly GCF_006441275.1 of Mesorhizobium sp. B2-4-17. NCBI lineage: Bacteria > Pseudomonadati > Pseudomonadota > Alphaproteobacteria > Hyphomicrobiales > Phyllobacteriaceae > Mesorhizobium > Mesorhizobium sp. B2-4-17. Next base: position 21,036 of record NZ_VFUX01000043.1, on the reverse strand, counting down.
GATGGTGTGTCTCGGGATCGAGCGCGTTGTAGATCGGCACGCATTCGACCGCGCCGAGGGCGCGATATTCCCACACCACGGGGCCACCGCCGCCATAGGTCAGCACGAGGTCGATCCTGCGCAAGGCATCGTGCAGCGGATGGTCGGCGTCGGCGCGCAACTGGCTGATCGTTGCAGGGGCGTCGACGTCCCAGAATACGGTGATCGCGTCGGCGCGGGCATGCTCGAGCACCGCGCTCAGCAATGCGTCATCCTCGAAGCCGACGCCACTTGCCTTGACGACGATGTCGGCCTGCGCCGCGCAAGCCGCAACCTGCATCAGCGCATGCGGCGTCGGCTCGTAGACCACGACGGTGCACCAGTCGGGGGCCTCGATGTCGCGGTTCTTCTGCCGGTCGTAGACGTCGGGTTCGTAGAAGGTGATGTCGTAGCCGCGGCGCGACAGCGCCTTGAGCAGCCCGCGATAGTAAGTCGCCGCCCCATTCCAGTACGACGACAACAGGCTTGATCCGTAAAAGGCGATTTTCATGCGGCGGCCTCCTTTGCGGGCACTCGAGTGGCTACATGACGGTTGCCGCATGCGGCCAGTATGTCGAACAGTTCGTCGGCTCGGTGCCGGCATGTGTGTCGCGCCAGGATGGTTTCGAGCCCGGATGCGGCAAGCGTCAGCGCAAGCTCTCCATCATGCAGCACGTCGCTGAGGTGGCGGCGCATCTCGTCGCCGTCCTGCGCGAAAAGGAAATCCTGTCCGGGACGGAACAGGCCTTCGGCGTCGGACCAGGGCGCCGACACAAGGGGAATGCCGCAGGCCAGCGCCTCGAACATGCGTATCGTGGGGATACCCGGCAGACCCTGCCGATAAGGCCGGCGGGGAATGTGCACGGTGACGCGATGCTGCGCGAATATTTTCGGCACATCGGCATTGGCGACCCAGCCCTCGTAGTGCAGGCCCGCATCGGCGAGCGCGTTGAGCGCGGCAGGCGGGTAGCGCACGCCGTGCACCGTTCCCGACAAGATAAGCTCGCGTGCCGGATCGATCAGGAATTCGCGGATTTCGGCGCTGCGCTCGTCATCCCCCCAATTTCCGACCCAAACCAGATCCGCGATGGGCTTCATGCGCCGGCATGGTTTGAACAAGCGCACATCCGCCGCCTCGTGCCAGGTGAAGGCACGCTTGCCCCAGCCGGCCCGAAGATAGCTCTCTCGCAAGGCTTCGCCAAAGGCGAGCACGCCGTCATAATGCTCCAGCGTGAGGGCCGAGATGGCTTCGGTCGCAGACACAGCCCGGTGGTGCGTATCGTGGAACAGGAGTGTGAAATCGCCTCCATTGGCCCGCGCGCGTCCAACGCGCGCGATGAGGTCCGGCGCCGTCCATTCGTGGACGATCACGACATCGGCGTCGGCGATCCGGGCTTCGTGATCGAACGACGCATCATAGGTCACAGGCATCAGCTCCGGGAAATCGTTCCTGAAGCGCTCCACCGCGAAGGACCCTTTCTCCGCCAGCAGGTTGCAGCGGCTCCAGCCGTCCGCCGGCTCGAGCGCGATCACATAATGTCCCCGAGCGATGAGTTCGCGCATGATGCCGCGCTGGAAATGCGCATTGCCGTGGTTCCAGTCCGAGACGGCGGAATGGGTGTAGAACAGGAAGTGCATGGCTACCGTTCCGTGGCGGCCATCGCCGCCTGCTCGTGGATTTCCCGCATGGCCGTCGCTTGCGAGCGCGGCGAGAATTTGCGCGCCCGCCGGGCCGCGCGCTGGCCGAGTTGTCTCCGCAGGACGTCGTCGTGGACAAGGCGGGCGATGCAGCCGGCAAGGGCATGCTGATCACGCGCGTCGAAGAACAGCGCCGCGCCGTTCCAGATCTCGCGATAGGTGCCGATGTCGGCCAGGACCAGGGGGGTGCCCGCCATCGCCGCCTCCAGGGCCGCAAGCCCGAAAGGTTCATAGCGAGACGTCGACACGAAGATTCCGGCGCGTGCCATCAGCCGCCTGACCTCTTCGTGAGGGATCGGCCCGAGCGACACGCAATGCTGGAGACGCGCGTGCTGTCCTTCAGGCCCGTCGAGCGGACCGGCGGCAAAGAAGGGCCATTCCGCGATCGCGGCCGCGCCATCCAGCACCGCGGGATTCTTTCCCTCGTCCCACCAACGGGCCGCTGCAAAGACGAATGTCTCGCGATGCTCGGCCGCCGGGCCTGGTGCCGCACTGTTGTAGACGACGCTCAGGCGGGGGATCGGGCCATAGCAGATCTCGAGCATATCGGCGTGGCTCCGGCTCGGGGCCACGACCGCATCGGCCCGATCCAGGCCCGCTCTGTTGCGATCCCTTTGCCAGGCCCAATCGTTCGCGACCGCCTCGCCGCGCACCGCGTGCAGCCATGTGACGACACAGGAGTGCGATACGGCGACCACCGGGCAGGGCAGGTCGAGCCCGGCCGCCTGTGCCGGGGCGTTCAGGTGAATGAGATCAATGGCGTAGACTCTCGCAAGCTCCCGCAATTCCTCGGGAAGCTGATCAAGGTCGCATTGATCGTGCGTCATCCAGTCCGGCGGGGTCTTGAGCCATTCCAGGGCGGCGAAGGATCGTGCCTCTTCCGCCTGTTCGGCAGAAGGCGGTGGCCCCAGGCCGGCAAGCACGACGCTGTTGCCCGCGGCAGCGAGCTCGCGTGAAAGATCGAGCGAATATTGCCACACGCCGCCGACGGCATCGGTGGTCATCAGGATACGCCTAGGACGGTCGATCAATGACTGCAGCATGAGGCTTCCAACTCGGCCAGCGGGCGCGGCCGCTTGTCCTGGATGTCGCTGAAGGAGGCGAAAGAGGCGAGGTAATGTTCATGGGCCCGCTCCCAGGCGAGGTCGTCGGGCTCGCCCCACAGCGCGCGATAGCTGGGCGAACTCGGGTAGGGGTAGAGCGGCACCGGTTCGTTGGCCCAGACGCCGTTGTCGATGAGGTGCCCGCGCCAGTGGTCCACCAGCGCGGGATCATCCTCGACCACGCCGATCAGGTTGGCCTGGACGAACGGAACGTGGCGGCGGGCATTGACCAGCAGCGCGGCCAATTCCTCGGTACCCAGCCGGCAGCGCTTTGCCAGCATCTCGCGGCCTTCGACGGTGAGGCTTTCGAGGCCTGCTTCGATCGACACGCAGCCGGCGGCGCCCAGGAGTTCCAGCAGTTCCGGCTTCCACAAGTCGATGCGGGTCTGAACGCCGAACTGGACATCGCGGCCGACCAACGCCTCCAGCAGGGCCTTCTGCGGCAGGAATATCTCGTCGATGAAGTAGATGTAGCGGACGCCTTGTGCGATCAGGCCGTCGATTTCGGCAATGACGGCCTCATGGTTCCTGCGGCGGTAGGCGTCGCGGAAATCGATCTTGGCGCAGAAGCTGCAATTGTAGGGACAGCCTCGCGACGCTTCGACCTCTGCTCCAGCACCGTGCAGTGGGGAGTCGAAACGGTGATGGTGGTGCGTGTGGGCGGCGATCCAATCGGTCGGCCAGCGCAGGGCCGGATGGTCGGTGAAACGGCTGGCATGTACGCCTCCGTTGGTCGCCAACGCGCCGTCCTCAAGCCGGGCAGTGTGGGATACCGTGCCCCAGTCGCCCTCCCGGGCAAGCTCGGCCACCACTTCCTCACACTCGCCCCGAACGACCAGGTCGACGCCGAGCTTGCGCAGGGTCGGCGCCGGCGTGGCCGAGCCGTGCGGTCCGACCGCCACCGTTCGGCCGCCGCGTCCCGCGAGGTGAGCCAGGAACTCCGCTGGCACGCGAAGTTCGGGCGGAGCGCATCGCCAGAACAGGTAGGTGGGCGCCGTCGTCACCACAGACATGTCAGGAGCGAAGGCGGCGACCCGCTCCGCCAGCAGCGCGTTGTCGAGGTTCTGCAACTGCCCGTCGAGCATCAGGACCTCGTGACCATCTGCCTCCAGCAGCGCTTTGGAGTAGCCGAGTTCCAAAGGCAGATGCGGCTGCCGGCAGCCGAAATAGATGCTGTGCGCGTATGTCCAGTGCGGATTGACCAAGGCGACTTTCATGCGACGTACCTCGTGACTTCCGTTTGCGGCGTGAGACGATGCTGACGCAGCCAATCGGCAAGGTCGCGAATGCCATCGCGCCACGACACATGGGCCTTCCAGCCCAGCGCGGCTTCTATCTTGCGGGTGTCGGCGATGAAGAACGGTTGGTCGCCGGTGCGCTCCTGGTCGTAGCGAAGTGTGACCTCGTGGCCGGTCATGCCGGCGATCTCCGCCAGAAGCGTGCGCAGGCTTACGGCGTTTCGTGGCCCGCCGCCCAGGTTGAAGGCCTGGCCCTTGAACTCGCCGATCCTGGCCAGCACGCCGCGATAGGCGGCCACGGCATCGGCAACGTGCAAGATGTCGCGCACCTGCTTGCCATTGCCGTAAATGGTGATCGGCCAGCCGCGGAGCGCACTCAGCAGGAAATGGGCAACCCAGCCCTGGTCCTCGGTGCCGAACTGGCGCGGACCGTAGATGCAGCTCATGCGCAGCACGGCGGTCGGCAGGCCGTAGGACTTGGCGTAGTCGAGCACATACTGGTCCGCGGCACCCTTGGAGCAGCCGTAGGGCGTGCAAAAATCGAGGCCGATCGTCTCGTCGACACCGTTGGCGCCGATCGTCTCGTCGCAAGGCTCGTAGCGGTCGTCCATTTCCCTCACTGCAATCTGCGGCAGGCCGCCATAGACCTTGTTGGTGCTGGCGAAGATGACTGGGGCGCCAGTGCGGCGGGCCGCTTCGAGCACATGGAATGTGCCCCGCAGATTGACGTCGAGGTCCTCTCCAGGCTGCACCAGGCTCGTGGTGACCGCCGTCTGTGCGGCTAGATGGAAGATCGCCTTGGCCGGGGCCAGAGCCGCCTGCATGGCGCCGGCGTCGCGCACGTCCACCGTCTTAACCGTGAGGCGGCTACCATGTTTTCCCGCAAGCCATTCGAGGTTCTGTTCGACGCCCGGCCGGCTTAGATTGTCGACAACCAGCACCGGCTCGCCATCCGACAAAAGGCTGTCGGCAAGGTTCGAACCGATGAAGCCGCTGCCGCCGACTATGGCCACCGGCGTCCTGCGCGGATGCTGCGTCATGACACCAGTCCCCGCTCTTCCAACTCCCGCTTCATGTCGGCGCCGCGATCCACGGCGCCGGTGTTGCGAACCCAGATAACGAATTCGTCGAGCGCGTTTTCCAACCGATGCCCGGGCTCGAAGCCAAGCAGCTCACGTGCCTTGGAAATGTCGGCGAAGCAGTTGCGGATGTCGCCGGAGCGCGCTTTGCCGAGAATCTCGGGCGAGCGCCCTGGTTGTCCCATCGCTTCGGCAAGCAGACGCGCGACCTCGCTGATCGGGTAGGCGTGGCCGCTGCCGATGTTGATCGCGTGCCCGGCCGCCTGGCGCTGTTCCAACGCCAGCCGGAAGGCTCGGGCGACATCGAGCACATGGACAAAGTCGCGCTTCTGGCGGCCGTCCTCGAAAATCATCGGCCGCTTGCCGTTGGCGAGCCGCGAGGCGAAATTGGCGAGCACCCCGGTATAGGGATTGGACAGCGCCTGCCCGGCGCCGAAGACGTTGAACAGGCGCAGCGCCACCGCGTCCATGCCGTAGGCTTGGCCGAAGATAAGCACGGCGCGTTCCTGCGCATATTTGGTCAATGCGTATATCGACGCGAGATCGGCCTGTTTTTCCTCGTCGGTGGGGATCGGTGAAAGCCTTTCGCCTTCGGCCGACAAGGGATCCCACTGGCCGCTCTTGATCTCGTCCGGCCTGCGACGTGCATTGTCGATGCGCCGTCCGTCCGGCGTTTCGTAAAGGCCCTCGCCATAGATGCTCATCGAAGACGCCACGACGATGCGTTCGACCGGCCGCTTGATCAATGCCTCGAGCAGGGTTGCGGTGCCGAGATCATTGGTGCCGACATAGCGCGCGATCTCGTACATGGATTGCCCGACGCCGACCTCCGCCGCCAGGTGGATGACGGCATCTACATCGGAGATAGCGTCGGTCACCGCGTCCGGGTCGCGGACGTCACCCTTTATCAATTCGCTGCCGGCGGGCAGGCTGATCGCCTCGGCGCCATGCACCTGTTCCAGAAGGACATCCAGAACACGCACCGTATAGCCATGTTCGACGAGTTCCTGGGCGACGTGGCGGCCAATGAAGCCGCAGCCTCCCGTAACCAATACACGTTTCACGATAGCTCCCTTGCAGAATAGGCGTTGGCGCCCCGAACTGCCGGGCAAAAGGTTTGTTCCCTGACTTCAACAAAGTTCCTCCCCGTGGAGGGACGAAATGGGCGCCGTGTTCCGTCCCGGAACCTGGAACAATGCCGCTTTTGCGCTGTTAGGCCGCCAATCGACCTGCATAGGAAAGGAACCGGCATGTCCGAGGCCAAGACGACCACCAATCACGATGAGATCCGCAAATGGGTGGAGGAGCGCGACGGCCACCCCGCCGTGGTGCGGACGGGAGGCAAGGGCGGCATCCTGAGGATCGATTTCGGCGAACCCGAGGAGACGCTTGAGCCCGTGGAATGGGAGGAGTTCTTCCGGATCTTCGACGAGAACGATCTCGCCTTCCTGCATCAGGACGAAGCGGGCAGCGGCGGAACCAGCCGTTTCAATAAATTCGTCGAGCGCCGCTCCAAGGGTTGATCCACAGGCAGGCCCGACAGTTCAGAAGCCCGGCAACGCGCGTCAGGAGTGAGACATGACAGAGAAACCCAGGACAGCCGGTGCATCCCGGCGCCGCGTGGTTGGCGGCATGGCTGGCGGCGTGCTCGCGGCGATCACAAATCCGGTCCAGGCACAGCAGGCGAGCGCCGCCGCGGCTTCGGCTCCGGCAGGCCCGGTTTCGAAACAGGATCCGACCAAGCAATATCCCCAGCCACCCTTCAAGGCGCAGCAGCAGGAATGGCCGGGTCTTGCCGGCAAGATGGAGCCGCGTCCGGACCATGGCGAAAAGAGCTACAAGGGATCCGGCCGGCTTGCCGGACGCAAGGCGCTGATCACCGGTGGCGATTCCGGCATGGGGCGAGCGGGGGCGATCGCCTTCGCGCGCGAGGGCGCCGACGTCGCCTTCGGCTATCTGCCTGCGGAGGAGCCGGATGCGAGGGAGGTCGTGCAACTGATCGAAGCCGAAGGCCGCAAAGCGGTGCCGCTGCCCGGCGACATTCGCGACGAAGCCTTTTGCGAAAAGCTGGTGGAAGACGCCGTCAGCCGGCTCGGCGGGCTCGACATCCTGGTCAGCAATGCCGCGCGCCAGCATCCGCAGAAGGAACTCGCCGCGATAACGACAGAAGCGTTTGACTGGACGTTCAAGACCAATGTCTACGCCATGTTCTGGATCACCAAGGCGGCGTTGAAGCACATGGAGCCAGGCTCCTCGATCATCATCACAAGTTCGGTGAATGCCTATGATCCAGACGAGTCCCTGGTCGACTACGCCATGACCAAGGCGTGCGGGATGAACTTCGCCAAGAGCCTTGCCAAGCAGGTCGCCAAAAAGGGCATCCGTGTCAACGCGGTCGCCCCGGGGCCGATCTGGACCCCGCTGCAGCCAAGCGGCGGCCAGTTTCCGGAGAAGCTTCCCCAGTTCGGTTCCGATACGCCGATGGGACGGCCGGGTCAGCCTGGCGAGCTCGCGTCCATCTACGTGCTCCTCGCTTCCCAGGAAGACAGCTATGCGACAGGCCAGGTTTACGGTGCCGTCGGCGGGAGAGGCGGCCCCTGAGGGCGGCTTCCGCCGACCAAGGGCCGAAGCACTCGCAGTTCTGAATTCGCGGTCTTATGTAGCAAACGCACCAAGTTCCAGACTGGCTCTTGCCACAACTTCCAGATCGGCCAGCTCGCCCGGCTCCAAATCTAGATATAAATTTATGTGCTGATCCATGCGGTTCCCCCCTCGCAGTTGAATACTAGAATGAGGGCGGCTTTAATTGCAACTGTCGGTGAAAAACTCGGCTAAATTGTTCCCGGAGGTTATCTAACACCATTTCGGACGATCCTGCCGAATGGCCCGCGCGCCCTTGGCATAAAACCGACGTTGAATCCCGTTGCTAAAGGAGTAAATAGAACCTGAGCTGCGGGGAGGTAGCAATGGTTGAAGGCCATACGGACTTGGCCCAGACGACGATGGACGCCAGCATCGTGTTGCAGCGCCGATCTCGGGGTGAAATTGCCTCACTGCGCGTCGATATAGCTCAAACCCGGCGAGCAATCGCGGCATCACGCGAGCTTCTAAAGCGGTTTCGCCAGCGCAAGTTAGATGAGGCGATAACGGAGGTTGAGCAACACCCCTCGGTATCAGCGTTCGATGCAGACATTCTCCGGTCTGTTTTTCGAGATTTGGTCTTGGAAATGAAGGCACCGGAGTGCCAATGGCGCGCGCTCGCTCAGAGCCTGGTTTACGAGTTTTGCCACTGCGAGCGGGTTGAGCCCGGCTTGGTGGACTGGATCATCAGTAAATAAGTATCCATGAAGGGGCTATGATTCGCGTCATGGCCAAGAAGGCGAAGCACAAAGCAAAGCAGGCGATCATTGCACTGCCGTTGGATGACGAAGTGCAAACGGAAGCGACCTACTATGCCCGCAAGTGCGGGATTACCCTGGAAGAAGCCGCCAAGATCATTCGGGAAACCCGCGCACCGAACCTTTGGATAGTTCCCAAGGACAAGGCGAGCTAGCGCCACCTTTGGTGCCTTTGCTCCATAAGACCGTGAATTCGAGCCCGCTTATTCCAGTGGCTCGTCGGTCGTGGCGTGGTGCCAGCCTGACGCCGGCGCCCGGCATTGCGGTTGGCGACCCGGTTGTCGAGCGGCGACGCGTCCGGCTGCGCGGCGCCCGCGGTCTTGGGAACCGTCGGCGCCGCGCCCGCGTCGGTGTCTTGAGCATCGCGGCCTGGGTGCGGAAGGCCTTCTGTTTCAGGCGTTCTCGGTGCGGGCTTGGACGTGTTCTTGGACGTCGACATTTCGGGGCCTCCATGGCTTTGGTTGGATTGGCGCCAGGTTTCATACAGCGATCTGCAATCAACCGTGCGGGCGCATCACCGTTTTGATGCAGGCGCGACGACGCGGTCGCCCTTCTTGAATTTCGTGTGGCCGCGCCCGACCTCCACCACTTCGTCCATCTTTTCGTGGCCAAGCACATCGCCTGATTGCACGGTGGGCATGTGGCCGTCCATCAGGTGCAGGTCAGAACCGCGGGTGGCGCAGGAGATGACCTTGATGATGTCGCGATCGTCCTCGATGGCCGGATCGGCGACCTGATTGCAACGTATGTCGCCCTTTCCATGCCATGTCAGCGCTTTCATGGGATGCTCCTTCATCCGAACCTGCGCTTTTCAGAAATGTCATTGGCGTGTCGCCGGGCTCAGCTTCTGCTGGCTGAGCCGGGTTCGGCCACGCGGCGATGCCGCTCGGCCAATATCCCTGCCGGCATGAAGCGGGAGCCGGCGACCTGCATCCTGTTGGTCCAGCCGCTAATGACCTGTTCTTCGCCGGCCATCAGGGCGTCGTAGCCGTCCCTGGCCACGTCGGCGGGATTGTCTTTATCATCGGTTCCGATTTTCGTATCCATCATGTCGGCGCGTTCAAAAAAACGGGTCTGTGTGGCGCCTGGCATCAGCAGCGTGACCGTGACGCCGCTGTGCTTCAGCTCGTGACGAAGCGCGATCGCGAACGAATCGATGAGTGCCTTGGTGCCGTTGTAGATGGCCTGGAAGGTGCCGGGCATGAAGCCCGCGATTGACCCGGTGAACAGGATCCGGCCGCGGCCCCGCCTCACCATCCGGGGGGTAAGTCGGTGCGCGAGGTGGACCGTGCCGGTGACGTTGGTGTCGATGACGCGGCGCACCTTGGCCCAATCCTGATCCACGAAGCCTCGGCCCAGCCCGCGTCCCGCGTTGAGGAACAGCAGGTCAATGTCACGGTCGCCGATCCTCGAGATCAGCTGGTCAATGCCGTCCTCGGTGGCAAGGTCCGCTTCCACCGCGTCGACGGCGACACCTCGAGATCGAAGCGCCTCGCCGACCTCCTCGATCGCCGGTTCATCGGCGACAATGACGAGATCATAGCCGTCTTTCGCGCACAGTTTCGCAAGTTCCTTGCCGATGCCGCTCGAGGCGCCTGTGACGACGGCGAGTTTCGCGTTTCGCATTCTGTCCTCTCGATTTGGAGTGTTGGCCAACCTGAAGTGTTTGGCCGAACAAGCAGCTGGCTCGAATGTTCCAAGCAACTGGAAGAGACACGCGGATCGTCTATGTGACGGAACCAATTTGGCCACGGCTGTCCCCGCGTCGGTGGGGAGCGCGGCCGTGGGGCTCTTTTCCGACCTGAACAAGAAACTGAGCGAGGGCCGGTCAGGAGCCCGGCACAAAATCTTCCTGCCGGTGGAACATCGATCGGTGTCGACAGTTTTGTCCCGCCTCAGACACCGCGTCCCGATGTCTGTTGACATCTGTGGGCCACAGCCGACGGCCAGGTGCCACCGATATTCTCGCTGCGGTTTCAGGGCGGCTTGGGGCCGCCTTTCGCCGCGACAACTCTTGATGAGCGTGCGCCGACAAACGACGACAGGAGCCAGTCATGAAACACCAGACACTCGAACAACTGGAATCAATAGCCGACATCACACCGCTTGCCCCGGTCCCGCTGACGACCAGAGCGCAGCGAATGGAGCGTTGGGCGGAAGTGCTCGACCAGCATCCGTCCCGTTGCCTCGCCGCGCTCTCCGGGACCGAACATCTGCACCCGGCGGTGCGGGAAGAGGCGCGGGCGGCTGGATCGCCGCTTACCGTTGCCTTCGAGGACCCGCTGCTGCGTGCATCCGGCTTGAAATCCGACACGTACGGAGAAGCCAAGCGTTTCTTCGAACTGTCGGATTGGGAATTGCACGACATCGTCTGCAGCTGCCATGTAGGTACAATGATGCAGGCAAACTGGGTTGCAGGCCGGGTCCGCAGGATTGTTGGCGGGAACAGGATTGTCGCTTGGCTGAGACGGCTGATGGTGAATTGACGTTTTCATGCGCCGCATGATTGAGGCTGCAACGGAGGTGACAGGCATGGGCTAATTGAGCAGGTCGGCGGCTTTATCGGCGGATATTTGCAGCAGGTAATTCAGCCATCGTTCCGTCGAGATATCAGCAGGACGATCCCCGACTTCGCGGATGGCGAGTTCCAGTGTCGTTTCCACCAGCCGGTCCGCGGCACTGGCATCGCCAAGCATCAGGCGCGCTGCCAATCGAAGTTTGGGCAGCAGCGACAGGACATCGGCAGGTTCGTCGATTTGATCCTGTCGGGTCCCTGCGGGGAAAAGCGCCGCGATGATCTTTCTGCGATCGGCTGACTTCAAAAGATTGGCGGCGTGCTCAAGGCGGGAAGGGATGACGTTGCGGTCGTGGGCACTGAAGAAGACGAAGGGAACGCCACGTTCGACCAGGCGGTCGGCGATGGGAAAGACGGGGGTTCCATTCAAGTCTATGTCCAGTACGGCGGCATCCGCCTGCTCGGCATAAGGCCGGGCCTGCACAACGCTTTGGGCTGGCCCCAGGATGGTGGCCCCGAGCCCGGAGAAGTAACGCGCGAGGTCGTCGGCGACGACGAATTCGTCCTCGACGATGAGAACCTTCGCGCCGATAAGAAACTGCACCTCGGCCCTCCCGTTTAGGTCTCAACAGGCCTCGCCGGGACATCCAGCAGGCGTGTCACCGGATGATGGCACTGAAAGAACGGTAGCTTGCTGCACGAAGCCTGAACGTTGATACCCTCCGTCGATTCAACGCCGCGCACCATGCGAGGTTCCAATCTTCGGCTCAACCCGGTCTCCCTCGAACCCCGTGGGACACACGGGAAAGCTGTGGCCGGACTTCAATCGTATGGATTACCGCAGGACCAGTCGCACGCAACGCTGTCGCCCGACATGGCTAAGGTGAGCTACGGCTTATGAAAATCTTGCGCCTAAATTTCTGGCAGGCCCGAGAAAAAACGCATAGGGTAGCCTGCTGTCGCTGCCGCCTTATCTACCTTGGGCTGCTCAGAGAAAGACGGCCTTATGTCGCAAAAACCGAGACACCCCATTGTCGGCATTGGCGCGTCCGCTGGTGGCGTCCCCGCCATGGAAAGCTTCTTCCGAGGCCTGCCCGAGGCTTCCGGCATGGCTTTCATAATCATCACCCATCTCAGTCCCGAAAGGGAAAGCCTGCTCCACGAGGTGCTGGGGCGATACACCAGCATGCCGGTGGCGGTCGCGAAAGACGGGGTAGGAGCGGAGCCGGATCACGTCTATGTCATGCCGCAGAACGCCGTCCTGTCGATCAAGGACGGCACGTTGAAGCTCCATCAAACTAATGTGAGCAATCGGGAGCGCAAGCCCATCGACGTCTTCTTCAGCGCTCTGGCCGAGGACCAGGGCGAATACGCGGTCGGCGTTATTCTGTCAGGTGGCGACGGCGATGGAACCCTGGGCGCCAAGATGATCAAGGAGCACGGCGGCTTTGTGCTGGCTCAGGCCGGCGACGGCTCTGGCCCCCGCAACCCCGACATGCCGCAAAGCGCCATTTCCAGCGGCGTCGTCGATATTGCCGTTCCGGCGGAAGAGATGGGTGAGAAGCTCGTCGATTTTACACGCGGCTTCGGCGTGCTCGATCTGTTGAGCGAAGGCGACGGCAAGGTCCCGGCGGAGCACACCGACCGCGCCCGCGAGGAAATCTACGGCATACTGCGCGACCGCTCCGGCCACGATTTCTCCGGATACAAGACCAAGACCTTCATTCGTCGGGTCAAGCGGCGCATGCAGATCAACCAGATGAAGTCCATGAATGGCTACATTGACCTGCTGCGAAAGGATCCGCGCGAGGTCACGTCGCTGTTTCGCGACCTGCTCATCAACGTCACCAATTTCTTTCGCGACGCGGAAGCCTTCGATTCGCTGGAGCAGAAGGTCATTCCGACCTTGTTCGAGGGCAAAACCGCTTCCGACACGGTCAGGGTCTGGGTTCCGGGTTGCGCCACCGGCGAGGAGGTCTATTCGCTCGGCATCCTGCTGCGCGAGCATATGGACAAACTCTCGATGGTGCCCAAAATTCAATTGTTCGCGACCGACATCGATGAACCGGCGCTCACCGTCGCGCGCGCGGCACGCTATCCGGCCAACCTGCTCGAGGGCGTCTCGGAACAAAGAAGAGACCGCTTCTTCGTCCATGAAGGAGGCAGCTTCGTGCTGACCAGCGAAGTGCGTGAACTCTGCATCTTTTCGCCGCACAGCGTCGTCAAGGATCCGCCGTTTTCGCGCATGGATCTGGTTTCATGCCGCAATCTTCTGATCTATTTCGGGCCCGACGTTCAGAATCGGGTTCTCCCCATCTTCCATTACGCCTTGAAACCCGGCGGCTATCTTTTTCTTGGTACGTCGGAGAGCGTAGGCCAACACTCCGACCTCTTCTCCACCGTCGACAAGAAGCAGCGCATCTTCAGGGCCCGCAAGGACGTCGTGCCGAAATCGCGCCTTCCGCTGCTGGTAGGCGAGAACGTCAAAGGCGCTCACCTCTTCTCCGACGGAAGGATGGGGAAGGGCAGCGAGATCGGCAATGGCGCGTTCCGCCAGTCCGTTGAAGCGCAGGTCTTGGACCGCTATGCGCCGCCGCATGTGGTCGTCAACGCCGAAGGTGACGTGGCCTACTATTCCGCGCGGACCGGAAAATATCTCGAAGCCGCTCAAGGCATACCCAGCCGCCAATTGCTGAGCATGGCGCGGCGGGGGCTCCGGCTCGATCTGCGGGCGGCCTTGCGCGAGGCCGCCGCAGGCCGTCAAATCGTCATGCGCGAACACATCGCCATGGATGGCGAGGACGAGCGGGTGCAACTGGTCAACATCATCGTCGAGCCGCTGTCCGAACAGGGCTCGGGCGAGACGTTTTTTCTTGTCCTGTTCCAGCCGGTCGGTCCGTCTCGCGACAAGGCCGAAGCCCAGCACGGGAGTCAAAACCCAGACGAAATCGCACATATCGAGCGCGACCTGCGCGACACCCGCGAACGGCTGCAATCGACGATTGAAGAGTACGAAACGGCCTTGGAGGAGGTGAAGTCCTCCAACGAGGAACTGGTCTCGGTCAACGAAGAAGCCCAGTCGACCAACGAGGAGCTGGAGGCATCGAAGGAGGAGATGCAGTCCCTCAACGAGGAGCTGAACACCATAAATGCTGAGCTGACGAACAAGATCGAGGAGCTCGACCACGCAAACAGCGACCTGAAGAACCTGTTCGAGAGCACGGAGATCGCAACCGTGTTTCTCGACCGCGATCTGGTGATCCGTACCTTCACGCCCGCGGCGTCTGCCTATTTCAACCTGCGCGCCTCCGACGTCGGGCGTCCGCTTACCGATCTGTCCAGCCAGTTGGATTATCCGGAAATGCACAACCAGATCCGGCGCGTGTTCCAGACGGGCGAGCCGATCGTTCATCACCTTGCGCGCGACACGCAGGGCCGCTTTCACATGGTCCGGCTTGTTCCCTATCGTGACAAAGGCGGCCGCATCCAGGGCGTCGTGGTGACCCTAGTAGACGTCACGACGCTGGCCGAGGCAGAGGAGCATCAGAAGGTGCTGATCTCCGAACTCAACCACCGCGTGAAGAATATGCTGGCGGTCATTACCAGCATCGCAAACCGCACGGTCGAGAGTTCCACCACCAAGGAAGGTTTCGCCACAGCCCTGCTCGGCCGACTCAACGCGATGGCACGCGCCTATGGCGTGCTCTCGCGGGAGAACTGGACGGAGGTTTCGCTCGGCGAACTGCTCGCTCAGGAAGCCGCGGCCTTCGATCCGGAACGCTTCTCGCTCCATGGCCCGGCGCTTAAATTGAGGCCCCAGCAGGCTTTATCGATCGGCATGGTAATGCATGAACTCGCCACCAATGCGACGAAATACGGCGCGCTGAACAAGGAAGGCGGTCGGGTTGAGGTCGAATGGTCGGTGCATGAGCAGATACTTCAGCTCATCTGGCGCGAGATCGGAGGGCCGCCCGTCACGGAGCCGAAGGACGGGGGCTTCGGCCTCTCCCTGGTTAGGGGCGAGATAGGCTATCGATTGGGCGGCACGGCTGAAACATTTTTCCATCCGCAGGGTTTGGAGGTGAGGATCTCGTTTCCGCTCGGCGAAAAGGCCTGAACGCGATGACGCAGTTGCGCATTCTCATTGTCGAGGACGAGTGGCTGATCGCCGAGGACCATGCGGCGATGCTTAGAGCCGCCGGACACCTAGTCGTGGGACCGGCCGCTTCGGTCAAGGCTGCGATCGATTGCATGGAAGGAGAAGAATTCGATGCCGCGCTTTTGGACGTTCAACTGAGCGGCGAGGTAAGCTATGGGCTGGCAGACACACTGCGTGAGAAAGTCATACCGTTCGCATTTGTGACCGGTTATTCCCCCTCCGAGATGCCGGCCCGATTTGCAGGGGTTCAGGTGCTGCAAAAACCTGTCGTGCCGGCAGTGCTGATCGCAGCGATCATGACACTCTTCGACCAGCAGTCCGCGGGAAAGCAGGAGGCTGGCTAAATGGATGGGAATTCCTGACGGTCAAACGTCCTTGCTCCCGTCCTTCGGTACGACCTTCCCGCTCCGGATTTCACGAGCGCGTCATTTGACTCGTTCTGTCCATGTTTCCTGCCTGGGCCGCTGCCCGATCCGACCCGCGGCGGTCCGTTCGACGGCAACCGACTCCCATTCCAGCGACAGAGAAGACCCGGAGCAGGTCCTTCGATCGCCGAACATTCCAAGGAAGCCAGGGCGACGAAGAGTGGTCGGCAGTCTGAAGCTTATGTGAGGGACCGACGCGAAGTCGATCCGGTCGTTCGGCACGCTTCCGGCTCGCCGCGACACCTCATGCCTCGACACCTCATCAAGAGATGGAGCAGGGTTCAATTGAGGCCCGCCTGATCCCGGCGGGCCTTGCTCGCGCGTATCAGTTCCTGCCCTGGCCGGCATTGGCACACGGGCTACTTATTGCAATTCTGAATGTCCGACGTGGTATTGCCGCTGGCGGTGTTGTTGTCGGTGTCGCTGGCGCCGGTGTCCTTGCAACGGTCGGTCATTCCGTTGGAATTCGTCGTCGAATTGGTGGCATTTGTATCCGTAGTGCCGTTGCCGGTTCCGGCGCCAGTCGCGGTGCCGGTTCCGCTGCCCGCGGTGGTGCCGCCGGAACCAGTGCTTGTTCCGGTGCCACTCCCGGTGCCGTTGGATTGCGCCATGGCCGAAGTCGCAAGGATGATGGCAAATACAGATGCTGAGAGAAGTTTGATCATTGGGGTAGCTCCTACGTTGATCGCTCGATTGCGACATCGACCCAACCTTGATCCATCGGGGATGTTCCAGACAAAATTGGGATCGACATCGGGCCGTTACTCTGCCGGATGCCTCAGAACCATCAACGCCTGCTGTCTTCGTCGTACAGGCGTTCCGTGGCCTGCTTGCTCGCCTGACGCTCGGCGGGTCCCCGCCGCCGCCGCATGAGCAACACAAAGGCCAGCAGGATTGCCAGCAAAACGGGGCCACCAGCTACGACGACCAGCCAAAGGTTACTCTCCAACATCGGGGGATCTCCTTACATTCCGGCCATGGCGGTTTGCATACCGGCCATGGCGGCGAGACGTGACACGCTCATCGAGCGCTATTCGTCGGCCCGCTGCCGGGGCTTATTGGCGGCTGTCGATCCGCGCTCGATGCGGCCTCATCCCTGAAGCGCGCCTTTCCCAACAGGCTGGGGCGTCGAATGTTCCAATTCCGACAACGGGCGCGCCCTCCGCAGCTGTTTTACGGCATTGTTCAGCCTGATCTCAGCCGAAGCAACATGGCAGAGATCGAAGCGCCCAACGCCGTGCTGACCGGTGAGCCTGACGCGCCGTGCCATGAGCGCGAAGGCGCGTACCCAAGTTCTGTAAATTGAGCGGACATCCACAGAGCCAGTCGGGACGCGTGAGCTTGGACAGGAAGTCTACACATCGCTCGCCCGGGGAGAGACGGGGCCGGGAATTGTTGCGGGCCTCTGCGTCGCATGCATCGCTCTCGTCGCCGATGCACTGCTGAAATCCGGTGCGGCTCGCGCCGCCAGACACGAGGGAGGGATGCATGTCTGAAGTCCGTCGCCTTTCGGCTAACGGCACTGCCCGCCAAGCGCCTGTTGCGCTGGAAGCAAAGGGGGTTTGGAAGGTGTTCGGCTCCGGCGCCAGGACCTTTGGTCGGCTCCCTGCGGCCGAACGCACCCCAGACGCGCTGGCGGCGGCCGACGTGATCGGCGCGGTGCAGGATGCATCTTTCCGCATTGTCCGCGGCGAGGTTTTCGTCATCATGGGGCTGTCGGGATCGGGAAAATCCACCCTTCTTCGTTGTCTCACCCGGCTGATCGAGTCCACCGAGGGCGAAATCCGCTATGATGGCGAGAATATCCTGGGGCTTGACGAGAAGTCGCTGGTGGAGCTTCGCTGTCGCCGCATGGGAATGGTGTTCCAGCATTTCGCGCTGCTGCCCAACCGGACCGTGCTCGGCAATGTCGCGTTTCCGCTGGAGGTCCAGGGAATGCCGCGGGTCAATGCCGAAGCCCGCGCGGCCGAACTGATCGAAACCGTCGGGCTCAAGGGCCGGGGGGATCGTTTTCCCTCGGAACTTTCAGGCGGCCAGCAGCAGCGCGTCGGCATTGCCCGATCGCTGACCACCAATCCGGAATTCTGGTTCCTGGACGAGCCGTTTTCAGCGCTCGATCCGCTGATCCGAGCGGACCTCCAGGGCGAGGTGCAGCGGCTTCAGCAGACCCAAACACGCACGGTGGTCTTCGTCACCCACGATCTCGACGAAGCGATTCTCCTGGCGGACCGGATCGCGATCATGGAGGGCGGGAGGATCGTCCAGATCGGCACCCCGGAAGAACTGGTGATCCGGCCAGCGACCGACTATGTCCGCCGTTTCGTCGCCAAGGTGTCGCCTGCGCGGGTGGTTCGTGTGTCCTCTCTGATGGCACCCGCCGATGGAGGCAATGCCACCGCAGGTGTCAGGGCCGATGCGACGATCTTCGAGATAGCGCGTGAACTCGTCGCAGCAGAGGGGCCATTGCCTGTCCTGAATGTCGGCGGCAGGCAGGTCGGATATCTGGACCGACAGCGGGCGCTCGCAACACTTGCCGCAGCTCCGGCCGTAGGGTGCGTCGCCGACCAGAGCGTGCTTCGGAAGGGGTATATAAAGTTGGCGCGCATGCCCGCGGAAGGGCAGGGCCAAGACCATTAATCATAAGCTGTGCGACAACCGGATTTCCGGTTATCGCGCAGGTCAGCAAACCACTTATTCTGCCGAGGCCTTTGCAGCCGGGGCGAAGAGCCCGGCTTCGTCAAGGATTCGACGGTGCTTAAGGAGATCGAGCGCGAAGTCGCTGCGATATCTGATGATCAAGGCGCGCGCCGCTCCGGATCCGATGTCGCATCGATCCCGCCAACTACAGCCGCAATCCTCTCAGAGAGCTGACGGAGCGCTTTCAACTCGTCGGCTTGATCCGCGAGGGCGCGAAGGTTGGCTGAGGTCGATTGGCCGATGCCTACCGGGACGGTTGGGCCAAGGTCGACGTACCCTTCGGGCAATGTGCCCTTCAAGTTTCGCACGGCCTTGAACTGGATGGCGTCGTAGATCTGGTCAACCGCCTGCTTGGCTCCGGCGACACGCGTTGGATGATCGGTGTCGGCCGCGACGTGCGGAAGAAGCTCGAGCTTGCCAGGAAACCGCTCGCTCAGCGGCAGATAGGGTACGAGAGGCCCCCGCAATGTGCCGTTGTCCGCATTGCTGAAAATGTCCGCATCTATCGAAGCATAGCTCACCTTGCCCGCCACAAAGGCTGCATCGAGGGCATCGATATCCACGAGTTCGCCGCGATCGTAGTTGATGAGCACCGCCCCGTCGGCGAGCCCGGAGAGCACTTCATGGTTGACCAGACCGGCATTGCTGAACTTGCCAGTTGACGCATCGAGGCGGCCAAGGCCGACATGCACCGAGAGGACGTTGGCATCGATCGCTGCCTTCACCGGGCTGTCGGCGTATTCGAAACCCTCCGCTTCGATCCAGTCTCTGTGAGCTTCACGGGCGTATACGCAAACGCGCATGCCAAACGCCTTCGCCAGCTTGGCCACCTCCCTGCCGATGTTGCCGTATCCCAGGACGGCAAGTTTCTGCCCTTCGAGTTTTGCTGTCGGGAAGTCCTTCAGGTCGCGCCCCGTGTCGAAATTCCCGGCCACCGTCCTGCCATGCAGTTCATCGACCGGAAGATTGGGAACGACCTTGATAAGGGCCTTCATGACCATCTGGGCCGTGGCGCGGCTGTTGATGCCCGGGGTGTTCATCAGCGGCGCGACACCGCCGACACCGTCAGGGCCGCCCCACGAGGCGGAGCCCATGTTTCCCGTTCCGGCGCCAATCCTCACGCCGCCAAGCGGAAACACCGACTGCTTGGGAATGAAAGTGGCCGCCGTGATCAGGGCATCGTACTCTCCCTGGGCCGTGCACCCCAGAAGCTCGGCTTCCGTGCTTAGCCCCGGCTGATAGAAGAAGTGGATCCTCCCTCCTTCCAGTGCGCTTCGATCCTGGAGCGGACCAAAGTGGAATTCGCCTTCCTTCTTACGGATGTAGGCGGCGATCTCACTGCAGTCGGGCGAGCCGTCCTTCCCCATTCGCAGGCCGAGCAAATCGGCGATCAGGACCGTGTAGGCGCGCTTCGGATCATCTTTCCTGGCCAAGCCGTCGGCGGAGGCGGCGCGGTCGAACCGCTCGCCTTGCGCCGCGAGTTCCTCTTCGAGGACGGCGATCTTCGCCCTGCGGTAGGCATAGGCGAGGTTGTCGAGGAGAAGGCGGATATCCTCGGCATCGCGGATGCCCCCGATCCATGCCCGGTAGTCGCCAGGCATGCCAGGGAATGCGTTCACATACCGGGCAGCATCCAGACCTTTCTCGTGTTCGCCATTCACGTGCGTAATGCCCTCGTAGCCAAGAAGCTGCTTCGAGCGTGCAATGATCCGGGCGTGGATCTGCTTGTCGGCGATATCGGGGTCGTTGACTTTCAGAAGAACGACGGCCGCCCCGCGCTTTTCGGGCTCTTTGACGGTGAAGCTCAGGAGGGAGCTGTTGTCGATCCAATCCGAGATTACTCGGCGGTTTTCTACCGAGCGGCGGTTCATGTCGCTTGCCGATCCGACACGCTTGGCAGTTTGAAGAAGGCCGAACGTGGTTTCAGCGAATGCGAGCGCACTGTATGTGTTGATCACTCCGCCGAGCATGCGGTGCTGGCCCGCGTCGTAGAAGGGGCCGATCGCCCACGACCTCTTTCCGCTGATCGGGAGCTTCGCGTCGACGGGCGGTGCCAGCTTCAGCTGGCGGGGGATAGCCCAAGCAGGGTCGTTCAGGTTGTCCTCGATGAGCTTCAATGCCTGGGGGGTGAATGAAATGACGAAGTACCCTGAGATGCCGCCGATCGCTTTCTGGAACGGCATGAACACGCAGCACTTCGCGAGGACTTCCCGCACGAGATCTTCGCCCCAAGGCATCGCCCCGAGCATGGACGTTGCGTCGAACACGGCGTGGCGGTTTTCAGGATCGCCATCGAGCCACTTCAGAAGTTCCTCAACCTCGGATCGGCTATAGGAGTTCGCGCCCGTGGTCTCGTGCCCGACGCCGACGAAGAGAGTCGTCCCGAGAGCCTCGAGCTCGGCCGCAGCAGGGATCGACCCTTCGACGGTCGCGAACTGAATTCTGTCGGCGCTGCCGTTCTTCGCAAACGTCTGGAGTTCGAGAACCTGCGTCGCCCAGGACTGCCTGAAGAATCCAGCGCCGTCGGACTCGGCGGCTTCCGGCTTCGTAGTGTCGACATAGACGCGCTGCTTGGCGTCGTTCGGGTTCATGAGATGCAAGACCGCGACCGTAAAGCCGCTGTGCCCTCCACCTAGAGCATCGGGCGATTAACATGCAACGTAGCCTGCCTGTTTGAGATAGTTCCAGCATTCGGTTGGATCGAAC
>NZ_VFUX01000042.1:0-49505 GCF_006441275.1 Mesorhizobium sp. B2-4-17 | reverse complement strand
TCGAGGACATCAACAAGGGGTTCGACCTCATGCATGAGGGCAAATCGATCCGAAGCGTCGTCGTTTACTGAAGACAGTCACACGCCGCCAGCCAACCGGCCAGCGACCTCTGTGGCGAAAACCTGGGAGGAAAAGAAATGGCGGAGAAACTGCATCCGAAAATCGACAATGGGCTGCCAAAGGAGAGCGCGAGCTTCGCCGGCGGCACGCTGGTCTGCCTTTGCACCAGCAATCCGGTGAAGGTGAAGGTCAAGGGTCAGATCGCCCACAACCACGCCTGCGGCTGCACCAAATGCTGGAAGCCGGAAGGTGCCGTATTCTCGGTGGTTGCGGTTGCCGGCACTGGCGATGTCACCGTCACCGAGAACGGCGACAAGCTCAAGGTGGTCGACCCGGCAGCGCTCATCCAGCGACATGCCTGCACCGGCTGCGGCGTCCACATGCACGGGCCGGTCGAGCGCGATCATCCGTTCAAGGGCCTGACCTTCATCCACCCCGAGCGCTTCGAGGAGGATGGCTGGTCGCCGCCGGGCTTCACCGCCTTTGTCTCCTCGATCATCGAATCCGGTGTCGATCCGGGTCGTATGGACGGCATTCGCGGCCAACTGAAGTCGATCGGGCTCGAACCCTATGATTGCCTCAATCCCGGGCTGATGGACTACATGGCCACCTGGACGGCCAAAAGGTCTGGCGCCCTGCCGGCATGATTCTGTGAAGTTCCGTGCGGGGCCCGATATGTTTCCGGCCCCGCACGTCCTGGAGTGACAATGTCCGCACCCGCCATCTACGTCGATGCCGACGCATGCCCGGTCAAGGCCGAGGTCGAGAAAGTCGCCGACCGCCATGGCATCGTCGTCACCCATGTCTCCAATGGCGGCCTGCGTCCATCACGCGACCCGATGATCCGCAACGTCGTGGTGTCGAAGGGCGCCGACGCCGCCGATGACTGGATCGTCGAGAACGCAAAGCCCAACGATATTGTGGTGACTGGGGATATTCCGCTTGCCGCCCGCTCGGTAGCGCTTGGTGCGCATGTGCTTGGGCCCACCGGACGTCCCTTCACGCCGGAAACGATCGGCATGGCGGTTGCCATGCGCGACCTCAAGCAGCATTTGCGCGAGACAGGCGAAAGCAAGGGCTACAATGCAAGCTTTGCGCCCCAGGATCGGTCCCGGTTCCTTGGCGAGCTCGACCGTATCTTGCGGCGCGCGCTGAAATCCGCCACACCCAGCTAAAGCAATTCCAGGAAAAGTGCATAGCGGTTTTCCGTCCGGAATTGCGTCAAACCAAGAATTAGCGGTTTGCCATTTCCTTGAAAACGGTGAACTGGCCTAGAAGCAGAGCGCCATTCAAGGTGGAGACCGCCATGGCCGCCGAAACCCCTCCAATCAAGAAGCCGGTGCAGCGGCACATGCTGTTTGTGCTGTCGGCGTGCATCGGTGTCTTTGCGCTCCTCGTGGCGTTGCTCCTTCATGCCCCGCTTGCCTATTCGATCGGTGCCAACGCCTTCTTTGCCGCCTACGTCATACTGGTCGTCGCCCAGATGCCCAAGCTCACCGGCACCTATCTTAGCAAGAATGCGCGCGCCACCGATCAGCCGGTGCTGGTCATCTTCGCGGTCACGCTCGTCGTCGTCGGCCTCGCCGTCATCTCATTGTTCCTGTTGATCAACCAGAAGGACAAAGGCCATCCCATCGAACTCGGCTTCGCGCTGCTGTCGATACCGCTCGGCTGGTTCACCATCCATGCCATGGCCGCGCTCCACTATGCCCACGTCTACTGGATGGACGGCGAAGAGGTCGATGCCGGAACCAAGAAGAAAATTCCCGTCGGGGGCCTGCTGTTCCCGGGCGACAAGAGGCCTGAAGGCTGGGATTTCCTCTATTTCTCCACCGTCATCGGCATGACCGCGCAGACCGCCGACACCAACATCTCGACGACGCATATGCGCCGGGTCGTGCTTGTCCACTCGATCCTGTCGTTCTTTTTCAACACCGTCATCGTCGCGGCGGCCGTCAACCTCGCCGTCAGCCTGGGCGGTCCGTAATAAATCCGTGATCGGATGAAACATCGGTTTGGATCGCGACGTATCAGGAGGACAATGGACACGCAGGTCGCGCCCAAAGGGCCGGGAGATGAGACAAGATGGAATCCCTTGCCAGAAGCCAACCAGAAATCGGAACGGGCGTTCCCGCTTCGGGTGACAAGACGCTGATCTACCGTCAGTCACGCTGGACGCGGCTGACGCACTGGATCTGGGCTATCTCGCTGTTCTTTATGCTGCTTTCCGGCCTGCAGATCTTCAACGCCCGGCCGCAGCTCTATATCGGCAAGCAATCCGGCTTCGGCTACAACAACACTATCTTCCAGATCGGCGCCGAGAACACCAATGCTGGCCCACGCGGCTACACCGCGATCTTCGGGCACCGCTTCGACACGACAGGCGTGCTTGGCTGGTCGGGTCCGTCGGGCAACGAGACGGCGCGCGGTTTCCCATCCTGGGCGACCATCCCTTCCTACTATGATCTCGGCACGGCCCGCGTGGTGCATTTCTTCTTCGCCTGGATCCTGACGACGACCTTGATCGTCTGGCTGGTCGCCAGCCTGATCAACGGCCATATCCGGCGGGATCTCACCCCGCGCCTCGACGACCTCAAGCGCTTGCCACAGGACATCGTCGATCATGCCAGGCTGAAGTTCCACCACACGCGCGAATACAACACTCTGCAGAAGATGGCCTATGGCGGCGTCCTCTTTGTTCTGCTGCCGCTGATGGTCATCACCGGCCTTGCCATGTCGCCCAGCATGAATTCGGTGCTGCCGTTCCTCAACGACCTGCTCGGCGGCCGGCAGACGGCGCGCACCATCCATTTCACCGTCATGGTGCTGCTGGTTGCCTTCTTCGTTATCCACATCCTGATGATCCTCGCCGCCGGACCGATCAACGAGCTGCGTTCCATCATCACAGGCTGGTACCGCACTGATCCCCCAGCGCATGACGACAAGCCCGCCGAGAGGAGTGCGTGACATGACAAAATTCGAAATCAGCCGCCGCAAGTTTCTGACCGCCGCCAGCCTTGGCGCCTCCGGCATCATGCTGTCGGGTTGCGACGCCTTTGACAGCCAGCTCGGCATAGGGGGGGGCCTGCGCAGTTTCCTCGAGAACGCAAATGGCCTGACGTACCGCGCGCAACGCCTGCTCGCCGGGCGCGATAGGCTGGCGCCGGAATTCACGGAAGCCGACATCCGCCAGCCGCAGCGGCCGAACGGTGTCACCGCGCCGGATGACGATATCTACAAGGGCCTTCTCGCCAACAATTTCGCCGACTGGCGATTGGAGGTTTCAGGCCTTGTTGAGAAGCCGCTGTCGCTCAGCCGTGAGCAGTTGCAGAACATGCCGAGCCGCACCCAGATCACGCGTCACGACTGCGTCGAGGGCTGGAGCTGCATCGCCAAATGGACCGGCACACCATTGTCGCTGGTGCTGGACCAGGCCGTCGTCAAGCCGCAGGCGCGCTACGTGATGTTCCATTGCCTCGACACGATCGACCGCGGCCTGTCCGGCGACGTGAAATATTACGGCACGATTGATCTGATCGACGCTCGCCATCCGCAGACGATCCTTGCCTACGGCCTGAATGGCAAACCCTTGCCGGTCGAGAATGGCGCGCCGCTGCGCGTCCGCGTCGAGCGCCAGCTTGGCTACAAGATGCCGAAATATCTCTCCAGGATCGAACTGGTCGACGGTTTCGCCGGCGTCGGGGGCGGCCGCGGCGGCTATTGGGAAGACAATGGCTACGACTGGTATGGTGGTATTTGACAGTCAGAGAGAGAATAGTGGCCTGACATCGACGGCTTAACAGCCAATACTCAAGCAACCTTTTCGAGCAGCGGCTTTAGAGCTGGATGAATCTCCGGCGAGGCATGCTTGATCAGGGTCAGCAATGCGCGCTCGTTTTCGTAAAGGGGCCGATTCAGCCCGATATGCTCGACCAGCCATTTGGCTTCGCCGGCATCGATCGTTTCGGCGCGCCGGGCCAAGGCCTCCGCTGCCCTGTTCTTCGCCTCCCATTCGGCTTCGATGTCATCCGGGGACCGGTAGGCCTCGATGATGCCGGCAAGGCCACCGGAGACCATGCGGTTGAAGAAGCCGCCGATTTCCACATCCGCATGCTCAAGGAAAGTTTCCTGGCGCAAAGCCACGTCACGAGTCGGCGCTTCATAGCCGGCCGAGCACATGACGAAGTTGGCGATTGCCTTGACGAACAACTCGTTCCAGGAAGGATCGTTGTTGGCTTGGGCGGTCTGTTCATTGATCCTGAACAGCACCTCGGCCTCGCCGCGGGTAATGGCGATGTTGCCGTCACCGCCATGGGCATAGAGGATGCGGCGCAGCAGGTCGACTTCCGCCTTGGCGACCAGTCCGGGGACCAGCGCACCGCCCAGCATCAGCGGCCCCTTGCCGTCGACAACGGCGTGGGCGACCTGCTCCAGGGCATAAACGCAAAGCCGGTCCGGCGATGATTTCGCCTCTTCCAGCACATGGACCAGCAATTCGAGTTCGGTCCGGCTGTCGACCATGCCGTCTCGCGAGATCGTGCGGATCAGCCAGTCGGCGTTGTCCTGCGAGATGTAGCCCTCTGGCCTTTCCTGATGGACGATGTAATCGGTCACCGCCTCGACAAAGAATGGCGCCCACTCCGCGCATTTGTCCCGCGCCGTCTGGTCGAGCGCGAACAAGGCCTCGGCCTCGCCGCGCGTGACCACACCATCGGCGAACACGTCGCGGCGCAGCATCACGACATCCTGTGGAGTAATGCTAATCTTTGATGTCAGCCCCGCCACCGGCGCGCTCATGATTGATCCGCCCATTCGTCGCCCCATCCGCCTCACATCAGCCTGCTATATCAGGAGTGTCTTGAAAAACCGGCAAACGGTGTGGTTAGCGAAGGCTTGCCGCATCGGAACAAATACCCGAAGCGCATCGCCCAAACCCGTTCAGCGCTTCGCGCTTTAGATGTCGCTGGGAGGTGACAAGGTGTCGCCGACGGGCTATGGATGGCGCGTCGAGGACTCAGGCTTTGAGTCCTACCTGTTTGCGGGAGAGAGCAGCGAGAGCTGCCGCCGAAGGGGAAATCGCCCGAAATCTCTCAGGCAAAAGAACCGTGGACGGGAAAGACACTCTGGAAAGTCGGGGCTTGCCCCCGCGCCGAAGGTGTAAGCGCCGCTGACAGAGTTCCGGCTGCGCGAGTCTCTCAGGCTTCAGACAGAGGGGCACGGACTGGTCGCCATTCGCGGCCGATTGCGTGCGACTCTGGAGACGACATGACGGGCGACAACGATAAACACCTCCCCCTTGAGGATATCCACACGGCCGCAGGCGCGCGCTTCGGCGCCTTTGCAGGCTGGTCGATGCCGCTGACCTACCCGGCCGGCGTCATGAAGGAACATCTGCATACCCGCGAGCACGCGGGTCTCTTCGACATCTCGCACATGAAACTGTTCGAGGTCAGTGGGCCGCAAGCCGTTGCGCTGCTCGACCGCGCCTGCCCGCTGGATGCCGGCGCGCTCGAAATTTCGCAATCCAAACTGACGTTCTTCCTCAACGAAGCCGGCGGCATTCTCGACGACCTGATCGTTACCCGGCTCGGCGCCGATCGCTTCATGGTGGTCGCCAATGCCGGCAACGCCGTCGCTGACGAAAAGCACCTGCGCGAACTTGCAGCCGGTTTCGACGCCATGGTCGAGCCGCTCGACCGCGTCTTCCTGGCCATCCAGGGGCCCGAGGCCTGGGCAGCGCTGTCCCGTGCCGGGATCGAAACCGGCTCATTGCTGTTCATGCACGGTGTCGAACCCAGGAAGAACTGGTTCATGAGCCGGTCCGGCTATACCGGCGAGGATGGTTTCGAGATCGGCCTGCCGGAGCCCGACGCGCGCGACCTCGTCGCGAAGCTGTTGGAAGATGAGCGCGTGCTCTGGATCGGTCTTGCCGCGCGCGACAGCCTGCGGCTGGAAGCCGGACTTTGCCTGCATGGCCAGGACATCACACCGGAGACAGACCCCGCCGCGGCGGCGCTGATGTGGGCTATTCCGAAGGAGATCAGGGCTTCCGGCGCCTTTATCGGCGCCGATGCCTTGCGCGCCGCCGTGGAACGCGGCCCGGCGCAAAAGCGCGTCGGGCTGAAGCCGGAAGGACGCCAGCCGGTGCGCGCCGGCGCGGCGCTGTTTGACGCCGACGGCCATCCTGCCGGCCATGTGACGTCGGGCGGCTTCGGCCCCTCGGCCAGCCATCCGGTCGCCATGGGCTATGTCGTGGCGCCGCTGGCAAAGCCCGGAACACGGATTTTCGCCGACGTGCGCGGCACGAAAATCCCTGTCGACGTCAGTTCCCTGCCCTTCACGCCTCATCGCTACCGCAAAGGATAATCTCATGGCAAAGACCTATTTCACCGCCGATCACGAATGGCTCAGCGTCGAGGGTGGCATCGCCACCGTCGGCATCACCGACTACGCGCAGGAGCAGCTCGGTGACCTCGTTTTCGTCGAACTGCCCGAGACCGGCCGGAAGCTTGCCAAGGGCGATACCGCGGTCGTGGTCGAATCCGTCAAGGCCGCCTCCGACGTGTACGCGCCGGTCGACGGCGAAATCACCGAGGCCAACGGCACGCTGTCGTCCGACCCGTCGCTAGTCAATTCGGCGGCCACCGGCGCCGGCTGGCTGTGGAAGATGAGGCTCGCCGATGAAAGCCAACTTGCCGGCCTCATGGACGAGACCGCCTACAAAGCCCATATCGGCTGATAGCAGGACGATAAAAATGACCGCAGCACCTACCCCCTTTTTCGCCCGCCATATCGGCCCCGGCATCAATGACGTCAGAGCCATGCTGGCCGTCATCGGCGTTCCTTCCGTGGAAACGCTGATCAGCCAGGCCGTGCCAAGATCGATCCGCCTCGACCAGCCGCTGGCCCTGCCCGCGCCGGCCAGCGAAGCCGAAGCGCTGGCCGAATTGTCGGCGACCATGGCCAGGAACACGGTGCTGAAGAGCTTCATTGGCGCCGGCTACCATGGCGTCCACGTGCCGCCGGTCATCCAGCGCAATCTGCTCGAGAACCCGGCCTGGTACACGGCCTATACCCCTTACCAGGCGGAGATCAGCCAGGGCCGGCTGGAGATGCTGTTCAATTTCCAGACCTTGGTCACCGAGCTGACCGGCCTGCCGGTCGCGTCAGCCTCGCTGCTCGATGAGGCAACGGCGGTGGCCGAAGCCGTCGGTATTGCCTTGCGCCACCATCGCGACAAGCGCACCAAGGTGGCGCTTGCTGGCACACCGCATCCGCAGACGCTGGATGTTGTGCGCACGCGCGCCGAGCCGCTCGGCATCGAGGTCGACGGCGAGACGATCGACGACAACACCGCCGCCCTGCTCGTCTCCTGGCCGGATACGTTCGGCGTCTATGGCGACCATAAGGCCGCGATCGAGAAGGCCCGCGCGACCGGCGCAGTTGTCGTGTTCATCGCCGATCCGCTTGGCCTGACGCTCACCGACGCGCCGGCGAAACTCGGCGCCGACATTGCCGTCGGCCCCATGCAGCGCTTTGGTGTGCCGATGGGCTTTGGCGGCCCCCATGCCGCCTACTGCGCCGTTTCCGACAGACTGACGCGGCTGATGCCCGGCCGCCTCGTCGGCCAGTCGACCGACAGCAAGGGCCGGCCCGGCTATCGGCTTGCCTTGCAGACACGCGAACAGCACATCCGCCGCGACAAGGCGACGTCCAACATCTGCACCGCACAGGCACTGCTCGCCAACATGGCGACCGCCTACGCGATCTGGCACGGCCCCGCCGGGCTGCAGGCGATTGCCGGCCGCATCCATGGGCTCGCCAACCGCCTTGCAGCGGGCCTGAAGGCCGCTGGCCTGCCCGTGCTCGGCACAAGCCGCTTCGACACGGTGACGGTTGAGATGAAGGGCAAGGCGAAAGCGATCGCCACGGCCGCCGAAGAAACCGGCCGGCTGCTGCGCGTCATCGACGCCGACCATGTCGGCATCAACTTCGACGAAACCTCGACCGAAGCCGATCTGGAGGCGATCGCCGCGCTGTTCGGCGCCAAGGCAGCCGGCGCTGTCGACGGCAGCATGCCTGGAAAAGGACGCGGCAAGGAGTTTCTCACCCAGCCGGTGTTCCACGAAAATCATTCGGAAACCGAAATGATGCGCTTTCTGCGCCGGTTGGCCGACAAGGATCTTGCGCTCGATCGCGCCATGATCCCGCTCGGCTCCTGCACCATGAAGCTCAATGCCGCGGCCGAGATGATGCCGGTGAGCTGGCCAAGCGTCGCCAATTTGCACCCTTTCGCGCCGGCCAGCCATTCGGCGGGCTATCGCGCCATGGTCGGCGATCTTGAGAACTGGCTGTCGGAGATCACCGGCTTCGACGCGGTAAGCCTGCAGCCCAATGCCGGCAGCCAAGGCGAATATGCCGGGCTGCTGGCCATCCGCGCCTATCACCGCTCGCGTGGCGAAGGCCATCGCACGGTCTGCCTGATCCCGTCCTCCGCGCATGGCACCAATCCTGCCAGCGCGGCGATGGCGGGCATGAGCGTTGTCGTGGTGCGCTGCACCGAGGACGGCAATATCGACATGGACGATCTCAGGGCCAAGGCCAACGAGCATTCCAGGAATCTCGCGGCGCTGATGTTCACCTATCCCTCGACGCATGGCGTCTACGAGGAAGGCGCGCGCCACCTCTGCGCCCTTATCCACGAGCATGGTGCCCAGGTCTATTTCGATGGAGCCAACCTCAACGCCCTGGTCGGCCTCGCCCGCCCCGGCGACATCGGCGCCGACGTCTGCCACATGAACCTGCACAAGACGTTCTGCATCCCGCATGGCGGCGGCGGTCCCGGCGTCGGCCCGATCGGCGTCAAGGCGCATCTGAAACCCTATCTGCCGGGCCATATTACCGAAGGCTCAGGCCATGCCGTGTCGGCCGCACCGTTCGGCAGTGCTTCCATCCTGCCGATCACCTGGATGTACATCCGCATGATGGGCGCTTCCGGTCTCAGGCAGGCGACGGAGACCGCCATAATCTCGGCCAATTATGTGGCGACGCGGCTCGCGTCGTACTTCCCGCTTCTTTACAAGGGCAGGAGCGATCGTATCGCTCATGAATGCATCCTCGACACCCGCGTGCTCAAGGAGAGCGCGGGCATCAGCGTCGATGACATCGCCAAACGGCTGATCGACTATGGCTTCCATGCACCGACCATGTCGTTCCCGGTCGCCGGCACGCTGATGGTCGAGCCGACGGAATCCGAGCCGAAAGGTGAACTCGATCGCTTCTGCGAGGCCATGATCGCGATCGCCGGCGAAGCGGCGAAGGTAGCAAAGGGCGAATGGCCCTTGGCCGACAACCCGCTGGTCAACGCGCCGCACACTGCCGCCGAGGCGCTGGCCGGCACGTGGACCCATCCCTATTCGCGGCTGGAGGCGGTCTATCCCGCGGGCAACGTGGATACCGCCGCAAAATACTGGCCGCCGGTGTCGCGCATCGACAATGTCGCGGGCGACCGCAATCTCGTCTGCTCCTGCCCGCCGCTGTCGGACTATCTGGGTGCGGCCGAATAGTAGTCTCTCGGCCTAAGCCGAACGCAAGGCCGGCTTGACCGGCTCGGCCTTGCCCATCAGCCCTTGTTCAGCAAGGCGAGATTTGCGTTGACAACCGTCGGATCGGCCATGCCGGCCTTGGCCTCGAGCAGCAGCGCCCTGGCTTTCTTCTTGTTGCCGCGCAATAGTTGCGAATAGCCCATATTGTTGACGATCTGCGGCCGGCGGCCGGCGACTTTCAGGAGCTGGTCGTAGGCGCGGTCGGCGAAGTCGAAGCGGCCGAGCTCGTCATAGGATGCGGCAAGCCCCATCCAGGCCTCCGCACTGTCGGCCTTCAATTCGACGGCCTTGCGGAAATGCTGTTCGGCCAGACCATAATTGGCGTCGCGAAACTGCGCTTTGCCCTGTGCCAGATCGGAGGTGTCGATGTTTTTTGCCGCGGGCTGAATGGCCGTAGTCTTGGTCGTGTCGACGTTGTTGTTCGTCGTACACCCGGTGATCATAAGGACGACCGCCATGGTGGCCGCCGCCGCAAAATTTCCCTGACGCATGCCCTGCCCCGTCGCCCGATTTGTCGGGTCGTTCTTCAGCAAGGACACTACAGCACAGCGGTTAAGCTTCGGTGCCGAAATGCAGCTAAGATTCGGTCTCCGAAAAACCGGCCATTAACCACCACCAGGTGCCGGCCAAACAACGGGACGGTGGCAACCCGGCTGACCGTCATTCCAGTTGGTGAGACGTTTGAGTTCGGCTCGGCCCAGCGGTCGCTTCGCCTGCGCGATTCGTTCGATGGCCAGGCTTACGCGCGGCGTCTGCCGGGCAATGCCGGGCTTTGGCGCGACCGCTTCGACGGATGTGACGATGCCGCGCGCGACAAGGCCCTGGCCGCCTCATTCTCGCCGGCGAATAGGAAAATCGCATCGCCCTCGGCGACATGCTTGCCGCCATACATCGTCTTTCGCGCGGCGAAGGCGAATGTCGTCGCGCCGGGGTTGGCAATTTTGGCCTTGATCGCGAACGCCATGCTTGTGGATTGCTCCGCGGACACGCTGGATTGAGTTCAGGCCGACCTGAACTCAAGCCGACACATCTAATAGTGCCCGCCCGTCAATTTGACGATGATCGGAATGATCGCGATCATCAGCACCACCGGCAGAATGCACACCGTGACCGGCACCGACATCTTGGCCGGCAAGGCATGTGCCTTCTCCTCAGCCAGCGACATGCGCTTATGACGCATTTCGTCGGAGAAGACCCGAAGCGCTCCCGACAGGCTGGTGCCGAGTTCCTTCGACTGCTGCAGCAGCGTCGCGAAAGAACGCACCTCGTCCAGGCTGAGGCGATCGGCGAGCGCCTTCAGCGCGTCGTCGAGGCTGCGGCCGGCCCTCAATTCCAGCGACACCAGCTGCAGATTCTGGCTGAGCGCGGGATAGGTCTTGGCGAGTTCCTTCGAAACGCGCTCGACGCCCGCCTCCATGCTCATGCCCGCATCCGAGCAGACGATCAACAGGTCCATGAAGTCAGGAAAGCCGTTGCGGTATTCGCGCATCTTCTCCCGCACTTTCTGGCTCAGCACCAGGCCGGGCAGGAAGTAGCCAGCCACGCCCGTCAGGATGACGAACGCCCAGCGGCTGGCCATCGTCGCGTCGGCGCTGGCCATCCAGCGGTTGATCACAAAGGCTCCCGTCGCGGCACCCACCAGTGCCGCGAAGCGAATGAGGAAGAACATGCCGACGGCGCGCGGCTCCATGTAGCCCGCCTGGATCAGCTTCATGCGCAGCCGGGCAACATTTTCCGGATCGCTCTTGGCGTAGAATTCCTGTGCCCGTTTCACCGCCTTCTCGCGCACGACGCCGGCGTTCTTCTTCTGCACCGGCTCGGGCTTCGCGGCCGCGCGACTGTCGTCAACCTTGAGGCGGCGCTTCACGTCATTGCGATCACCCTTGGCAACCACCATCGGCCAGGCGACCGCGACAACACCCACGGCCAGAAGCGCAACGGCCACCGGGATCAAGGAGGTCGGCGCAAGCGAGGCCAGGAATTCGATGAAACCGCGCATGTCAGAACCTGAAATTCGACATCTTGAACATGATCAGATTGCCCAGCATCAGCCAGGTAACCGACCCGCCAAGCATGTACCAGGTTTTCGGCACCCCCCAGACGTCCCTGTAGAACCCCGGCATCAACGCCATGATGGCGGCAAACAAAAGCGCCGGTATCGCCGTCAGGATGTAGGCGGACAGGCGGCCTTCGGTCGAAATGGCGCGCACCTTGCGTCGCAGCTTGCCGCGCTCGCGTATTGTCAACGACAGGCCGTCGAGGATTTCACGCAGATTGCCGCCCGAACTGGACTGGATCGAGACGGCGGTGACGAACAGCGGCAGGTCTTCGTGCCCCACGCGATCGAACAGGTTGTTCAACGCCGAAACCAGATCGGAGCCGTAGGTCACCTCATCAGCAACGACACCGAACTCGGTGCCGATCGGATCGGGCATCTCGCGCGACACCATGGCGATGGCCACCGGCACCGGATGGCCGGCCTTGAGGCCACGCGTGATCAGCTCCAGCGCCTCCGGCAGCTGCATGCCGAAACGTTTGTGCCGCCGTTTACGCATGAAGCGCATCGCGACCACCGGCAGCAGAGGCGCCAGCACGAAGAACAGGATGAGCCCCATGAGCGGCGGCAACCCATACCAGATGGCGACCAGGGCCGCGGCCATCGCCACGCCGCAGGTGATCGTCAGGAATTTCGACAGCGGCATAATCATGCCCGACTGTGTGCGCAGGGCACGGAATCGGTCCGGCGAGAACAGCGACGTGCCGGCATCGAGGCCGCGCTCCTTGCGCAGCTGGATCAGCACCTGTTCCTGGCTGATCTTGTTTTCCTGCAGCTTCATGCGCCGGTTGATGGCGGCGCGCTTGTCGCTGCGGCCAGCGTAAAGAAGATAGCAGGCCTCAGCGATCAGGATGCCGGTCAGTGCGGCTCCGGCATAGACGACGTAGATCGCGCTGAATCCGTCGAACACCTGGCTACTCCTGCGGCCGGCCGGGTTCGAAATAGCGTCCGGGAAATTCGATGCCCATGGCGCGCAGGTCCTCGAGGAAGCGCGGCCGGATGCCGGTCGCTTCGAAATAGCCGAGAATTCCGCCGTCGGCATCCATGCCGGTGCGCACGAAGCGGAAGATCTCCTGCATCTGGATGACGTCGCCTTCCATGCCGGTCACTTCCGCAACGCTTGTCACCTTGCGCTTGCCGTCGGAAAGCCGGGTCAACTGCACGATGATATCGATGGCGCTGGCGATCTGACTGCGGATCGACTGGACCGTCATCGGCATGCCGGTCATGCCCAGCATCTGTTCGAGGCGCGAAATGGCATCGCGCGGCGTGTTGGCATGGATTGTCGCCATCGATCCTTCATGGCCGGTGTTCATCGCCTGCAACATGTCGAACGCCTCCTCGCCGCGGCACTCGCCGAGGATGACGCGGTCAGGACGCATGCGCAGCGCGTTTTTGACGAGATCGCGTTGCTTCAGTTCGCCATGGCCCTCGATGTTGGCAGGTCGCGTCTCCATGCGAGCGACATGCGGCTGCTGCAGCTGAAGCTCGGCGGCATCCTCGATGGTGATCAGCCGCTCGTCTTCCGGGATGAAGGCCGACAGTGCATTGAGCATCGTTGTCTTGCCGGTGCCGGTGCCGCCGGAAATGATCGTCGTCTTGCGGGCATGGACCGCCGCGGCCAGCACTTCGGCCATGTTCTGTGTGATGGCGCCGAATTCGACCAGCTTGTGCAGGCCAAGCTTGTTCTTGGAGAATTTGCGGATCGACACCAGCGGCCCGTCGACGCCAACCGGGCGGATGGCAGCGTTGAAACGCGACCCATCCAGCATGCGGGCATCGACCATCGGCTGCGATTCGTCGACGCGACGGCCGACGGCCGCGACGATCTTGTTAATGATTCTAAGCAGATGCGCCTCATCCTTGAACGGAATGTGCACCTGCTGCAGCTTGCCCTTCTTCTCGACGAAACAGTTCTGGTGGCCGTTGATCAGGATGTCGTTGATGTCGGGATCCTTGAGCAGCGGCTCCAGCGGGCCCAGGCCAACCATCTCGTCGACGATGTCGTCGACCAGCGCGTCAAGTTCGGCGGTGTTGATCGCCATCCGCTCCTGGCGGGTTTTTTCCGACACGAAATCATGCACCTGCCGCCGCATTTCCTCCTTCGGCAAGCGCTCCAGGGCGACAAGGTTGATTTCCTCGAGCAGCATCCGATGAATGCGTATGCGGGCATCGAGCACCCTGTTGGCGTTCTTTGCCGGGGCGACCTCGGGTTTTACCGGTAAAGCTTTTCGGCTTGTCGGGATCACCACCGCGTGATGCGCGACCGGCGTTGTTTCGGACGAACGCTGCGGCCGCGCATCGCGGTTCTGCAGGGTGGAAAAACGGCTGGTCATCCGGCCCTCCTCTTCAAAAGGCCCCTGCCGAGACCGAAGAGCGACTTCGACTTGCTGGCGGTCGCGACTGCCTCCTCCGGCAGGATGATCTTCTTCAAGTCATTGACAACGTTGGCATTGGCGTCAATCTCGTGCAACGGCACGCCACGGTCGACCGCCTCGCGCACCAGCCGGTAGTTGTTGGCGATGCCGCCGACGAAATGCTCGCCGAGGATTTCCTGGACATCCGCCTGCTTGATGCCATTGTCGAACATCTTCTGCTCGAAGCGATTGACGATGACGTTGGGCTTCACCTCCTTGCCGGCGGTCTCGTAGACGGCCTGGATCAGTCTTTGCGTGTGGCGCAGGCACGGCACCGTCATTTCGGCGACGATGTAGAGCTTGTTGGAGCCGAGCAGCACCGTTTCCGTCCACGGAAACCAGGTGCGCGGCATGTCAATGACGACATTGTCGAAATAGGCCGAAACGAGGTCCAGCATGCGCACCACGACATCGGTCTTGAAGGAACGCATCTCCGATGGGTGCGTCGGCGCCGCCAGCACGCAAAGTCCGCTGGCGTGTTTCGAGAGCATCACGTCGAGGAGTTGCCGGTCGAGGCGTTCGGGCTGGTTCTCGATCTCGGTGATGTCGAAACGCGGCTCGAGGTCGAGATATTCCGCGCAGGCGCCCTGCTGGAAATTGAGGTCGACCACGCAGGTCGAGGCGCCGCGCGTCACCGAGTGATGCAGCTGGAACGCCGTCTGCAGCGCCAACGTCGTGGTGCCGACACCGCCCGCGGCCGGCATGAAGGTGTAGATCTGCGACTCGGTGTTTTCCTCGCGCCCCGGCCCTTGCAGGGCCCGCACGACCGATCGCACCAGGTCGGCCGTGGTGATCGGCTTGACGAGAAAGTCCGCGACCTTGAGCTGCACCAGGATGCGGACGGCGGCGGCGTTGAACTCCTGGGTGACGACGACCACCGGGGCCTTGCCCTCCAGCCTGCGCATGACGCGCTGCAGCGATTCGATCTCCTCCAGCTTCGCCGCGTCCATATCGACGATGATGGCGCCGAAGTCGGTTTCCTGGATCTCGCCGCGCAGTTCGGTGACATTCTTTTCCACCGTCGAGAGCTGGATGACCTCGGAGGCGGCGAATGCGGTGCGTGTGTCCTGCACGAAGGTGCTGTCCGTCGATACGAGCAGGATCTTCTTGGTCTTGATGCCGTTTGCCATTCTCGCCGCCTGTGAAGTCGATCGCCGCCTGGATCAGTTGCCCGCCTGAATCAGTTGCCCGCCTGAATCAGTCACTTGTGCTTGTCTGCGCCGTCTTCGCGCCAGCCGCCTGATCGGATGTGACGGGCGCGGCATCACCGCGCTTGGCCGGCACGAGGAGTCTGGTGTTCTGGACACCGTACTTCCACGGATCGACCATCTGCATGACCGTGTTGCCGGCCTGCGCTTCGCCGGCGCCTGTCGTCGGACCTTCGCTGCGCACATAGTCGTCGCTGGTGCAGCCGGCGGCGATGCCGGCAAGAAGCAACGCGATGCTTGCTCTCAGGATCACACGCATGGCTTCAATCCTTCGGCAGGTCGAGGAAATGACCGACCGTGGTGGCCGTCCGCGCGGCGCTGCCATCGGCCAACGCCAGCGCACGGCCGTTGTTCGCCCCCTTCACCTCCTCGGTGTTGTTGAGAAAGTAGTCGACGTTGCTGGCCGGTTGAGTGCCGTCCGTCGGCCCGGCCATCTTCTTCGACGGATCGACGGGCTTGACCAGGTAGGGCGTGACGATGATGACGAGGTCTGTCTCGCGCCGCTGATACGATTTAGACGAGAACAGCGGTCCGAGCACCGGCATCTTGCCGAGGCCTGGAATGCGCGAGGTGGTGATGTCGTTCTGCGACTGCAGCAGTCCCGCGATCATGAAGCTCTGGCCGTTCTTCAGGTCGACCGACGTCTTGGCGCGGCGAACGATGAAACCGGGCACCGAAATGTTGCCGATATTGTAGGAGGCCGACGCATCGATGGAGGATACTTCCGGCGCGATGTCGAGGCTCACCAGCCCGTCCTTGAGCACGGTCGGCGTGAAGTCGAGGCTGACGCCGTATTTCTTGTAGCTGACCGAGATCTTGCCATTGTCCTCCGAAACCGGGATCGGAAATTCGCCGCCGGCCAGGAAGCTCGCCGTCTCGCCGGACCGGGCAATAAGGTTTGGTTCCGCGAGGCGTCGAGCAAGGCCGCGCTCTTCCAGGGCCTTGATGGCGATGTCGATCGAGACGCCGTTGGACAGCAGCCGGCCGATGGCTTCACCGGTTCCTGCCGCCGGCACCGCCCCGGGGTCAAGCGAAACATCGCGTCCACCAAAGCCGTAGGCAAAGTTGGCGCTGTATTTGGCGCCGAGATCCTGGCCTGCCTGGCGGTTGATCTCGACGAAGCGGACGTTGAGCTGGACCTGCTGCGACGATGAGATGTTGACCGAATTGATCACTTCTTCCTTGCCGGAGAAGCGGGTGGCGATCTTGTTTGCCTTTTCGGCGGCAACCGCGTCATCCGCCTCGCCCGACAGCACGACACGGCCATTGGCCGAGCCGACCTTGATCTTGGCATCCGGCACGCTGGCGCGGATCGTGCTCGCCAGCTGGTCGGTGTCGAGCGTCACCTCGATGTCGATGGTGCCGACCAGCTGCTTCTTGTCGTCGAACAGCGCGATACCGGTGGTGCCGAGATTGTTGCCGAGCACATAGAAAGACTTGTCGGTCAGTGGATTGACGTTGGCGATCTCCGGATCACCGATCACGATCTGGTAGAAGGCAGCACTCGTCATGATCGTCTTGGGCTTGCCCTTGGCGACCTTGATCGATGCATTCCTGGTCGACGAGACGTAGACGACATCGTTGTCCGCCCTGGCGGCGCCGGGTAAAGCGAGCACTCCGCTCGCGGCCAGCGAGGCGACCATCGCCAAGGCGCGCACGAAGTGCCGCCGAGCCGTCATTCGATATAGCGTACGCATCAACATTGTCCCGTCCCGTCCGGTCCCCACCGGCCTTTATTTCTGGTCCCGCGAAGGAACCTGATATTCTTCGGCCTGTGTGCCGCGTGTGACGATGACCGTCTTGAATGTCGGCTTCTCAGGCTCCTTGGCCACCGCGTCGAACAGCGAGCCGGCCGCCGCCTCGGTCTTGGACGCCACCGATCCGCCGAAGGAGGAAATGGTGGTGACGCCGCCATTGCCGTCACCGCCTTCGCTGGCCGACCGCAGCGACAGCGACAACGTGCCGACGGTGCGGGCAAGCGCCACTTTTTGCGCGCCATCGGTCGTCACCTGGATGGTCACGGAATTGGCCACCTGCGGCGTCGTCTGACGCTCGTCGGCGCCCTGGCCGACGCTGAGCACCTTGGCATCGGCGACGACGATTTCGGAGGTGACGGTCGAACCTGCAGCCCCTTGGGCATTCTTGGCCACTTCCTGGATTGCGCCGGTATCGCGTGTCAGCACGACATCGACCCGGTCGCCCGGCGTGACGAAGCCACCGACGCCGGCGATCTCGTCGGTCCGGATGGTGACCGCCCGCATTCCGGGCGCAAGCATGTTGGAGAGCGTCGCACGGCCGTTTGGTCCCGACAGCTTGGCCAGCAGCACCGGCTCGTTGACCTCGATCGGTGACAGCACCACGCGGCCGCCTTCGCCGAGCAATCCGTCGACGGTGGCAAAGGCGCCCTGCGGCAGGGAATCCTGCGGCCACGGAATTTCGCTGAGCTTGGCGCGGTCGATCTCCATGCCGTAACGCAACGGCGCGTTCGCCACGACGATGGTCTTGAATTCGATCCTGGGCGTGGCTGGAGCGGCGATCGATGCCGTCTTTTCCCCGGCATCAGCCTTGGCCTGGCTCTTGACCCAGAAATCCGCGGCAAAGATCGAGATCGCGCCGAAAACGGCGGCGATGCCGATCATCGTTATGGCCTTGCCCTTCACACCGAAACCCCTGATGCCCGCAGTTTCTTGTTATGTTGGGCTCACGCTAGGCGGCATTGTTAAAGAATCAGGTATCCCGCACGGCCGCATTTGATCTATTTCCGGCCGCTTGGTTATCGAATGGTTTTAGGATAAGAGGGGCCAGACCCCCGAACGTAACAGGAACCTCCATCGCTTGGCGCTGAAAAGCGTGGCAGTATCGACGGGTGATTCGCAGCATCGGACTCTATGGCAGGCATGGACGAAAACAACGATCTCTTCGCCAATATGGACAAGCAGCCGCAGCCGGTTCGGGCGTCCGCGCGCCCGGCGGATCCGCTGGTGCAGGCGGCAAAACGCCCGGCGGCGTCCAAGGACGGCAGCGAGGGCTACAGCGCCGCCGATATCGAGGTGCTGGAAGGTCTGGAGCCGGTGCGTCGTCGGCCAGGCATGTATATTGGCGGCACCGACGACAAGGCCATGCACCACCTGTTCGCCGAAGTCATCGACAACTCAATGGACGAGGCGGTTGCCGGCCACGCCACCTTCATCGATGTCGAACTCTCGGCCGATGGCTTTCTCACCGTCACCGACAATGGCCGCGGCATCCCGGTCGACCCGCACCCGAAATACAAGAAGCCCGCGCTCGAAGTGATCATGACGACGCTGCATTCGGGCGGCAAGTTCGACTCGAAGGTCTATGAGACGTCAGGCGGCCTGCATGGCGTCGGCGTTTCCGTCGTCAACGCGCTGTCGGACCATCTCGAGGTCGAGGTCGCGCGTGGCCGGCAGCTCTACCGCCAGCGCTTTTCGCGCGGCATTCCGGTGAGTGGCCTTGAGCATCTCGGTGAAGTGCACAACCGGCGCGGCACCAGGATCCGCTTCCATCCCGACGAGCAGATCTTCGGCAAGGGCGCGGCGTTCGAACCGGCGCGGCTCTACCGCATGACGCGTTCGAAAGCCTATTTGTTTGGCGGTGTAGAGATCCGCTGGACCTGTGACCCCTCGCTGATCAAGGAAAAGGATCAGACGCCGGCCAAGGCGGAATTCCATTTCCCTGGCGGCCTCAAGGACTACCTCAAGGCGTCGCTCGGCGACGAATTTCAGGTGACGCGGGAAATCTTCTCTGGCAAGAGCGACAGGCAAGGAGGCCATGGCTCGCTCGAATGGGCGGTGACCTGGTTCGGCGGCGACGGCTTCATCAATTCCTACTGCAACACCATCCCTACCGGCGAAGGCGGCACCCACGAGGCCGGCTTCCGTAACGTGCTGACGCGCGGCCTGCGCGCCTATGCCGATCTTGTCGGTAACAAACGCGCCTCGATCGTCACCTCGGAAGACGTGATGATCTCGGCGGCGGGCATGCTTTCGGTGTTCATCCGCGAACCGGAATTCGTTGGCCAGACCAAGGACAGGCTGGCGACGATCGAGGCGATCCGGATCGTCGAGACCGCGATCCGCGATCCCTTCGACCATTGGCTGGCCGACAATCCGCAGGAAGCCTCGAAGCTGCTCGAATGGGTGATCGCTCGCGCCGACGAGCGCGTACGCCGCCGCCAGGAAAAGGAAGTGTCGCGCAAGAGCGCGGTGCGCAAGCTGCGGCTGCCGGGCAAACTCGCCGACTGCACGCAGAACGCCGCCGCCGGTGCGGAACTCTTCATCGTCGAAGGCGATTCCGCCGGTGGCTCGGCCAAGCAGGCGCGCGACCGGGCCAGCCAGGCAGTGCTGCCGTTGCGCGGCAAGATCCTCAACGTCGCCAGCGCCGGCAATGACAAGCTGGCCGCCAACCAGCAGATATCGGACCTGATCCAAGCGCTCGGCTGCGGCACGCGCTCCAAGTATCGCGACGAGGATTTGCGCTACGACCGCGTCATCATCATGACCGACGCCGACGTCGACGGCGCCCACATCGCCTCTCTGCTGATCACCTTCTTCTATCAGGAGATGCCGGCGCTGGTGCGTGGCGGTCACCTCTATCTGGCGGTGCCGCCGCTTTACTCGATCAGGCAAGGTGGCAAGGTGGCCTATGCCCGCAACGACGCGCACAAGGACGAGCTCCTGCGCACTGAATTCACCGGACGCGGCAAGGTCGAGCTCGGCCGTTTCAAGGGCCTGGGTGAAATGATGGCCTCGCAGCTCAAGGACACCACCATGGATCCGAGGAAGCGCACGCTTCTGCGGGTCGATGTGATCGATGCCGAGGCGGCGACCAAGGACGCGGTCGACGCGCTGATGGGCACCAAGCCGGAGGCTCGCTTCCGCTTCATCCAGGAACGTGCCGAATTCGCCGAAACGGAAGTGCTGGATATCTGAGCGCCCCCTGCTCTACCTTGTCCGTGCGGGTACGGAGTCGAACATGTGATCGGGGCGCGGCTGAAAGATTATCTCGGGACACGGTTCGCCGACCTGACGCGACCCACGCGCTCGGACTGGATCTTCGCCCTTAGAACCGTTTCGGCCGGCCTGATCGCGCTGCTGGCCGCCTACGCCCTCAAGCTCGACCATCCGCAGTGGGCGATGATGACGGTGTTCATCGTTGCCCAGCCGGTCGCGGGCATGGTGCTGGCCAAAGGCTTCTACCGCCTGCTCGGCACATTGGCGGGCGGATTAGCGGCAATCGCCATCACCACGGTCTTCGGCTCCAATCCGTGGCTGCTGGTGACCGTGCTTGCCGTCTGGATCGGCATCAGCACCTTCGTCTCGTCGCTGCTGCGCA
The DNA here is from genome assembly GCF_006441275.1 of Mesorhizobium sp. B2-4-17. Lineage (NCBI taxonomy): Bacteria > Pseudomonadati > Pseudomonadota > Alphaproteobacteria > Hyphomicrobiales > Phyllobacteriaceae > Mesorhizobium > Mesorhizobium sp. B2-4-17. The sequence continues at coordinate 28,804 of NZ_VFUX01000042.1, read as the reverse complement.
ATCCCGAGGCCTATGGCGCGGCGCTTGCCGGCTACACCGCGATGATCATTGGCCTGCCGGCTTTCGGCCAACCCCATCTCGTGGTCGATCTGGCGGTCGCACGCTGCGCTGAAATCGTGCTGGGCATAGTCTGCGCCGGCGTGACCAGCCGGCTGATCCTGCCGAAGCTGGCGGGCGATGCCATCATCGAAAGGCTGAAGCGCTCCATTCTCGACCTTGCCATTTATGCGGGCGGTGCATTTTCCGGCCGCGACAGCGCGGTCTTGGCCGATCTTCACCGAAAGCTGATCGCCGAAGCGGAGATACTTGGTGAAATGCGCGTCTATGCAAGGCTGGAGGCGCCGAGCCTGGCGACCCGCGCGCATCCGGTCCGGCGCACCATCGGCCAGCTTCTGTCCGCTCTGTCGGCCGCGCGCGCACTGCATGCCCATGCCGCGCCAAAGAACGCGGCGCTCATTCCCGTGCGCGCCGACCTGCATACCCTGGTCAGGGAACTCGCAGGCAAACCAGGCGCTCTCGAGGACACCACGCCGTGGGTGGTGCGGCTCGATACCATCGCCGCCAAGGCACGGCAGATGCCGGACATGCCGGATGGGCAAGGTGATGAGAGGCTCGGCACCATCACTCGCCTGACCATCGCCGCCGATTTCGCGGAAGCCTTGAAGCAGGTGCTGCGCGGCCTCGACGCGTTGCGTGCGCCAGCCCCGCGCGCCGCCCGTGTGCGCAAGCAGCCGGCGCTGGTGGTACACCGCGACTACCATGCGGCCTCGCGCAACGCTGTGCGCGCGGCACTCGCCACCTTGCTGGTCGCGGCCTTCTGGCTGACGACGAAATGGTCGGAAGCCGCGGGCACGGTCATCCTGGTCTCCGTCGTCTCCAGCCTGTTCGCCGCCCGCCCCGATCCCGTGCAAGTGGCCTGGGGCTTTTTCAAGGGCACCTTGCTGGCCCTGCCCTTTGCCTTCGTTGTCGGTCAGATCGCCTTGCCCGCCTTGCCCGGCTTCGGCTGGTTCACGATCTTCGTCGTGCCGATCCTGGTGCCTGCCGCGCTGGCGATGGCCAATCCGCGCTATGTTGGCGTGGCGACGGCCTTTGCCATCAATTTTCTGGCTTTCCTCAGCCCGCATCAGGCGATGACCTATGATCCCGGCCCTTTCCTGGCGGGTTGCGCATCGATCCTGGTTGGCATCCTGCTGGCAATCGGTGTTTTCATCGTTGTGTTGCCCTCCGATCCGTGGATCTTCGTCAACCGCATCGTGCGTGTGATGCGCGAAGACCTGGCGCGCCTCTGCTTGCATGAGCGTGTGCCAAGACGTACCGCTTTCGAGAGTCTCGCCTATGATCGGGTCAATCAACTGATGTCGCAGACGCAGCGCATTGGAAAAAAAGGCGATGCGGTTCTGGACGGCAGCATAGCCGGTGTCACCGTTGGCGTCGAAATCCTGCGCCTGCGCCACGCGCTGCAAAGTTCCACCTTGGCAGCCGAAACGACCCTCTCGATCTCGAATTTTCTGCGCGGACTGGCGCGCGAGCTGTTGTTCCGGCGGCCAGGCGAGCCGCAGACTTCAACCGTGACCGTCGCCAGACAGTATGCGGCTATGATCACACAGCGAAGCAGCGCCGGTGAAATGCTGCAGATCGCAGCCTCGCTGCGCATCATCGCCGCCGCGATCGAGGATTTTCCGGATTTCTTCGCGAAAGACCGAGGCTAGAGCAATTCAGGAAGAGTGCGCAGCGGTTTTCCTGAATTGCGCAGAAAAAAGAATTAGAGCGGGGTCAACGATTCCATCTGAACCGCCCTAAGCCGCCGCGATCGCCAGCGCATGGCCGCGTGCGTTCTCGCGCAGCGCGTTGAGATGGATCGACTTGACCAGGGCGGCAAGATCGCCTTCCGCGGATTGCCCGCCCAATTCCTTGAGCATCAGCCAGCTGACTTCCTGCACGCCGGCAATGCGCTTGCCATTGGCGACCTCCCGCCAGATTTTCAGCGCACGCAGGATAATCGCATGCGTGGAGACGGCGAGGCCGGCGCTACGGAACAACGCGTGTAAAGCCACATCATGCCCGCCTGCCAGCAGCGCCCTCACCCGCTGCTCGGGCTGCTGGCCGAGCGCGACCAGCGTGGAACCGAAGAAATCGACCTTGCCATGCGCGATGGTGCGGATGAGGAAGCTCGCCGTGAGATCGCCACGCAGCCTGAGATGTTCGATCAGCGCGGCGTGCTCTTCCTGCCGCGTGCCCTCGATCAGCGTTACCGAGGCCTTGACGCAGGCATCGCGCATGACGCGGTCGGCACGCGCGGCGCCCATCAGGGCCATGACCAGCGGCGACGTCTTCAATGTCTCGCCGAGCTTGACGAGCAGCATGTGCCGGCAGTCGGCAGGCAGGCGGGCATCCGATATCAGCGCTTCTCGCACCCGTGGGAGATGCCCGTGGCGTTCGGCCATGCGGCGGAAGCTCAGCGAAGCAATCTCAGCGCCGCTGTTGGCCAGCAGGACAGCGCAGGCTTCCGCCTCGCCGATCTCGGCGATGGCCGCCGCCAGCGCCATCGAGACGAGCGGGCGGTCGGCGATCAGCTTCTGCGTTGCCTTCGGGCTCGCCGCGACGCGGTTGATCAGATCGTCGTCGGTGAGCAGCGGTGAGCGCGCCAGCACGACGCCGGCCACCTCCGGCTGGTCGGACGCCAGCGCACTGATGATCTGCAGCGGCGCGTGGTGGCTCATCGAAAGCGCTTCGGCCATTGCCAGCCGCACTTTCGACGAGGCATCGTCGAGCAGCAGCGTCAGCGCCGCTTCGGCGGCGCAGCGGTCCTCGAACGGCAATTCGGAATTGACATAGGCCCGGGCCAACGCATTGGCCGCCGCGGCACGCTCCGACACCCTGGCCGTGTAGATCCATTTCAGGAAATGCGAAACAACAACCATGCCGCCTGCCAACGCCCTTTGCCGGAAGGTTTCCAGCCCCGTGCAGACGGTAGGCAGAAATGGTTTACGAACCGTTCACCATGTTCATTAACTGGCTTGCGAGCGCCGGATGCAGCGCCTATCAACCGTCAGACAGCGCAGGAGACGGAGAATGGCCGGACTATACCTCGAAGAGTTTGTCGTCGGCCACGTCTTCCAGCACACGCTGCGCAAGACCGTGACCGAGAGCGACAACATGCTGTTTTCGGTGATGACGTTGAACCCGCAACCGTTGCATATCGACTTCGATTTCGCCGCGAAGAGCGAATGGGGCAAGCCGCTGGTCAACTCGCTGTTCACGCTCGGTCTGATGATCGGCATCTCGGTCAACGACATCACGGTCGGCACGACGGTCGCCAATCTCGGCATGAAGGAAACCGTGTTTCCGCATCCGGTCTTCCATGGCGACACCATCCGCGTCGAGACAACGGTTGTCTCGGTACGCGAGTCCAAGTCGAAGCCCGATCGCGGCATCGTCGAATTCGAACACCGCGCCTATAATCAGCATGGTGATCTGGTCGCCAAATGCGCCAGGCAGGCGATGATGCTGAAGAAGACCACCTGATGCGCTCGCTGCTGTTTGTCCCCGGTGATTCCGAGCGCAAGCTGGAAAAGGGATTTGGCGCCGACGCCGATGTGGTGATCATCGATCTCGAGGACTCCGTGGCCCCGCACAACAAGGCAACGGCGCGAGAGGTCGCGGCGCGCTTTGTCGCCGAACGCCGGGGGCAAACCGGCTCGGCGATCTATATCAGGGTCAACGATCTGGCGAGCGCACTGACGGATGATGATCTTGGCGCGCTCATCCCGGCGCGACCGGACGGCATCATGCTGCCCAAGTCCAACAGCGGGCAGGACGTCCAGCAGCTCTCGGCAAAGCTCAGGGTTCGCGAGGCGGAGAACGGCCTGCCCGACGGCTCCATCAAGATCCTGCCGATCATCACCGAAACCCCGGCTAGCGTGCTTGCCGCGGCGACTTATGCCGGCGCGAGCGCGCGGCTCGCCGGCCTCACCTGGGGCGCGGAAGACCTCTCGGCGGCGATCGGCGCTCGCTCAGCCCGCGACGGGCACGGCCGCTACACCGACGTGTTCCGCCACGCCCGCCTGACGACCATCCTGGCGGCCGGCGCCGCGGAAGTCGCGGCGATCGACACCGTTTTCCCGAATTTTCGCGACATGGCAGCCTTCGCCGCGGAATGCGCCGAAGCCGAACATGACGGCTTTACGGGAAAGATGGCGATCCACCCCGATCAGGTGCCCGTCATCAATGCCGCCTTCACGCCATCGCCCGAGGCGGTGAAACAGTCGGCGGCGATCGTCGCGGCGTTCGCGGCGGCCGGAAATCCAGGGGTCGTCGGCATCGATGGCAAAATGTACGACCGACCGCATCTGCGGCTCGCCGAGCGGCTTCTGGCACGCGCGAGGGCGGCAGGGATTTCCGCCTAGACGCGCCAATCGCTACCATGCGCGCCGCCTTGACAGCTCGGCGACCGAATGCCGTCAACGCGCTGTGATTTGCCAAAGCCTGGAATCTATTCCTTGCCCCAGCGCGGCCGGCGCATCGAAAAGATTTCGTTGACGCTGGCATAGTCCATGTAGCCGAGGCGAGCCACGTTGCCAGCCTTGGTGACGTCGAACAGGCCGTCTTTCAGAAAAGCATCGTCGATGTGCACGCCCACCACTTCGCCGGCGACGACGACGGCGCTCGTCGGCGCCCCATTCAGCGCCTTCGGGCGAAAGATCTCAGTCACCCGGCATTCGAGCGCGGCAGGCGCTACCGCCACACGTGGCGGCCTGACGAGACGCGAAAGCGCCATGGCGAGATCGGCATAGACGAACTCATTGACGCCACGCGGCGCATTGACGGACGTGTAATTCATCTTCTCCGCCAGATCGCGGCCGACCAGGTTGGCGACGAACTCACCGGTCTCCTCGGCGAAGGAGGCGCTGTCCTTCTCGCCCTCGGAGGAGAACCAGACGATGAAGGGCCGCGTCGAAATGGCGTTGAAGAAGGAGTACGGCGCGAGATTGATCTCGCCAGCCTTGTTCAGGGTCGATATCCAGCGGATCGGGCGTGGCGCCACGATCGCCTTCGACGGATCGTGCGGCAGCCCATGCCCCTTGGACGGCTCGTAGAACATTCAGCCCGCCCAAGGCCCGGTGTAGTCGGCGTAGAGCTTTGCCGGATCAGGCCGTGGCCGCTCCGGCGCGGGGCCGGCATAAGAGCCGATATGGATGAAACCGACGATGCGCTCCCGCGGCGCCAGTCCAAGGATCGCCCTGCCCTCCGGCACATCGGAATACCAGTTGCTGATCATGTTGGTGCCGTAGCCCAGCGCGTTGGCTGATATCATCAGGTTCATCGCCGCCATGCCGCCGGACAGGAACATCTCCCATTGCGGTATTTTGGGATTCTCTTTCGGCACCGACACCACGCCGATCACCAGCGGCGCGCGCGAGAAGCGCGCCAATTCCTGATTGCGGCGGCCCTCGGGCAGCGGCCCTTCCCGCTGTTCGGCAAGTTCCGCCAGCTTCCTGCCGATCTCGACACGAGCATCGCCGCGATAGAGGATGAAGCGCCAGGGTTCCAGCCGGCCATGATCGGGTACGCGCGTCGCGGCGGCGATCATCGTCGCGATATCGGCATCGCTGGGCGCAGGCTCCTTGAGGTTGGGAATCGGCGCTGAATTTCGGGTCAGCAGGAAGTCGATGATAGGCGACGCCATGGGCGCAAGTCTCCTGGACACTCTGTTTTGAGCTGAAGCGCACCATCGGGAATTCGGGTGGCTCGGGCAAAGGCGCGCGAGCGCCGGACTGAAGAGTCGCGGATCGGACTCTTAAGCCTTGAAATTGCCACCGCCATGGGCTTCAACGCAAGGCATGTTTGAGGGGCGACTGCGACTTTTCCTGCTTCGGCTCTGTGCCGTGCTGTTCTTGCTGCCGGTCGCCATGGCCGTTGCGCAGGAAAAGGACGGCATAAGCGACCTCAAACTTCCCGGAATTTCGAGCTATGCGACGCCCAAAAGCGAAACGCCGCTCGCGCTGGGCGGCGGCGGCTCGATCACGCTTTCCGCCCAGCTGACCGACAAGGGCGCCGACATCACCCGGGGCCTCGTCTGGCGCGTCTTCAAGCCTGAAGCCGTCAATGGCAAATTGCCGATGGTGGCTTCCGCCCATGGCGGCAACGCCGTCTTCCAGCTCGAGCCCGGCAGCTACCTGGTTCATGCCTCCTATGGCCGCGCCGGCGCCACCAAACGCATCACGGTCGGCAAGGACGCCAAGCGGGAAAGCCTCGTGCTCGATGCCGGCGGCCTGAAGCTCGACGCGGTTCTGTCCGGTGGCGTGCGCATACCGCCGAAGAAGCTGCGCTTCTCGATCTACGAGGGCCATGCCGCACCCAATGGCGACCGCGCGCTGATCATTCCCGATGTCGAGCCCAACAGCGTCGTGCGGCTCAATGCCGGCATCTATCACGTCGTCTCGACCTATGGCGCGGTCAATGCGGTCATCCGCTCCGACATCCGCGTCGAGGCCGGCAAGCTGACCGAGGCCACCGTCGAGCATCACGCCGCCGAAATCACGATGAAGCTGGTACGCGAAGCCGGCGGTGAAGCCATCGCCGATACGTCGTGGTCGCTGCTCAATGAATCCGGCGATCCGATCAAGGAGACCGTCGGCGCCTTCGCCTCGATGGTGCTTGCCGAGGGCGACTACACCATCATCGCCAAGAACCGCGACCGTATTTATCAAAAGGATTTCACGGTCGTGGGAGGGCAGAACCAGGAGATCGAGGTTCTGGCCACCGAAGCCGCGGCGATGGATCCCGAGGAAGGCGCGGATTAGGGGGCGCCGGAATCGGCCTGGCCGCGACCATCCGGTCGTCCGCATGATATATTAGTGATATATCAAGGCGAAACGTTGCTAAGCGGCCAGTTTGGTCCGTGCGGGCAAAAATGGAATCCGGCGGCGCGGTAAAGGCGGCGCCAGGTCGAAGACGCCGCGATAAAGCCGCTCGAGCAGCGCCTTGCGGTCGCGCAAGAACTGCAGATCATTCCAGGTCAGCACATCGCCGACACGCACCTCGATCGACCGGCCGGAGAGCCGCGCGAATTCGTGGATGAGCAGCGAGGTGCGCAATGTCAGCGATGTTTTGCCGACGAACTTTGCCACGCGCCCGTCGCGCTCGGCCATGTTCATCGGGCCGCTGACGAGGTGGAACAGTCGGCCGTTCTGTCCTGAGAAATGCATCGGGACCACTGAAGCCTTGGCGTCCTGGATCAGCTTGGCCGGGAACATCTTCCATGGCAGGTCGATTGCCCGGCCGAAACCCTTCGGCGCAGTGGCGACGCCGCCGGCCGGAAACACGACGATGGTGACGCCTTCCCTCAGCAGCCGCACCGCCTCATGACGCACCGCCAGATTGTTCTTCAACGCTTCCTTGGTTTCGGAAAAATCGATCGGCAGCGAATAGGGTTCCATCTCGCGGATCTTGAGCAGATCCTTGTGGATCATCACCCGGAACGGCCGCCCCAACTGCTCGGCCAGCGAGAGCGCGGCGATGCCGTCGCCGATGCCGAATGGATGATTGGCGACGATCACCAGCGGCGTTTCGGGCAGGTCTTTCGGCGGCCATTGGCCGGCTATTTGCATCCGCACGTCGATCAGCTCGAGCATGCGGCTGAAGATGCGCTCGCCGCTCGGCACCACCTGGCGGCGCCAGAAATCATAGAGCACCGCGAAACGATCGCGGCCTGAAAGGCCTTCGACGGAGTGAATGAACCAGCGCGCCAATGCCGGCTGGCGCGGATTGGCGTAGGAAAGCTCGGGAAAGGGTCGTTGGCGCAATTTCAGCTTGAGCATAGGGGCTCGTTACTAGATCGGCGTGACAGGGATGTGAAAATGGCGGTGGATCGCTCCACCGCCATTCGATCGAATCCGTTTTCGTTCAGGCAGCGCGCTTGCGCCGGCGATCGGGTGTGATGGCTTCTTCGCTCAGTTGTGCGATCGCCTGGGCAAGGCCGAGCGACTCCTGGTCGCGCGAACCCAGGCGGCGCATGTTGACCGTCTGCTCTTCCGCTTCGCGTTTGCCGCAGACGAGGATGACCGGCACCTTGGCCAGGCTGTGCTCGCGGACCTTGTAGTTGATCTTCTCGTTGCGCAGGTCCGCTTCCACAGACAAGCCGGCGGCCTTGAGCTTTGCCACCACTTCGGTCGCATACTGGTCGGCGTCCGACGTGATCGTTGCCACCACCACCTGCAACGGAGCGAACCACAGCGGGAAATGGCCGGAATAGTTCTCGATCAGGATGCCGAGGAAGCGCTCCATCGAACCGCAGATGGCGCGATGCACCATGACAGGCTGCTTCTTCTCCGAATCCGAGCCGATGTAGAAGGCGCCAAAGCGTTCCGGCAGGTTGAAATCGACCTGCGTCGTGCCGCACTGCCATTCACGACCGATGGCATCCTTCAACACATATTCGAACTTCGGCCCGTAGAAGGCGCCCTCGCCCGGATTGATCGAGGTCTTGATCCGGTTGCCGGACCTCGACCTGATCGTCTCAAGCACGCTGCCCATGATCGCCTCGGCATGGTCCCAGGCTTCGTCGGTGCCGACACGCTTGTCCGGCCGCGTCGACAGCTTCACGCTGATTTCGTCGAAACCGAAATCCGCATAGGTCGACAGGATCAGGTCGTTGATGCGCAGGCACTCCGACGCCAGTTGCTCCTCCGTGCAGAAGATATGCGCATCGTCCTGCGTGAAGCCGCGCACGCGCATCAGCCCGTGCAACGCGCCCGACGGCTCGTAGCGATGCACATTTCCGAATTCCGCAAGCTTTACGGGCAGATCGCGATATGATTTCAACCCATGCTTGAAAATCTGCACATGGCCCGGGCAATTCATCGGCTTCAGCGCGAAGATGCGGTCGTCATCGGTGTCGTCGCCGGCGACCGTCACCTTGAACATGGCGTCGCGATACCAGCCCCAGTGGCCTGACGTCTCCCAAAGGCTTTTATCGAGCACCTGCGGCGCGTTGACCTCCTGGTAGCCCTGTTCGTCGAGCCGGCGGCGCATGTAGTTGACCAGGTTCTGGAACATCTTCCAGCCCTTGGCGTGCCAGAAGACGACGCCCGGCCCCTCTTCCTGGAAATGGAACAGGTCCATCTCGCGGCCGAGCTTGCGATGGTCGCGCTTCTCGGCCTCCTCCAGCATCGTCTGATAGGCTTCGAGCTGCGCCTGGTCGGCCCAGGCCGTGCCGTAGATGCGCGTCAGCATCGGGTTGTTAGAGTCACCGCGCCAATAGGCGCCGGCCACCTTCATCAGCTTGAAGGCGTTGCCGATCTGGCCGGTCGAGGCCATGTGCGGGCCACGGCAGAGATCGAACCAGTCGCCCTGCGCATAGATCTTGAGGTCCTGGTCCTCGGGAATGGCATCGATCAGTTCAAGCTTGTAGCGCTCGCCCTTCTCGGCAAAGACTTTCTTCGCCTTCTCGCGCGACCAGACTTCTTTGGTGAACGGTTTGTTGCGCGCGATGATCTCGCGCATCTTCTTCTCGATCACCGGAAAATCGTCCGGGGTGAACGGCTCGTTGCGAGCGAAGTCGTAGTAGAATCCGTTCTCGATCACCGGCCCGATGGTCACCTGCGTTCCCGGCCATATCTCCTGCACGGCTTCCGCCAGCACGTGCGCGGTGTCGTGACGGATGAGTTCCAGCGCGCGCGGGTCGTCGCGGGTGATGATCTCGACCTTGCCAGACTTGCCGAGCGGATCGCTGAGGTCGCGCACGGTGCCGTCGATGGCATAGGCGACCGCCTTCTTGGCCAGCGACTTCGAGATCGATTCGGCGAGACCGGCACCGGTCATCGCCGCGTCGTATTCGCGGACGGAGCCATCGGGAAATGTCAGGGAAACGGAATTCAGCATTGAAATCTCCTATCCAGTCCCGCAAACGAGCGCGGGTGGTAAAATGCACGTCGACAGCGGTTCGGGCCTGCGGCGTGCATCAGGTTAGCCGGAGGCGTCCGGCGGCGGCAGTCTTTTATGAGCAGATGCCGCCGCCGTAAAGCCCGGCTCACTGGATCAGTTGCGGCAGGTCCTTCAGGAATGCGGCCCGTGTCGCCAACCCCTTCGGCATGTCAGTCCGTTTGGCATCGACGACGAGCCGGGCGAACACGACCTGACGGCCGTCTTTCTGCGCCCAGCCGACAAACCAGCCGAGCGAGCGCCTGCCCTTGCCACCCTCGCCGAGCCGGGTGCTGCCGGTCTTGCCCTGAACGGCCCAATCGCCAGCCTTGAAGCTCGGCATGATGGCGCGTGTCATTTCATGCGCCTTCGCCGACACCGGCATCTTGCCGGCGAGCACCTGGCGCAGGAAGGCGACCTGTTCGACCGGCGTGATCTGCAGCGAGGAGTTGACCCAGGAACGGGTGAGCCCATCATCCTTACCGGGATTGCCGGAAACGTCGCCGTTGCCATAATTGAACCTGGAGACATAACCGGCAAACTTTTCGTTGCCGAGCCGGCGCGTGATCTCGCGCGAATACCAGAGAACCGAATCGCGTTCCCAAATCGCCGGATCGACGGCCTTCTGGTCCCGTTTCACCGCATTGAATTCCGGCTTGTAGTTCCAGGTTGGCGTATGCTCATCGCTCAGGATCCCGGCATCATAGCCGATCAGCGAAAGCGGCACCTTGAACGTCGAGGCGGGACTGAACCGTTGGTCGCATACCCCGTCCTGGTAGAGCGTCTTGCCCGTCGCGGCGTCGGCGATCAGCGTGCATTGCACATCCTCCAGCGGCGCCGACTGCGCGCGCATCGGAAACCCCAGCAGCCAGGCGAGCAGGAAGAGGACTCCGGCCAGGATAAAAGGAAGACGATCGACATTGCGCATTTTTCTGCTCGCTCCAGAAGGGGGTTCGGGAAGCGGCTTAACGAGGTCTCTTGTCTCGATTTTGTCTCAAATGCGCAGTCTTTATGCAGGTTCGCGTTAACCCTACCGGATCGTAAACGCAGCCTAAAGGATGACCGGCTTTCGAACGGCCTTGCGCAGATGCGGATCAGGTTTTGAAGCACCTTTGACGACTGGAGCGGAGCTGGTCGGGTTTTCATTCATGGCTTTCGGCAGGTCGCGGGGCTGCGGCCTTGCTCCGAGAAATTCGGGCAGCAATCCATCGCCCCGTTTTGCAGCGTGGATGTGAATGGCAAGAAACAGCGACATCATGGCAAACCTCATATCCTGGAGGTCTCAGAGTCACCTCGGCCCGCAGGCGTCGCCACCCGTTTCCGGACTATCCTCTGCTGCTAGCTTTGCCGCCTTTTCTGCCGATCCGCCAATAGCGCCAAGGCATGAACCAAACATAACGGTCCGCCAGCACTTCCGGAACCAGGTCGATCCCGTGCGTGCCGAATGGCCCGCAGCGCAGCACGCGGAAAAATCCCATCCAGCCGCCGGCCCACAGGCCGTGGCGGGCGATCGCCTCATGCGCGTATTCGGAACAGGTCGGCAGATGCCGGCAGGAATTGCCGATGAAGCCGGACAGCGTCAGCTGGTAGAGGCACACGAGCGACGTGCCCAGGAGACGGCCGGGCGTCTTGCGCCACGGGCCGGGCCAGTTGCGGCCATGCCTTGCCGGTCCGGCGCTATCCCCATGTCCATGCGGATCCACCGCTGTTCTCCGTATCGCGTTTCTCCGCGATAGATGTGAGCTTCGTCGCGAGAACGCAATCCCCGCCTCTACCCCCGTGCTGTCATGGGCGCGAGCAGCGAAATGGCTGTCTGTCGACCGGAGATGTCCATCGCTCAGGGCTGGCCGGCTCGTCGCTGCGACGTCCGCCGCTCGACGCAAATGCGACGGCAAGGCTCCAGGCAAATAGCAGCCCACGGCCAGTCCGGCCGCGAAGCTGGTGCACCATACCGCGACATTCCAAACTCAAGCCGCTTCTTCGGCGCGCTTCTTTTCGATCTGACCGATCGCGTCGACCACGGCGTCGAAGGTCAGCATGGTCGAGGCATGCCGTGCCTTGTAGTCGCGCACCGGCTCCAGATATTTGAGGTCGGCGAAGCGCCCTTCCGGCGGTTCGCCATTTTCCTTCAGCATCTTCAGCATCGTATCGCGCACCGCGCGCAACTCCTCGGCACTCGCGCCGACAACATGCTGCGCCATGATCGAGGACGATGCCTGGCCAAGTGCGCAGGCCTTCACGTCATGGGCGAAGTCTGTAACCACGCCGTCCGCCATCTTGAGGTCGACGGTAACCGTCGAACCGCACAGCTTGGAATGCGCCTTTGCGGTTGCGTCAGGATGATCGAGCCGGCCGATGCGGGCGATGTTTCCGGCAAAACCGAGAATTTTCGCGTTATAGACGTCATTGATCATTATTTTCCAATCCGTCGCCGCCAAGCGAACAGCGATTGCCGCTGCCGCGTCTTCCTTTCGCTCGCTACGGTCTTATATAATGCTGGCAGTCCGGTAACGACAAGGCGACGCATGCCCGCTGTCCTGGCCGGGAAGTTCACGCCGCTTACGGGGCTGGAAACGGGGCGAGTTTCCGACACCGAAAGGTCGTGGTCCGTTCAACTCGTTCCTCCTGAGAGAGGAACTACGGGAGACGCCTTTATGGATGCCGTCATCAAGAAACTCATGCCCCAGTCCGCCTACATGGAAAAGCCGGTCACCGACCGGCCGAGTGAAGCCGAGGTCGAGGCCGCCGTTCGCACCCTGCTGCGCTGGACCGGCGACAATCCGAACCGCGAGGGGCTGATCGACACGCCCAAACGCGTGGCCAAGGCCTTCCGCGAGATGTTCGGTGGCTATGATATGTGCCCGGCAGAGGAACTCGGCCGTACGTTCGAGGAAGTCGCCGGCTATGATGACCTCGTCATCGTAAAGGACATCCAGTTCCATTCGCATTGCGAGCACCACATGGTGCCGATCATCGGCAAGGCGCATGTCGGCTATCTGCCGGATGGCAAGGTCGTCGGCCTGTCGAAGATCGCGCGCGTCGTCGATATCTTTGCCCATCGCCTGCAGACGCAGGAGGCGCTGACCGCGCAGATCGCCGGCGTTATCCAGGATGTGCTCAACCCTCGCGGCGTCGCCGTCATGATCGAGGCCGAGCACATGTGCATGGCCATGCGCGGCATCCGCAAGCAGGGCTCCACCACACTCACCTCCACCTTCACCGGCGTCTTCAAGGACACGCCCGAGGAGCAGGTTCGTTTTGTCACCATGGTGCGTGGCGGCCGGGCATAACGCCTAGGCCGATATCGCTAGACCATGATCCCGAAACGTGGGAACCGGTTTTCGGATAAGATCATGGTCAAACAGGAAAATACATCGGCGATGTCGGCACTGGAATTTCCCGAAGCTCCGTCAGACAAGAAGGCTCTGGAGGAAGGCGCGGTGTTTTCACCGCGCTTCGACACTGCCGGCCTTGTTACCGTCGTCGTCACCGATGCCGAAGACGGGATGCTGCTGATGGTCGCACACATGAACGCACAGGCATTGGCGCTGACCCTGGAGAGTGGCGTCGCCCACTATTGGTCGCGCTCGCGCAATACGCTTTGGAAAAAGGGCGAAACCTCGGGCAATTTCCAGCATGTCATCGAGATGCGCACCGACTGCGACCAGGATGCATTGTGGCTCCGCGTGAAAGTGTTGGGCCACGACGCAACCTGTCACACCGGCCGGCGTTCATGCTTTTATCGGACGGTGGGGCTGGTCGACGGCAAGGGGACGCTTGCCGACGATGGCAGCAAACCGCTGTTCGATGCGCAAACCACGTATCGAAAGACCTGAGCTTGAACCTTCTGCCTCATACCAACCACACAGATTCATCATTTCGATACGGCCCGTCCGTATATTAGCCTTGGGACAAGGGAGATCATGATGCTCGAGTGGGCGTCATTGCGTAACAGACCAGATGTCAGGGAGGCCAATGGCCTGTCCTCTCCCGGCGGCGCATCCGAAACGAAATCTCCCAGGAAAACAGGAATTTCTCTGGCCCTCGGCGGTGGTTGCGCCAGGGGCTGGGCCCATATCGGCGTGCTGCGCGCGCTCGATGAGGCGGGCATCGAAGTCTCGATGATCGCCGGCACCTCGATCGGCGCGCTGGTCGGGGGCTGTTATCTCGCCGGCAAACTGGATGAGTTGGAAGAGTTCGCCCGTAGCCTTACCAGGCGGCGCATCTTCGGCCTCCTCGATCTCAATCTGCGCGGCAGCGGCCTCTTCGGCGGCATGAAACTGGATGCGCGTCTGCGCGAGCATGTGGCGGGCGTTCGCTTCGAAGACCTGCCCAAGCCATTCGTCTGTGTCACATCGGAAATCCGCACCGGCCACGAAATCTGGCTGTCGAGCGGTTCGCTGATCACGGCCATGCGCGCATCCTATGCACTGCCTGGCGTGTTCGAGCCGGTGAATTGCAACGGCCGAGTGCTGGTCGACGGAGCGTTGGTCAATCCCGTGCCGGTATCGGTCTGCCGTGCCTATGAGCAGCCTTTGGTCGTTGCGGTCAACCTCCACTACGACCTGTTCGGCCGCGCTGCCGTGATAAAGCACAGCGCCGGCGAGCTGGTTGTCGAGAAGGACGCCCCCCGCGCCGGCCACTTGGATCCGGACCACCAGTCGCATCAGACGCGCCTCGGTATCACCGGTGTCATGGTCGAGGCCTTCAACATCATCCAGGACCGCATCTCGCGCGCCAGGCTTGCCGGCGATCCGCCCGACATGTCGCTGCAGCCCAAGCTCAGCCATATCGGCTTGACCGAGTTCCATCGCGCCGACGAGGCGATCCAGCTCGGCTACCAGGCGACCATGGCGCAGATAGGCGAACTGACTAGGCTGCAGTCGGTTCTGGCCTAGAGCTATCCCCTTCAGAAGCCTGCTGTGCCGTTCAATTGACGGAGCGATGCCGCGCCCCCAATTGGTTATGCTGGTCTGCGCAGGTGACGCTGCTCCGCTATGCGCCGCCCAGCTGAGTAACGCGGCTCAGGGGTTACGCCCGCGCCGCGTCGACAATGCGAAATTGCACCGTGCGGCTGCCGTTCCAGTAATTGCCCGACAGCGATCCGGCGACGTGGATTGTCTTGCCTCGGTTCTTGAACAGGAATTCGCCAAGTGCTGTGTCGACGGCGCGAAAGGCGATCGCCTGGAGGCGTCCGCCACTTTCCGACTGCAGCTCCGCGCGGATATGGTTGGTGCCGACCGGCCTGGCATCGGCCAGTCGATGGCGCGGCAGCGCGAAAACCGGCGCGACATGCCCGGCGCCGAAAGGCCCCGCACTTTCCAGCGCTTCGAGCAGGCTGAGCGTCGCACCTTCCGCCGCAAGCGCGCCGTCGATCGCAAGGCTTTCCTCGCCCTGCAGCCGAAACACGTCGGCTGCCGCCCGTTCCTCGAAAAAAGCCCTGAGTTCGCCAAGCCTGACACGCTCAACGGTGATGCCGGCCGCCATGCCATGGCCGCCGCCCTTGACGATCAGCCCGGCGTCGGCGGCTTCGCGAACCAATCTCCCCAGATCGAATCCCGAAACCGAACGGCCCGACCCGGTACCGGTGCCGTTGGCATTGAAAGCGATGGCGAAGGCTGGCCGGCGCGCATGATCCTTCAGCCGCGAGGCAAGCAGGCCGACGATGCCGGGATGCCAGTTGTTGCTGGCGGTGACGACGATCGCCGGCCCGCTTCCTCCCGCAAGCTCGGCGTCGGCCTCGGCGCGCGCCGCGGCCAGCATCTCCTGCTCCATCAGCTGCCGCTCCTGGTTGAGCCGGTCGAGCGTTTCGGCGATGGTCCGCGCCTCGACCGGGTCGTCTGTCGCAAGCAGCCGGCTGCCGAGCGCCGCGTCGCCGATGCGGCCGCCGGCATTGATGCGAGGGCCGATCAGGTAGGCCAAATGGAATGTACTGACCGGTTCGCCGATCCGCGAAACCCGTGCCAATGCGGCCAGCCCTTCATTTTTCTGCTGGCGCGCCACTTGCAATCCCTTGACGACGAAAGCGCGGTTGACGCCGGTGAGCGGCACCACATCGCAGACGGTGGCAAGCGCGACGAGATCGAGCAGCGAAAGCAGATCCGGCGGGGTGGCGTCAGTCAGGCCGCGCAGCACCCTTGCCGTCTGCACCAGGGCCAGGAAGACCACGCCCGCGGCACAGAGATGGCCCTGCCCGGAAAGGTCGTCGTCGCGGTTCGGATTGACGACCGCAATTGCGGCTGGCAAGGCGCCGCCGACCTGATGGTGGTCGAGCACCACGACATCGGCGCCGGCCGCATTGGCTGCATCGACAGAAACGGCACTGTTGGTGCCGCAATCGACGGTGACGATCAGCGTCGCGCCACGCGAGACGAGTTCGCGCATGGCCTCGGGATTAGGACCATAGCCCTCGAAGATACGATCCGGGATATAGATTTCCGACGGCACGGAGAAATGCGTCAGGAACCGCTTCAGCAAGGCCGACGAGGCGGCGCCATCGACATCGTAATCGCCGAAGATCGCGACCTTTTCCCGCGCCATCACCGCGGCCGCGATGCGGATGGCGGCTCTGTCCATGTCGGTCAGCGAGGCCGGATCGGGCAACAGGTCGCGGATCGTCGGATCAATGAACCGCTCGGTCTGCTCTGCTGTCACGCCACGCCCGGCCAGGACGCGCGCGACAATGTCGGGCACGCCATGGCCCTGCGCGATGGCAAGCGCGATCATGTCCTGCCGTTCGGTCAGCCGGTGCTCCCAGGAGAGACCGGTAGCCGACTGTCTGACATCGAGGAAAAGGCGGCTTTCGCCCGTCATGCGCTTTGCCGACTCATGATTGGTCGCAGGATAGGCCAAAGGCGGGCGAAGCCAAGCGGTTCAGGATGGTACGCCGTCGCGGGAGATCTCAAGAAGAACTACGCTTTCCGCCTTTCAGCCGCGCACCGAAATCATTGGCCGACCGCACCACTCGCCACCGTCAGCAGCAACCGAATGGCTAACAACTGCGATGCGGCTTCGCAAGCGGGTCTAGAACTTATCCAGATCCTGATGCCGGGCCTTGATCTCCCGCACGGTCCGCGATGACGAGCGCAGCACGATCGTATGGGTGGTGATGTAGGTGCGGCCGAACTTGACCCCCGCCAGCATGTTGCCGTCGGTGACGCCGGTGGCCGCGAACAGCACATCGCCGCGCGCCATGTCCTCCGCCCGGTAGACCCGCTTCGGATCCGAAATGCCCATCTTGGCGGCACGTGCGATTTTCTCCGGCGTGTCGAGGATCAGCCGGCCCTGCATCTGGCCGCCGGTGCAGCGCAGTGCGGCGGCCGCCAGCACGCCTTCCGGCGCACCGCCGGTGCCGAGATAGATATCGATGCCGGTCTCATCGGGATCGGTGGTGTGGATGACGCCGGCGACATCGCCATCGCCGATCAGCCGGATCGCGGCTCCCGTGGCGCGCACGGCGTCGATCAGCCTGGCGTGGCGCGGCCGGTCGAGGATACAGGCCGTGATGTCAGACACCGTGACGCTCTTGGCCCTGGCCAGGCTGGCGATGTTCTCGGCCGGCGAGGCATCGATGTCGATGACGCCTTCCGCATAGCCCGGGCCAATGGCGATCTTGTCCATGTAGACGTCAGGGGCAAATAGAAGGCTGCCCTTCTCGGCAATGGCGATGACGGCGAGCGCGTTCGGCAGGTTCTTGGCGCAGATCGTCGTGCCTTCGAGCGGATCGAGCGCGATATCGACCGCCGGGCCTTTGCCGGTGCCGACCTCCTCGCCGATGTACAGCATCGGCGCCTCATCCCGCTCGCCTTCCCCGATCACTACAGTGCCCTTGATGGCGAGGCGGTTGAGTTCCTGGCGCATGGCATCGACGGCGACCTGGTCGGCGGCCTTCTCGTCGCCGCGGCCACGCAGCCTTGCAGCCGCGACCGCGGCCCGTTCGGTGACGCGCACCAACTCCATGGTGAGAATCCGGTCAAGACCGGCGACGATGTTCTGGGCCACATTCATTGGGGAAATCCTCGTTTGCATGCCACCTCCCGCCGGAGGCGCGCCTGTTTTGTCAAACGAGCATGACAACGGCAAGACCTGCCGGGAGTTTTATCGAAAGGCCTGCGATATCAATCGATTAAACCGCATTCTTAAAACGATGCTGGCCTGTTCCCGAGGAATCGGCGCAGCCTGAAACGCGAATTGCCGCTTAGAAAACCGCGAGATATCTGAGCAGCGAAACGATGCCGATGATGATGACGATAATCTGGACGATTTGTCTCATCCTGGCATCGAGCGGCAGGCGCTGAACCAAATAGAGGACCAGAATGATGACCAGGAACGTGATCAGTATGCCGATCAACACGGATGACGCCATGGTGCCCCTCCTTGAAATCAATTCCTGAAATCGGAAACCGAGCCGGCGACGTCGGCTCGGTGTTGGTCAATACCAGCGGCGCGACGTGTCGTTCATCGACTGGCCAACAGCAAGCCCGGCCAGAAAGCCGAGCAGCCCGATCATGCCGACAACAGCGGTCGTCGTGCCCGGGTTTTCGCGTGCGACGTCTGAAACCGCCTGGGCTTGGCTGCGCAACTGCTGTGCTGTTCGCGACGCACGGGTCGCGGCCGTATCGTAGAAGTCCGAAGCCTGCTCGCTGGCATCGTTCAGCATTTCCGCGCCGCGCGCCGAAATGCTCTCGTTGATCTTGGTGATCTCCTTGCGCAGTTCGGCAATCTGCTTTTCCAGCGTCTTCTGGATGTCGTCGATGTTCGGGCTGTCGGACTTGTTGGTGTCGGCCATCAAACGGCTCCCTTGGTTGTTGACCAAGAGAACGGCGCCGGCGCGGTTTCGTTCCGGCCGATCACGGCTATCTGCGAAGTGACACCGGCGAGGCCCCGCCCGACGGCGCCCGGGCGCTACCCTGCCCGCTCGATGCGGATGACCTGCGGCTTGTCGGTCAGGTGGCCGTCCTTGGTGATGCCGTCGACGGCCTTGCGAACGGCGGCCTCGGTGGTCTCGTGGGTCACGAGGATGACCGTCTTCTGCGCCGCCGCCTCGCCGCTGACCGCATGCTGGACGATCGATTCCAGAGAAATATCGTTGTCGGCCATGCGCTTGGCGATTGCGGCAAACACACCGATGCGGTCATGGACGGTCAGCCGGATGAAGTAGCCGCCCTCATGGCTGCGCATCTGCGCTTTCTTGTAGGGTTTCAGCTCCTTCGCCGGCCGGCCGAAGACAGGGCCGTGCTGGAAGCCTGGGCGGCTCTTGGCGATGTCGGCGACGTCGCCGATGACGGCCGAGGCGGTGGCATTGCCACCAGCGCCGGGACCTGAAAGCAACAGTTCGCCGAGGATGTCGGTCTCGATCGCCACCGCATTGGTGACGCCATGCACCTGCGCGATGACGGAGGCAGTCGGCACCATGGTCGGGTGGACGCGCTGCTCGATGCCGCTTTCGGTGCGCTGCGCGACGCCGAGCAGCTTGATCCGGTAGCCGAGATCGCCCGCCGCCCGGATATCGGCCTGGGTGATGTTGGAAATGCCTTCCATGTAGATGTCGTTGGCGGCGATCTTCGTGCCGAAGGCAAGGCTGGTCAGGATCGACAGCTTGTGCGCGGTGTCGTGGCCCTCGATGTCGAAGGTCGGATCGGCTTCGGCGTAGCCGAGCCGCTGTGCGTCCTTCAGGCAGGCGTCGAACGAGATGCCTTCGGCCTCCATGCGCGTCAGGATATAGTTGCAGGTGCCGTTGAGGATGCCGAACACGCGGGTGACCGAATTGCCGGCCATCGCCTCGCGCATCGCCTTGATGACAGGAATGCCGCCTGCCACCGCCGCCTCATAGTTGAGCAGCACACCCTTCTTCTCGGCGATTTCGGCAAGCGCCACGCCATGTTTGGCGAGCAGCGCCTTGTTGGCGGTGACGACGTGACGGCCGGCTTCGAGCGCCGCCTTCACCGACGAGCGCGCCGGCCCCTCATCGCCACCGATCAGCTCGACGAACACGTCGATGTCGGCGGTCTGCGCCATCTTGACCGGGTCTTCGAACCATGTCGCCGAACAGAGATCGACGCCGCGGTCGCGCTTCCGGTCGCGCGCCGACACCGCGGTGACGGTGATGTCGCGCCCGCATTGCCGGGTCAGTTCCGCTGCCTTGTCGCGCAGCACGCGCGCCACCGACGCACCGACCGTGCCAAGTCCGGCAATTCCAACACGCAGTGCTTCAGCCATAGCAGGCGATGTCCCTCAAGTCAGATCGAAATTGTTTACGGCTTACCGGTGGGCGGACAGCGGCACCACATTGTTGGGCTGCTTGGCGCTGGTCGACAGGAAGCGCTTGATATTGCGCGCCGCCTGTCGAATCCGGTGCTCGTTCTCCACCAGCGCCACGCGTACGAAATCGTCGCCATGTTCGCCGAAGCCGACACCGGGCGCCACGGCCACGTCGGCGTGTTCGATGAGCAGCTTGGAGAATTCGAGCGAGCCGAGATGACGGAAAGGTTCGGGGATCGGCGCCCAGGCGAACATCGAGGCCGCAGGGGCGGGAATGGTCCAGCCGGCGCGGCCGAAGGCATCGACCATCACGTCGCGGCGCTTGTGGTAGACCTCACGCACCTCCGCGATGTCGGCGCCGTCGCCGTTGAGCGCATGTGCGGCCGCCACCTGGATCGGCGTGAACGCGCCGTAATCGAGATAGGACTTCACCCGGGTCAGCGCCGAGATCAGCCGCTCGTTGCCGACGGCAAAGCCCATGCGCCAGCCAGGCATGGAGAAGGTCTTCGACATCGAGGTGAACTCGACGCAGATATCGATGGCGCCCGGCACCTGCAGCACCGAAGGCGGCGGATTGCCGTCGAAATAGATCTCCGAATAGGCGAGGTCGGACAGGATGATGATGTCGTTCTTTTTCGCGAATGCCACCACGTCCTTGTAGAAATCGAGCGAAGCGACCAGCGCGGTCGGGTTCGACGGATAGTTGAGGATCAGCGCCAGCGGCTTCGGGATCGAATGGCGGATACCCCGCTCGACCGCCGGAATGAAGCCGTCATCGGGCTCGACCTGCAGCGAACGGATGACGCCGCCCGACATGATGAAGCCGAAGGCATGGATCGGATAGGTCGGATTGGGGCACAGGATGACGTCGCCGGGCGCGGTGATCGCCTGCGCCATGTTGGCGAAGCCTTCCTTCGAGCCAAGCGTGGCCACCACCTGCGTGTCGGGGTCGAGCTTCACGCCGAAGCGGCGCTGATAGTAGGCCGCTTGGGCCCGGCGCAGTCCCGGAATGCCGCGCGAGGAGGAATAGCGATGCGTGCGCGGATCGCGCACCACTTCGCACAATTTGTCGACGATGGCCTTGGGCGTCGGCAGGTCCGGATTGCCCATGCCGAGGTCGATGATATCGGCGCCGCGCGAACGGGCGCTGGCCTTGAGCCGGTTGACCTGCTCGAAAACATAGGGCGGAAGGCGGCGGACCTTGTGAAATTCTTCCATGGCGGTTCCAGACATCGAAAGAGCCCAGACACTCGGGGGCGTTGGGCGCGCGCTATATACTCATTTGCAGGTAGGGTCGAGGGCGGGGTCGCATTTGCCTTCGATCTGCTTCAGCGTCTGAGGGCCATGCTGCTTGGCCAGATCCGTCAGCGTCGCCTGATTGGTGACCTTTGGGGCGCCCCCTTTGGGCGCTTGTGCATTCTCGTCGGCCTTCAGTTCGGCGAGTTTCGCATTCCTCTCGGCTTCGGTGAACTGTTTGTTCGCCACTTTCGGTGGGATGTTCAGATTCGGAAAGGTGCCGGTATCCTTCGGGCCCGCATCCTCGGCCATCGGCACCGGACCGCTGGTATTCGTGCTCGAACACCCAGCAACCCCCAGCAGGATCACCGCCGTGCCGATGCGGCAAAAGCGTGCGGCACCAAAAAAAACAGTCTCGCCAATATTAATCGTCATATTGTTTCCTTGGCAGCCGGGGTAGAGCGAGATTGGACCCTGCCGGATGTCCCATGTTAATATGTCAAGAAAACGCTTCGGGAGGAACCCCGCGAACCATGTCCAAGACACCCGATTCGGGCCAAGCGGAAGATGACGAGCCTTCGACCGTCGAGCAATATCTGGTGAAGGATCCGGAGCGCTTCGCGTTGAATATGGCGCGGATGGTCGAGCAGGCCGGCAAGGCGGCGTCCGCTTGGGCCGAGCCGCGCGAACGCGGCGAAGTGCGCGATCACGTCGCCGAACCGGTTGTCGACATGGTCAAGACGTTCTCCAAGCTCAGCGAATACTGGCTTGCCGACCCGCAGCGCGCGCTCGAAGCGCAGACGCGGCTGTTCGCCGGCTATATGACCGTATGGGCGAACGCCATCCAGCGCGTCAACCCCAACGCCGAGAGTCCCGACGATGCCGTCAAGCCCGAGCGCGGCGACAAGCGGTTCCAGGATCCGGAATGGGGCCGCAACGCCTTCTTCGATTTCCTCAAGCAGGCCTATCTCGTCACCTCGCGCTGGGCGTCCGAATTGGTCGAGCACGCCGAAGGTCTGGACGAGCACACCCGCCACAAGGCGAGCTTCTACGTCAAGCAGGTGTCCAACGCCATCTCGCCGTCGAATTTCATTCTGACCAACCCGGAACTGTTTCGCGAAACCGTGGCCTCCAACGGCGAGAACCTGGTGCGCGGCATGAAGATGCTGGCCGAGGACATCGCCGCTGGCAAGGGCGACCTGAAGCTGCGCCAGGCCGATTATTCTCCCTTCGAGATCGGCAAGAACATCGCCACCACGCCCGGCAAGGTCGTCGGCCGCAGCGATGTCGCGGAGATCATCCAGTATGAGGCGGCAACCGAGACGGTGCTGAAACGCCCGCTGCTGATCTGCCCGCCGTGGATCAACAAGTTCTACATACTCGACCTCAACGCGCAGAAATCCTTCATCCGCTGGGCAATCGAGCAGGGCCATACCGTCTTCGTCATTTCCTGGATCAATCCGGACGAGCGTCACGGTGCCAAGAACTGGGAAGCCTACATCAGGGAAGGATTGCAATACGGCCTCGACACGATCGAGAAAGCCATAGGCGAACGGGACGTCAACGCGATCGGCTACTGCGTCGGCGGCACGCTGCTGGCGGCGGCATTGGCGCTGATGGCCAAGGAAGGCGACGACCGCATCAAGTCGGCGACCTTTTTCACCACGCAAGTCGACTTCACCTATGCCGGCGACCTGAAAGTGTTCGTTGACGAGGAACAGGTCGCGGCGGTGGAAAAATCGATGAATGAAAAGGGCTATCTCGACGGCACCAAGATGGCGACCGCCTTCAACATGCTGCGGTCCGGCGACCTGATCTGGCCCTATGTCGTCAACAACTACATGCGCGGCAAGGAACCCCTGCCCTTCGACCTGCTCTACTGGAACGCCGATTCGACCCGCATGGCGGCGGCCAACCACTCCTTCTACCTGCGCAATTGCTATCTCGAGAACAACCTGTCGCGCGGCACGATGGAACTGGCGGGGCACACGGTCTCGCTCGGCGATGTCACCATTCCGATCTACAACCTCGCCTCCAGGGAAGATCACATCGCGCCGGCGCTGTCCGTCTTCCTCGGCTCGAAATTTTTCGGCGGCGAGGTCGAGTATGTGATGGCGGGATCGGGCCATATCGCCGGCGTCGTCAATCCGCCCGCATCCAACAAATACCAGTACTGGACCAGCGGTGCGCCGACTGGTGACTTCGCCCAATGGATAGCCAACGCAACCGAGCATCCCGGATCCTGGTGGCCGCATTGGCAGAACTGGATAGAGGCCAAGGACAACACCCGCGTGCCTGCCCGCAAACCCGGCAAGCATATGAAAACCTTGGGCGATGCTCCCGGCACCTATGTGAAGGTGCGTGTGTAACGGACTGTAATGTGTGGTGAGTTGACGGACCGTCAAAAGCGGGCGAAATGGTGTCGTCAACCATCAAGCGGCCGTAATTAGGCGATTACTGCAAAAATACTTCCAGGCTTGCTGATTTGACACAGGTCTCGTTTCCGGATCGGAGACAAAGGTTGCCTTGACGCCGATGCCCAGGCGTTGCGCCAAGGACAAACCGACCGGACATCGAGGGGGAATTGACTTTGAAATCAGCAGGATGGAGCCTCGCAAAGGGAGACCGCCGCGCCGTCGTGGCAGCGCTCTGCTCCGTGCTCCTGGCCTCCTGCACATCGGCCGGCGACCCGACAATGTCGGTCGTGATGCCTGGCTACAATACCTCCTCTTCGGACATCCACGCGGCAACCACCAGTAAGCCGGTCGCCACCGCCGATTCGTCATCGCAGATGACGGCCACGCAAACGACCGTGATGAGCGAAGGTGACACGGCGCTGCCCGAAACGGTCGCCTACGTGCCGATGACCAAGCCCGAAGCCGCCTTTCCGCTGATAACGCCGGCCGGCGCTCAAACGATCGCGGGACAAACGCCACAGGCCTTCCAGCAGCCGGCGCAGACGGCGCAGCAGACCGACGCGGTCGCGCAGAAGATCGCCGCCGCCGATGCCGCCGTGACGGCGGCAAAGGCCGCCGCGGCGCCGGTGATGAACAATCCGGTCTATTTGCCCGCGGGTGAAATGCCGCAAGCCGAGCCGCCGAAGAAAAGAGGCTTCCTGGCCTCGATGTTTGGCGCCACGCCTGCCTCGGCGACGCCTGCTCCGCTGGTCAACACGCGATCGGGCGAACAGCCGGCCGCGCAGGCCAAACCAGCGCCGGCGGCGGCAAAGCCGATCATCACTTTGGCCTCGGCCGATTCCACGGCAAAGCCGATACACTTGGCTTCGACCGGTGATGAAGCCGGTCACATCACGGGGAGCGACGCCCTGCCTGGCGTGCGCCAGACGGCCCTGTTCGAGATCAAGCGCAAATCCGGCCTCGACGATGAAAGCGACGTCGACCTCAACGAGGACGAAGGCGGCTCCTATCAGGTTGCGTCCGCCGCCGGCATGGCGCGCCTGGCGCCCAACGGGCTGCTGAGGCAGAACGAAAGCGTCGATGTGGCCTGCCTGAAGCCGTCTCTGGTGCGGGTACTGAAGACGATCGAAGGCCATTACGGCCGCAAGATGGTCGTCACCTCGGGCTATCGCGACCCTGCCCGCAACCGTCGCGCCAACGGCGCCAAGAACTCGCTGCACATGTATTGCGCCGCCGCCGACATCCAGGTGCCCGGCGTGTCCAAATGGGAGTTGGCGAGCTATATCAGGACGATGCCCGGACGTGGCGGCGTCGGCACCTACTGCCACACCGAATCGGTTCACGTCGATGTCGGTCCCGAGCGCGACTGGAACTGGCGCTGCCGGAGGCGCAGCGGCGGTGACGAGGGCTGATTTCGGAGTGGGCCAGCCGGACACCAAGCAGAATCTGGTGTTGCAGGGCGATCCAATGTCGAAGTGGCTCGCAATCGTCTGAAAGAGTTCGCAAATCAACGCGGTCGTCTTGTTGGGCAGCGGCCGGAAACTGGTGTCAAGGCCGCGCAAATCGATCGCTTCGACAGGTCGGAAAAAAGTTGTCGCGAGCGGCCACAGACGGGTTGCCGGTTGCGTGCAACGTCAGTATAAGCCGCTTTCATCTGAGCGCGCCCATCGTCTAGCGGTCAGGACACCGCCCTTTCACGGCGGTAACAGGGGTTCGATTCCCCTTGGGCGTACCACAAAATCAAGCACTTAGTGAATTTTTACCGGCCTCTGTCCAAGATTTGGCCAGTATGGGCCGAGAATCATCCAACAAAAAAGGCCCGGAAGCCGAAGCCACCGGAATAAAAGCGGGCCCGAAAAGCGTTCGTGCTTCATGCCGGGTGCTCTTAACCCCGAGCGCCTTCCTGAAACGCAAAGGAGAACACCGTGAAGCATCTCCTCACGCCAATGATCGCCGGCTTGTTCATAGCCTCCGCCAGCACGGCTTTGGCTGCCAACGTCCATACCGTAACAGGCACGACTGGTCAGCCCAGCCAAACGATCGGCACCTCTGAAACAGGTAGCACCACCCCTGGCCACGCCAGCTCTGCCCCGGGTTCTGCCTTCAATCCCGATGGGAATGCGGGAACACACTATGCCGGCGAGCAGCCGCAGAACTCAAAGAACCCGAAGAGCGTATCTCAATACGACGTGGCCGGCTTCCAGCAATCGCATAAGTGATGCTCGCAAGCCTGCAAAGCACAAGAAAGGCCTGGCAAGCCGGTGGCCGCCGGGCCTTTTCGGGGTAAAGAAAACGCCCGCCACCTTATTCCGCAGCGGGCGCTAGTTCGGGAGGAGTGTCCCCTTTTACCCGCGGACAACGGTACGCCTCGCTTAGCTGGATAGTAAGCTCGCGCCAGTTGAAGTGCTGGATATTCGAGTTGCGTGACTTTTCCGCCACAGACATAGCATCCCCCGAAGCAGCCGGGCCCTTTTTCGCTTGCGGAACGCTTAGGATTTCTTGTCGCCGTTGGGATTTGGTACTGGTGCCTCTCGCACATCTCGCGGCGGTGGATCGACATGTTTGGGCTGTGGCGATTCTTCCTCGTCGGGACGACGGACAGGTGGCTTCTTCGGGTCCGGCCTCGCCGGAGGTTCTTTGACCTTGATTGGCATATCCAGTTAACCGGCTTCCCGGCATCTCGTTCCGTTGAATGCAAAAGATCCGGAAGCCGAAGTCGCCGGGCCAAAAAATAGCCGGTCTTCGAGTTAATTGACTGTCGCCCCGCCAGTCGGGCCGAAAAACTCTTCATCGCTGATCTCGGTGTGCTTTACCGTCGCCGCCGACGTCGCCAGCATCGTTTCGAACGTCACGATGAACTTGGCAACGCAGACGCATTCCTGGCTGCCGTCGAAACCGCGCTGGTTGGCGAAGTGCGAAACGCGACAGAGGTTTTTTCGAAAGCCCCTCGACGCGACCAACGCCTTGCACGAAGGTGTCTAGGGGGTGATCGAAGGGGATGATCGAATTGATGACGCAGTGCCGCGCCGCTCGCGCGCTCGTATCATGGACGCAGCAGAACCTCGCCGACGCGGCCAAGGTCGGCGTTGCGACGCTCCAGAATTTCGAGACCGGAATGTCTACCCCCCGCAACGTCACACTGGAAGTCCTGGAGCGCGCCCTCCGTGAAGCGGGCGTTATCTTCCTCGAAGACGGACAGATGGTCGACGGCGGCGCCGGCGTTAGGTTGAGGAAATGACCGCGATCCTGGCCGCGTTGTGCGCCTACGCATTGATGCTTTCGCCGGCAGCCTCGGAGCCGGCGCTGACTCCGATCGCACGGTGTGAGAACTTTCTGCGGTTTTTCGAACTGCATGGTGAGAGTCACGAGAGCTACAGGCGCATCAGCGTCACGGAGCAAGTTGATCCGCTGAAGGTGACGATCGAATTTGAAATCCGCAACAAGGCGCATGCCCCCCATCGGTCGGTCGCCTCGTGCGAGTTCTATCAGGATCGGCGGCACATCGGCTTCATGACGTTGGACGGATCGCGCAGCCAGATCATCTATGACTGATTGTCTGCGAGGGAAAACAGTGGTTCAACCTGCATCGCTTTCGATGATCTTGCCAGCGCCTTGAAAACCCCTCAGAAGAGGCAGGGAAGCCCGTACAGCGCGTTTGCCGCCAAGATGGCAGCGAACTTGGTCCTTGGTTCGCGATCGACTTTTGGAATCGCTCTAAGGCCCGCTATCGCGGGCTGATCCCGAATCCCGGCTGCGATCGTATTCGCGTTCCAATGGTTGAACTTCACCATGTCCGATCTCACGATCCTCCCCGTCTCCATTGCCTCTGACCTAGGTGCCCTCGCACTCGAAGTCCGGCGCAAGGTGTTCATTGTCGAACAGAACGTGCCCGAGACGGTGGAACGGGATGCCTATGACGCCGAGGCCATCCACCTTGTCGCCATCGACGGCGGCGATGTCGTCGGCACGCTGCGGATTGTCTTCCTGCCCGAACACGCCAAGTTCGGCCGTGTCGCCGTGCTGCGCCATGCACGGGGCAAGGGCATTGCCTCGCGGATGATGCAGGCGGGGATGAAGATCGCGCGGTCGCGTGGCGAGAGCCGCTTTTATCTCACGTCCCAGGCGGACAAGATCTCGTTCTACGAGAAGCTCGGCTTCGTAGCCTATGGCGACGCGTTCGAGGAAGCTGGTATGCCGCATCGGGCGATGAAGACCTATCTTACGGATTTGCAAGCGTAGCAGCCCCGCCTGTATGCGTTTCCCGCCGCCGCTGTCCTACATCGCCGAAGCCTCTGGCGCGCGCTGGCGCCTCCCGGAGCGCTCATTTCAGATTCCAAATCGCATTTGCGTTCTTGCTAATATAGGGGCATGATCAGATCAGCCGGGAGGAACTCCGGCATGGCTCGGCTGCTGGTCCCCCAAAGGAAAAACCCCCGGCAGCCGGGCCGCCTCCCCTCCGCATCTGGCGCACTGAAGCTTTGGGAGGCCCCAAGGGCTCTCGGGTCGAGTTGTACCGAGTGGGGCACAATTCGGTTCCCGAAATCACGTGCACCGACCGCGGACTTGATGGCACCGCCGGGGTCGATCTATCCGTTGACGCCTATCTGACGTTACGTTAACTTTTCATTAGTTTTTCCTAAAATAGGAGATTTTAATGAAAACTGCTATCGCGTGCGCGGCTATTGTCCTTGCCGCGTCAAGTGCCGCCGTGGCGCACGAAAAGAAGGCGAAGGTCACTGCCAATGCATGTGCTGGTCTGTCGATCAAGGCGGTAAAGGCAGCAAAATTGGATTGTACGGCAACCGGCACCGCCATTTCATCACAGACCGACACAAGCAAGCCCAAGCCGCGCCTGGGGTACGAAACCAACCCTTGGGTTTTCTCTTTCGGGCTCTAGAGCATAATCTGACCTGACGGAATCGCGAGGGATTCCCATCGGCGAGAATATCTGATTCATCATGTCTGCTGGA